>JAKBTL010000097.1 GCA_021844425.1 Actinomycetes bacterium | reverse complement strand
CACCCCGAGCTGCTCTGCCTTCGCCCTCGAGGTCACGACCACCGCCGCGCCGCCGTCGGAGATCTGCGAGGCGTTGCCGGCGGTGATGGTGCCCGACTTGTCGAACGCCGGCCTGAGGGCGGCGAGCGACTCGGCCGTCGTTCCCGGGCGCACCCCTTCGTCGGCGTCGACCACGAGCGGGTCGCCCTTGCGCTGGGGGACCCGGACGGGCACGATCTCTTCGGCCAGGCGCCCGTCCTTCGCCGCCGCCGCGGCCTTCTCGTGCGACGCCGCGGCGAAGGCGTCCTGGCGCTCTCGGGTGACTCCGATCCTCTCGTTGTACCGCTCGGTGGCGAGCCCCATCGCGCACTGGTCGAACGAGCAGGTGAGACCGTCGAGCATCATCGAGTCGACCAGCGAGGCGTCGCCGATCCGGAACCCCTCGCGTGCTCCTGGCAGGAGGTGAGGCGCACGGGTCATCGACTCCATCCCGCCCGCGACGACGACGTCGGCGTCCCCGGAGCCCACCATCTGGTCGGCGAGGTAGATGGCGTTCAGCCCCGACAGGCACACCTTGTTCACGGTGGTCGCGGGAACCGACATGGGGATGCCCGCATGCACCGCAGCCTGGCGGGCGGTGATCTGCCCTTGGCCTGCCTGCAGTACATGGCCCATGAGCACGTAGTCGACCTGGTCGGGCTGGAGGCCGGCGCGCTCGAGCGCCGCCGCGATGGCGAAGCCCCCCAGCTCCATCGCGCTGAACGACGCGAGTGCGCCGGAAAGCTTCCCGATGGGGGTGCGAGCACCTGCGATGATGACCGATCCGGGCATGGCTGACCTCCGGCGTCGCACCGGCGGGTTCGTCACCGGCGGGGAAATGGGACGGGAACTGAAACTGGCGCTGGGAGCACCGACTCGTCAGGATTCTACCCAAGGCACTCCGCAGTGCCCCCGCCAACAGGCGGGCGGGTGAATGGCGTTCGCACTGCGCAGTCGTGCGGACCCGGACGAGTCACACCTACCGCCGCGACGACTGGCGCGCCCAGGTAGAGGCCGACCGGGCGGTCGCCTACGACGTGGTGTTCGACCCCTCGGGCAAGGTGTACCTCGACGCTTCGATCCCCCTTCAAGGCCCCGGCCGTGCCGGAGCTGGACGAGCTGCTTCGAGACCCCGGCCTGCGGGTGCTGGCCGGGGACCTCAACCACGGCTTCCTCGCCCCGGCGGTCCTCGACAGAGCGGGCAACGCGGTCATCCGACTGCCCCACATCCCCCTCGTCACCGAGGATCTTCCCGCAAGCGTGAGAGACGGGCACCTGCGCCAGGCGCTCACCTGCGCCCTCGACCTCGCGGAGGCGCACGGCTGCAGGCTCGTGGTGGTGGAGAACCTCGGGTTCTCGGACATGCGCGCAAGAGGGCGCGAGCGCTACGGGTCGGCCGAGTGGTTCAGGAACGTGGTCTGTGGCATGCCGACCGCCCAGGTGCGCGACCGTCTGGTCGCGATGGCTGCGAGGCGGTCTGTCGCGGTCGCAGGCGTCCCTGGCGCGTGCTCCTCGATCTGGGGTGTCGAGCACCGGCAGGCACCTCGCTCCACGAATCTCTCCACGAAGCAGCACGAGGTCTCGGGCCACACCGCAGCTGCGGTGGTGCTCGGGAGGCGAGCCCTCGGGCACTCGGCCCGGCGGCGCCCACGGGCAAGTCCGGGTGTGACCGCACCCGACCAGAGGATCGAAGCGGCAGCGGCGACGTGGGACGACGGGTGCGAGGCCGGCGAAGACCGTCCGTGCCGGCCCGGAGGATGCGATGTCCTATTCGCCACTCCGCTGAGGGACGGTAACGTCGCGGGAATGAGCGACATCCTCCAGGCCGCGGTCGCAGGCGCGAGCGGCGACGAGCTTGCCTCGATGGAGATGCCCGAGTCCTACCGCGCCGCGTTCGTGCGGCGCGACGAAGCGCAGATGTTCGCCGGGCTCGACTCCTCTGAGAAGGACCCTCGCAAGTCGCTCCACGTCGGCGAGGTCCCCCTTCCCGAGCTCGCCCCCGACGAGGCCTACGTCGCGGTCATGGCGTCGGCGATCAACTTCAACACGGTCTGGACCTCGATCTTCGAGCCGCTGCCGACGTTCGGGTTCCTCGATCGCCTGGCCAAGGAGAGCGTGTGGGGCGGACGCCATGCCCTCGGGTACCACGTCGTCGGCTCCGACGCCTCGGGCGTGGTGCTGCGGACCGGGTCGCTCGTGCGCAACTGGAAACCCGGCGACCGGGTGACGATCCACTGCAACTACGTCGACGACCAGGACCCTACGGCCCACGACGACTCGATGCTCGCGCTCAACCAGCGGATCTGGGGGTTCGAGACGAACTTCGGCGGCCTTGCAGACGTGACGGTCGTGAAGGCGAACCAGCTCATGCCCAAGCCCGCCCACCTCAGCTGGGAGGAGTCGGCGGTGAACGCCCTGTGCAACTCGACCGCCTACCGAATGCTGGTCTCGCGCAACGGCGCGCCGGTGGCCCAGGGCGACAGGGTGCTCGTGTGGGGCGCCACGGGAGGCCTCGGGAGCTTCGCGGTCCAGTACGTGCTGAACGCCGGCGGGATCCCCGTCGGCGTCGTGTCCTCGCCGGAGAAGGTGGAGCTGCTCCGCGCCTTGGGGGTGGACGCGGCGATCGACCGGAGCGCGGCGGGATATCGGTTTTGGAAGGACGAGCACACCCAGGACGAGTCGGAGTGGCGCCGCCTCCGCACGGACATCCGCACACTGGTCGGCGACGACCCCGAGATCGTCTTCGAGCACCCGGGGCGCGAGACCATGGGCGCGTCGGTGTTCGTCTGCAAGCGTGCCGGCACGATCGTCACGTGCGCGGCCACGACGGGCTACATGATCGAGTACGACAACCGCCACCTCTGGATGCGGCTCAAGACGATCAAGGGCTCCCACTTCGCCAACTATCGGGAGGCCTGGGACGCGAACCGCCAGGTCTGCGAAGGAAGGATCCTCCCGCCGCTCTCGGCCGTCTTCGGGCTCCCCGACGTGGGGGAAGCCACCTTCCAGGTCCAGCGCAACCTGCACGAGGGCAAGATCGGCGTCTTGTGCCTCGCCCCGCACGAAGGCCTCGGCATCGACGACCCCGAGCTGCGCGAGCGGGTCGGCGAGGACCGGATCACCCTGTTCCGGAGGTACGACGCGTGACGAGGTCCCTCGTCACCGAGATCGACCACGTCGCGATCGCCGTGCGCGATCTCGACGCGGCGATCGCGTGGTACGCGGAGGTGCTCGGCGCCGAGGTCGTGCACCGCGAGCTCGTCGAGCCCGACGGCGTGGAGGAGGCGCTGGTCGGCGTGGCCGAGTCCTACGTCCAGCTCTTGTCGCCCACGCGCGAGGACTCTCCGGTCGCCAGGTTCCTCGCCGCGCGCGGCGAAGGGCTCCACCACGTGGGCTACCGGGTGGCGGACTGCGCGCAGGCCCTCGACGCGGTGAAGCGCGCCGGCGGCGTGGTCGTCGACGAGGCGCCGAGGCCAGGCTCTCGGGGCACGATGGTCGCCTTCGTCCACCCGAAGTCCTCCTTCGGGACCCTCATCGAGCTGGTGCAGGAGGGCCGGCCGAACGGCGCCGCGGGCGAGGCCAACGATGGCGCCGCGAGCGAGAAGGCCCGCACGGGGCCGCACTAGCCTCGACGCCATGGAGCACACCATGGCCGAGCGTCTCCAGGACCTCGCGGCCCGCAAGGAGCAGGCGCTCCACGCGGGCAGCCCGCACGCGGTCGAGCGCCAGCACGCCAAGGGAAAGATGACCGCCAGAGAGCGGATCGATTACCTGCTCGACGAGGGGTCGTTCGAGGAGCTGGGCATGCTCGCCCGACACCGAGCGCAGGGTATGGGGCTGGATGCCACCCGGCCGTACACCGACGGGGTGGTGACGGGCTTCGGCACCATCGGCGGCCGCAGGGTGTGCGTCTTCTCGCAGGACTTCACCGTCTTCGGCGGCGCGCTCGGAGAGGTCTTCGCCGAGAAGGTCCACGCGGTGATGGACCTCGCAGCGTCGACCGGCGTGCCCATGATCGGGCTGAACGACGGCGCGGGGGCGAGGATCCAAGAGGGCGTCGTCTCGCTGCACTCCTACGGAGGCATCTTCTACCGCAACGTCGCATCCTCCGGGGTCATCCCCCAGATCAGCGTGATCCTCGGCCCCTGCGCAGGCGGTGCGGTGTACTCCCCGGCGATCACCGATTTCGTGTTCATGGTGCAGGGGACCTCCCACATGTTCATCACGGGCCCTGACGTGGTGAAGACGGTGACCGGCGAGGACGTCACGCTCGAGGAGCTCGGCGGCGCGATGAGCCATGCGACGAAGTCGGGCGTGGCGACCTTCGTCGCCGACGACGAGAAGGCCTGCCTCGACGACGTGCGCTACCTGCTCTCGTTCCTGCCGTCGAACAACCTCGAGGAGCCGCCCGAGGTGGCGTGCGACGACGATCCCGAGCGCTCGGTCCCCGAGCTCGCCGAGCTCCTCCCGGCGTCGCCGAACCAGCCCTACGACATGAAGAAGGTCGTCACGTCGGTCGTCGACGGCGGCGAGTACTTCGAAGTCCACTCCCACTGGGCGACGTCGATCACCTGCGGCTTCGCCCGCATCGGCGGGCGAGTGGTGGGAGTGGTGGGCAACCAGCCTGCAGTGCTGGCCGGGGTGCTCGACATCGACGCGTCGGAGAAGGCGGCACGCTTCGTGCGGACGTGCGACGCCTTCAACATCCCGCTCGTCACGTTCGTGGACGTGCCGGGGTTCATGCCCGGGACCGACCAGGAGTACGGCGGGATCATCCGTCACGGAGCCAAGCTGCTCTACGCCTACTGCGAGGCCACGGTGCCGCGCATCCAGGTCATCACGCGCAAGGCCTACGGCGGCGCGTACGTGGTCATGAGCTCCAAGTCGATCGGAGCAGACCTCGCGTTCGCCTGGCCCTCGGCAGAGCTCGCGGTGATGGGGCCGCAGGGCGCAGTGGAGATCCTCTACCGCCGAGAGCTCACCGTCGCAGCCGATCCCGCAGCGAGGCGGGCGGAGCTCGTCGACGAGTACACCGAGCGCTACGCCAATCCGTACGTCGCTGCCGAGCGCGGCTACGTCGACGACGTCATCTCGCCCGACGAGACGCGCAGGGTGCTCGCGCGGAGCCTCGCCATGCTGGCGACGAAGCGCAGCGAGGTGCCCCACCGTAAGCACGGCAACGTCCCGCTGTGACCGGGCCCGCGGTCGCCGGCGAGCCGCACGACGCGCGCACCTTCGAAGGGCTCGAAGAGGCGGCGTCCGCACGCCCTGCCGGGCTTCGGTCGCCCCATGGGCGCCCCGTCGGGCTTCGGCCACGTCCTGCGCCCGAGCCGGGAGTGGCCGCGCTGGTCGCCGCTGCAGCCCTCGAGCTCTGGCCCCGGGCTCCGGGCGTCGATCCGGCTGAAGCCGCCGCGCTCGCTGCCCGGGCGGAGCGCGCGGCCTACGCGTGGCGGTTCAGCGGCCGGTGGTGGACCCGGCCGGGAGCGTCGTCCTGGGAGCAGCCTCCGTGGGCGCGCTGACGCCTCCTCGGGCTCCCCGACCGAGGTGAGCTCGCCGCGCCTCGACCCGGCTCCCCGGGGGAGCCGGGTCGTGATCACCGACCATCCCTGGCGCGGCACCGACGTGGAGGCGGCGATCTGCGCGGCGGCCGGCTACGAGCTGGTCGACGCCGCACCGGGCGACGATCCGGCCGCGCTCGAGGCTCTCGCGAACGACAGCGACGCGGTCGGGATCCTCACGAACTGGACGCCCGTCACCGCCGCCCTCATCGAGACCTGCCCGCGCCTGCGCGTCGTCAGCCGCCTCGGCGTGGGTGTCGACAACATCGACGTCGCCGCAGCCGCAGCGCACGGCGTGGTGGTGACCCGGGTCCCCGACTACTGCGTCGAGGAGGTGTCGGACCACGCGGTCGCCATGGTGCTCGCCTGGGCGCGCGGCATCACGTTCTTCGACCGCGAGGTCCGCTCCGGACGGTTCGATCCCGGGGCGCGCGCCCTGCGGCGGGTCCGCGACCTCGTGGTGGGGATCTGGGGCGCAGGCCGCAACGGCACTGCGACGGGCCGGAAGCTCGAGGCGTTCGGCTGCAGCGTGCTCGTGGACGACCACCATGGGCGCGCGGGTCCCTTCGGAGCCGTCGCGTTGGACGAGCTCCTCGGACGCAGCGACGTGGTGAGCGTCCACCTCCCGCTCAACGACGAGACGCGGGGCATCGTCGACGCGAGGGTGCTCTCCTTGATGCGGCCGGGGTCGTTGCTGGTCAACACCGGGCGGGGCCGGCTCGTCGACGTCGACGCGCTCGTCGCGGCTCTCGACGCGGGGAGGCCGGGCGCGGCGGCCCTCGACGTGCTGCCCGAGGAGCCCCATGTCCCGCCGGGCTTGACCGGCCGTGACGACGTGCTGATCACCCCGCACGTGGCGTTCTCCTCCGTCGAGTCGGTGGCCGAGGTCCGAAGGCGCGCGACCGAGGACCTGGTGCGCGTCCTCAACGGAGAGCAGCCGCGGGACCCTTACCTGCCCGTCATCGCCTGAGGCCGCCGGCGCGGCGCTCCTGGCGCTGGGCTGCGAGTGTCGCGAGCTCGGCGACGATCCGGTCGAGCTCGAAGTCCTTCGGCGTGTACACGGCGGCCACGCCCTTTCCTCGGAGGACCTCCGCGTCGTCCGGCGAGACGATGCCGCCTACGACGACCGGGGCGTCCACTCGCGCGGTGCGCAGGCGGTCGAGGATCTCCGGGACGAGCTCGAGGTGCGAGCCGGAGAGGATCGAGACGCCGACCACGTCGACGTCCTCGTCCCGGGCCGCTGCGACGATCTCTGCCGGCGTGAGCCGGATCCCCTGGTAGACGACCTCGAACCCGGCGTCGCGCGCCGCGAGCGCGATCTGCTCGGCGCCGTTGGAATGGCCGTCGAGACCCGGCTTCGCGACGAGGAGCCTCGGAGGAGCGCCGAATGCCGCGGCGAAGGCCCTCACGCTCTCCCGCGCGCGAGCGTCCCGGTGGCCCGCACCGAGCGCGTTCCTCCGCGACGCCCGTCCGACGCCGGTCGGCGCCCGGTACTCCCCGAAGACCGCGCGCAGCGCCCCTGCCCACTCCCCGGTCGTCCCGCCCGCGCGGGCGAGCTCGACGGTCGCCAGCATGACGTTCTCCGAAGGGTCCGACGCGGCGCGGCGGAGCGCGTCGACGGCCCTCGCCACCGCTCCTGCGTCCCGTGCCGCGCGCCAGGCCCTGACGTCGTCTTGGAGCTGGCCCTGCGCGGCCGGGTCGACCTTCAGCACCACCCCCGCGCCCGGCTCCGCGGTGAGCGGAGAGGGCTCCGTCTCGGTGAAGCAGTTGACGCCCACGACCTTCAGATCGCCGGATTGGATCCTGTGCAGGCGTTCCGCCTGGCTGCGCACGAGGCGCGTCTTCAGCTCTTCGATCGCTTCGAAGGCGCCGCCGAGCGACAGCACGTCGACGAGCTCCCTCCACACGGCGTCGGCGAGGGCTGCGGTCTTCTCCTCGATGACGGTCGACCCCTCGAAGATGTCGTCGTACTCGAGCAGGTCGGACTCGTAGGCGAGGATCTGCTGGATCCGCAGCGACCACTGCTGGTCCCAGGGGCGCGGCAGTCCGAGCGCCTCGTTCCACGCGGGGAGCTGGATGGCGCGCGCCCGCGCGTTCCCGGACAAGGTGACGCCCAAGGTCTCGAGCACGATGCGCGCGACGTTGTTCTCCGGCTGCTGCTCGGTGAGGCCGAGCGAGTTCACCTGGACCCCGTAGCGGAAACGGCGCAGCCTCGGGTCGCGCACGCCGTAGCGCTCGAGGCAGATGCGCTCCCAGAGCCGCGCGAACGCGCGCATCTTGCAGGTCTCCTCCACGAAGCGCACCCCGGCGTTCACGAAGAAGCTGATGCGGCCGACGACCTGGGGGAGCTCCTCCTCGCGCAGCTTGCCCGAGTCGCGCACCGCGTCGAGGATCGCGATCGCGTTGGCGAGCGCGTAGGCGATCTCCTGCACCGGCGTCGCCCCGGCCTCCTGGAGGTGGTAGCTGCAGACGTTGACCGGGTTCCACTTGGGCACGTTGCGGACCGTGTACGCGATCGTGTCCACCGTGAGGCGGAGGCTGGGCCCAGGCGGGAAGATGAAGGTGCCGCGGCTCAGGTACTCCTTCAAGATGTCGTTCTGGGTCGTCCCCTGGAGCGCCTCGGGCGGGACCCCCTGCTCGGCCGCGTACGCGATGTAGAGGCCGAGCAGCCAGGCGGCAGTGGCATTGATGGTCATCGAGGTGTTCATCTCGGCGACCGGGATCCCTGCCATGAGCTCGCGCATGTGGCCGAGGTGCACCACCGGCACGCCGACCTTGCCCACCTCTCCGGCCGCCTCGGCGGCGTCGGGGTCGTAGCCGGTCTGGGTGGGCAGGTCGAAGGCGATCGACAACCCGGTCTGGCCCTTCGCGAGGTTGCGCCGGTACAGCTCGTTCGAGGCGCGCGCGGTGGAGTGGCCGGAGTAGGTGCGCATCACCCACGGCTTCGATCGGGGCTGGCTGTTCTCGGGCATCGTCGTCACGTCCGCTCAGCGGTAGCGGTAGAAGCCCTGTCCGGACTTGCGGCCGAGCAGCTCGGCGGCGACCATCCGGCGCAGGAGTGGCGCAGGAGCGTAGCGCGGGTCCTTGTACTCGGCGTAGAGGGCGTCGAGGATCGCTACCGAGGTGTCGAGCCCGACGAGGTCGAGCAGCGCGAAGGGGCCCATCGGGAAGCCGCAGCCGCCCCGCATCGCGGCGTCGATCCCCTCTTTCGTGGCGACGCCGCGCTCGAAGAGGCGGACTGCGTCGTTCAAGTAGGGGAACAGCAGCGCGTTCACGACGAAGCCGGCGCGGTCCTTCACCTCCACCGGGTCCTTGCCGCAGGCCTTTGCGAAGGCGGCTGCGACAGAGATCGTCTCGTCGGACGCGGTGATGGGGCGGACCACCTCGACCAGCGGCATGACCGGCGCGGGGTTGAAGAAGTGGATGCCGCAGACCCGGTCGGGGCGCCCGGTCTCCATCGCGAGCTCGACGACAGGCAGCGTGGACGTGTTCGTCGCGAGCAGCGCGCGCTCGTCGCAGATCCCGTCGAGCTCGGTGAACAGGTGCCGTTTCGCGCTCAGGTCCTCGACGATCGACTCGATGACCACGTCGGCGTCCGACAAGGCACCGAGGTCGGTCGTCACGCTCACGCGGGCGAGGATCGCTTCGCGCTCGTCCTCGGTGCACCGCTGCTTCGCGACCTGGTGCTCGAGAGACGCCTCGAGGGCTGCCACGACGCCGTCGGCGGAAGACTGGCTTCGGCTCCGCACCACGACGCCGTGCCCGTGCGCTGCGGCGACCTCGGCGATGCCCGCGCCCATGATCCCGGAGCCGACGATGCCCACCCGCTCGAAGGCCATGCTCCAGGCTAGCCCCACCATTTCTGCACGGTCACCAGGACGGGTCGCCTAGGCCTCGCCGACCCGCCGGTCTGTGGGATGGTGTGGGCATGGCGGTGACCGCATGAGCCAGGGGGTGCTGGCGCTCGTAGGGGGAGAGGAGTGGACGCCGGGCTGCGAGTTCGACGCGGAGCTGCTCGACGCCGCGGGAGCCGGGCGGGTCGTGGTGCTGCCGACCGCGGCGGCCTTCGAGCGGCCCGAGCGTCGGGTGCTCGCGGCGTCGGAGTGGTTCGCACGGTGGGGCGCGGAGGTCGAGGGGCTCATGGTCACGAGCCGCGCAGACGCCCAGGACGACGGCGCGGCGGCGATCGTCCGTGCCGCCCGGTTCGTCTACCTGAGCGACGGCTCGCCGCTGCACCTCCGCTCGGTCCTGAAGGGCTCGAAGGTGCTCTCGGCGCTCAGCGCAGCGTGGAGCGACGGGGCGGTCGTCGCAGGAGCAGGGGCTGGCGCGCGCGTCCTCTCCGACCCCATGGCCGACCCGCGCGGCGGTGCGCTCACCGTCGGCCTCGGGCTCGTCTCCGGTGTCGCAGTCGTGCCCTTGGGTGGCGGCCTGCACGACGACGCCCACGGCGAGAAGCTCCATCGCTCGGTGCTCCTGGCCCCCTCGGGCGTGCCGGTCGTCGGGATACCGGCTCGCACCGCGGTCCTCCGCGAGCCCGACGGCACGTGGCGGACGTCCGGTCAAGGAGAACCGGAGGTCTTCGTGGACGGGCACCCGGCTCCCCAGGGCCTCGCCGCCCTTGCCGGACGCTGACCGCGCGCGGGCCTGTCAGGCCCGTCCAGCGTCAGGCGGCGGCCGCGACGATACCCGCCAGCGCTTGGGCACCCGGCCCGTCGATCGGCAGGTGCGCCTGTGTCGGGTACAGCCAGTCCGGGTGCTCGACCTCCAGGGCGTACCAGTCGACGACGACGGCCCGCGGGTCACGCGCCACGCCCTCGGCGAGGACCGCGTCGATCGAGTCCTGCCATGTGCGGTCCACGCGGGTGTTCACGAGCGCGACGCGCGACGCGCGCGACAAGAACGACATCATGGGCGTGAGCTGCGCAGAGCTGACCGGACCGTCGGTGGCCAGCCCGACGATCACCACCGTGCCGAGCGCGTGGGCCGGCTCGAGCTGTGCGAGGATCCTCTCGCCTGTTGTCCACCCGCGACCCACGGCCGCGGTGACGCGCACGCCGGGGATGTCCTGGGCGAGCGCCGCCTCGTAGTCGAGCATCACCGAGGCTCCGATCGCCGTCACCTGGTCGGCGACGAACCCAGGCCCTGGTGCGGTGAGCGGAGGTTCCGTGATGGGGCCGTGCTGCCCGGTCGCCGCGGCGGGGGCGGTCGTGACTGACGAGGTCGTAGTCGGCGAGGGTGCGTCCGCACGCGGAGGCGCCGAGCGCGAGCGCGACGATGACTCGCGCCCCGGTTGCCCGGGTTCCTCGGTGCGTGCCGAGCACGTGCATCCCTCTGGCCGATGAGCGCACGCTTCGGGCGCATGCCCGCCGGAGCTCCAGGTGACAGGCGCCCGGAGCTACTCGCGCTCTGCGATGGTGACGGACTCGATGACGACCCGCTCCGCCGGCGCTCCCGAGCGCGAGCCGACGGCGTCGATCGCCTCGACGACCTCGTCGCCGCGCACCACGGAGCCGAAGAGCGAGTACTGGGGAGGGAGCCTCGCGCCGTCAGGGCCGCTCACGATGAAGAACTGGCTGCCGTTCGTGTCCGGTCCGGAGTTCGCCATCGCCAGGGAGCCGACCTGGTAGCGCCCTGGCTTGGGCAGCTCGTCGCCGAAGCGGTACCCGGGCCCGCCGCGACCGTTGCCCTCGGGGTCGCCGCCTTGGATGACGAAGCCCGGGATGATCCGGTGGAAGACGATCCCGTCGAAGTAGTGCCAGCGCGCGAGGAAGACGAAGTTGTTCACGGTGACGGGGGCGCCGACGGCGTCGAGCTCGGCGACGATCGTCCCCTTGGAAGTCTCGATGGTCGCGGTGTAGCGCCGCTGCGGGTCGATGATCATCGGCGGTGGGCTGTCGAAGCGCTGTCGCTTTGGGCTCGAGCCGTCGGGTGCGGGGATGTCGCTCATGGCCTCAACTCTCGTGGATCGTGACGGACAGCATTCGCTGGATGACGTCGGGGGGGACCCCGTTGGCCGCAGGGCTCGGGTTTCCCTCCGAATTGATCTTGTCGACCACGGACATGCCGGACGTCACCTTGCCGAAGAGCGAGTATGTGGGCCTCAGCTTCGAGGCGCCGCCCGGAGCGACGATGAAGAACTGGCTGCCGTTCGTGTTCGGTCCCGAGTTCGCCATCGCGACGTCGCCCGTCTGGTAGGAGGCGGGGACGTTCTCGTTGGCGAACTGGTAGCCGGGCCCGCCGCTTCCCGTGCCGGTCGGATCGCCGGTCTGGTCCACGAAGCCAGGGATCACCCGCTGGAAGATCACGCAGTGGTAGAAGCCCTGGTGCGCGAGGAAGACGAAGTTGTTCACCGTGTGCGGTGCCGCCTTGGCGTCGAGCGTGACGGTGAAGGAGCCCGCCGTCGTCTTCACGGTCGCGCTATAGGACTTCGCCGGGTTGATCGTCATCGGGGGCGGCGACGGCCAGTGCATCGTGTTCACCCTTGTCTTGGGGTTGGCAGGGCAGCCGGCGGCGATCGCGAGCTTGTTCGCCGCTGCCTGGAGCACCTGGGTCGTCTTGGCGGTCTTGGCCGTCCCGGTGCCGCCACCGGCTTTCTTGGGCGGTGCGGAGCTGCCCGAGAACACGCCTGCGCTGGCGAGGGCGATCACCAGCACGACAGCGGCTCCCACGGCGACGAAGGCCCCCGAGCGCAGGCGCCGCCGCAGGCGGGCCCGGCGGAGCTCCGCGGCGCGCTTCTTACGGCGCGCGGCCTTCTGTCTGGCTCGTTTCTCCGTCGGCACGGCGAGACACGTTACCGGGGCTGCGGGGAGTCGGGATAGCGTCTGTGCGTGAGCTTGGTCGTGCAGAAGTTCGGCGGGACGTCCGTCGGCGACGCCGACCGCATCCGCGCGGTGGCCGATCACGTCGCGCGGACGCGTCGCAGCGGCAAGGACGTGGTCGTCGTCGTGAGCGCGATGGGGAAGACCACCGACGACCTGATCCGCCTCGCCGGCGAGGTCAGCTCGGTGCAGCCTCCCCGCGAGTACGACATGCTCGTCAGCTCGGGCGAGCGGATCTCGACCGCCCTCTTGTGCATGGCGCTCGCCGAGCTCGGTGTCGCTGCGGCGTCCTTCACCGGGAGCCAGGCGGGGATCGTCACGGACACGGACCACACGAAGGCGAAGATCGTCGACATCCGCGCCGGGCGGATCACCGAGGCGCTCGAGGCCGGGACGGTTCCAGTCGTCGCGGGGTTCCAAGGGGTCTCGACCGAGCGAGACGTGACGACGCTCGGGCGCGGCGCATCGGACCTCACCGCGGTCGCACTCGCAGCCGTGCTCGGCGCCGAGGTGTGCGAGATCTACACGGACGTGACGGGCGTTTTCAGCGCCGACCCGAGGATCGTTCCCGACGCGCACAAGCTCGGACGGGTGAGCTTCGAGGAGATGCTGGAGATCGCTGCGGCGGGGGGGAGAGTGCTGCAGCTGCGCTCCGCGGAGTTCGCGCGGAACCACGGCGTGCCGCTCCAGGTCCGCAGCAGCTTCACCTGGGAGCCCGGCACCTGGATCGTGGAGGAGGATGAGTCAATGGAGCAAGCGGTCGTCACCGCTGTCGTGCACGACAGCTCGCTCGCGAAGGTCACCGTGGCGAGCGTCCCCGACAAGCCGGGCATCGCGGCGCGGCTCTTCCGCGCGCTTGCGGACCGCTCGGTGAACGTCGACGACATCGTCCAGAACACGTCGCTGCACGGGACGACGGACATCTCCTTCACCGTGCCGCGCACCGACCTCGCGACCGCGGTCGACGGCGTCACCGGGCTCCTCCCGGAGCTCGGCGCGACAGGCGTGTCGTCGGACGTGGGGATCGCGAAGGTCTCGGTCATCGGCGCAGGGATGAAGTCCCACCCGGGCGTGACCGCGACGATGTTCGAGACGCTGGCCGACGAGGGCATCAACATCGACCTGATCTCGACCTCGACGATCCGGATCTCCTGCATCGTCCGCGAGGAAGATGTCGAGCGGGCGGCGCGCGCGCTGCACCGCGCTTTCCAGCTCGGGTGACTGCCGGGACTCCCGACGTGCCCGGCGGCCGCCGGCGGTCGAGGCGTTAGGCTCGCCCCGTGTCGAGAGTCGGGGTCTTCGGCGCGACCGGGCAGGTCGGCCAGGTGATGCGGTCGATCATGGTCGAGCGCGAGCTCCCTGTTGACGAGGTGCGCTTCTTCGCATCCTCCCGCTCGGCGGGGACGGTCCTCGACTGGCGCGGGACGGCCGTCGTGGTGGAGGACGCGGCCGCGGCGGACTTCTCCGGGCTCGACATCGCTCTCTGCTCGACCGGCGCTGCCGCCTCGCGCGAGCTGGCGCCGCGTCTCGCGGCCTCCGGCGCGATCGTGATCGACAACACGTCGGCGTGGCGCATGGATCCCGACGTGCCGCTGGTCGTCGCCGAGGTGAACCCCGGAGCGCTCTCTTCGATCCCGAAGGGGATCGTCGCGAACCCGAATTGCACGACGATGGCGGCGATGCCGGTCCTGAAGCCGCTCCACGACATGGCCGGCCTGCGCCGGCTCGTCGTCGCGAGCTACCAAGCCGTGTCCGGGGCGGGCCGAGCCGGGGTGTCCGAGCTCGCCGACCAGCTTGCGAAGACTGTCGACCGGGCTGCGGAGCTCACCTTCGACGGCGCGGCGGTCGACTTCCCCGAGCCGGTGAAGTTCGCCGCGCCGATCGCGCACAACGTGGTGCCGCTCGCGGGCAAGCTCGTGGACGACGGGTCGCTCGAGACCGACGAGGAGCAGAAGTTCCGCAACGAGAGCCGGAAGATCCTCGGGATCCCCGATCTCTCGGTGACGTGCACGTGCGTCCGCGTGCCCGTCTTCACGGGGCACTCCGCGGCGATCGTGGCTGAATTCTCCCGCTCGCTCACCGTGGATGAGGCGAGCGGCGCCCTCGCGCACGCGCCCGGGGTTGTCGTGGCGGAGCTGCCCACGCCGCTTCTCGCCGCGGGCAGGGACCCGTCCTACGTCGGGCGCATCCGGCGGGCCGACGGCGGCGGGCTCGCATTGTTCGTCGTGTCGGACAACCTTCGCAAGGGTGCAGCGCTGAATGCCGTGCAGATCGCGGAGCTGCTCCTCGCCGAGCGCTGAACCTCGGGCGCCGGGCGCCGCAGTCGCAGGGTGGGGTGTCACGGCGCTGACCCCGCGTGCTGTCGCCCGCGCCTCCCGGCGGGATCACAGCGCCTCGGTACTTTGACGGTGGCGGTGCGGTCTGCAGGAGCGGTAGCTCGCCCCGCGGAGGACCTCGAGGAGGCCGTCAGGGGGGTCGAAGCGACGGTGAGCCCGACCCTGGTCGTCACATTCGCTTCTACCCCCGTTGCCGGCGTGCCGCCTCCCGGGCGCTGTGCGTTCCTCAGCTCATTCCCAGGGAGAGCGGTCAAAATGCGTTTCGAGCACGTTGCCGTACGGCTGCGGGCACGCGCCCCCGCGCCGCGCAAGAAGCGGCACCTCGGTGCACGACACGAGAGGAGATGATCCGTGAGGATCCTTGTTCTTGGAGGCGATGGGTACCTCGGCTGGCCGGTCGCGCTGCACCTGTCGGGTCGTGGCCACGAAGTCGGGGTCGTCGACAACTTCGCTCGTCGCCAGTACGACTTCGAGATGGGCGTGGACAGCCTCGTCCCGATCTCGCACCTCCAGCACAGGGTCCGCGTCTGGAGGGAGGTGTCGGGCCTCGAGATCTCGGCCTACGTCGGCGATCTCACGGACGCGCCGTTCGTCCACCGCACGATCCAGGAGTTCGCACCCGAAGCCATCGTGCACTTCGCAGAGCAGCGGTCCGCGCCGTACTCGATGATCGATCAGAGTCACGCGGTGTACACCCAGGTGAACAACGTGACGGGGACGCTGAACCTCCTCTACGCGATCGCCGACGTGGACCCGACGATCCACCTCGTGAAGCTCGGCACCATGGGTGAGTACGGCACCCCGAACATCGACATCGAGGAGGGGTTCATCGAGATCACCCATCGCGGGCGGACGGACGTCCTTCCCTATCCGAAGCAGCCCGGCTCCTTCTACCACCTGTCGAAGGTGCACGACAGCCACAACATCATGTTCGCCTGCCGCATCTGGGGCCTTCGCTCGACCGACCTGAACCAGGGCATCGTCTACGGCCAGGAGACCCCTGAGACGCTCCTGCACCCGGACCTCGCCACCCGTTTCGACTACGACGGCGTGTTCGGCACCGTGCTGAACCGCTTCTGCGTCCAAGCGGTCGTCGGCCATCCCCTCACCGTGTACGGCAAGGGCGGCCAGACGCGGGGGATGCTCGACATCCGAGACACGCTCGCCTGCATCGAGCTCGCCTGTGTGAACCCCCCCGATCCGGGGGAGTACCGCGTGTTCAACCAGTTCACCGAGTCCTTCTCAGTCCTCCAGCTCGCCGAGATGGTCGTGGACGCCTATCCGGGCAAAGCCGAGATCGTCCACCTCGACGACCCCCGGGTGGAGAAAGAGGAGCACTACTACCGGGCTGCGCACACCAAGCTGCTCGACCTGGGGCTCGTGCCGCACCTGCTTGGCCAGCGTACGCTCGCCTCGATCCTCTCGGTCGTCGAGCGCCACCGGGATCGGGTCGATCCACGGGCGATCGAGCCGACCGTCCAATGGCGGAGCACGGCGAACGTCCTGCGCACCTCGGGCGCGGTCGGCCGCCCTGCCAGCCTGGAGGCCGAGCCGTCGGACGCGTGAGCCGCACGGCTCCGTCGACGGGCGACCGGCTGGCGCGCAAGTGGACGGGTCGCCCGCGCTCGCAGGGCCGGGCCGGGTCTCGAGCGTCTTCACGCGGCGGTAGCGTCACGCGCTGGTGCCTCCCACCGTCCGCCGCCGCCGCCGGCGCCGTCTCTCACGCGCGGGCGCACTTGCAGTAGCCGGCGCCCTCGTCGGCGCGCTCGCGCTCGCGGCGCTCGTCGGGGGGCTGCTCCGGGAGCACAGCCAGTCCTCGGGGTACGAGCGTGCCCTCGACCGCTCGTACGCGGCGCAGGCACGGCCCATCGTGGAGGAGTCCAACCGGCTCGAAGTGAAGCTCCGCGCGATGCTCCGCTCGATGCCCCGCCAGACCAGGACGTCCCTCGAGCTCGGGCTCGACACACTCGTGCGCTCGGCCTCGTCGCTGGCCGAGGAAGCCGCGACAGCTGCGTTCCCTCCGCCCTCAGGTTCCGCGGGCGCCGACGTCGCCGCCGCGATGGCCGATCGCGCGGACGCAGCGCGGGTGCTGCGCTCCGCGGTCGACGGCCTCCTCGGAATGGCGCCCCTGCCTGTCGCTGGCGCCCCCGTGACCTCGACGCCGGAGACGCCTGCGCAGCGGCTCTCCGTGCCCGCAGCGGCAGCGGAGCTGGCCAAGGTCGGGCTCCTCCTCGCAGAGGGCGACAGGAGCTACGCGGAGGGGCGGCGTGTGCTCCGGCTCGCTCCCGGCCATGCGCTCCTCCCGGCATCGGCGTGGTCCGGCCGTTCGACGGTCTTGTCGACGGGCGGCGCGCTGGCGCTGGCCAACGCGCTCATGGGCTCGCCTTCGCTCGCCGCCGTCCACCGCGTCGAGCTCGTTACCCACGCATTGGCGCTCACACCGGCCCCGGTGCCGTCTACGGGAGGGGCGACACCCGGAGGTCCGGTCGCCGTGCTCCCGCCGACGGGCCGAATCGGGCTCTCCGTCGTCGTCGCGAACGACGGCAACGTCACAGAGCGCGGGATAGTGGTCCGGGTTTCGCTCCGGAGCGCCGGCCAGCCGGCCGCCACGGGCTCTGCCGCCGGTGCCGTCACCGGCGCCGAGCACTCCGAGACGTCGAGCCATGTCGCCCTGTCGCCGGGAAGCTCGATCTCGGTGACGCTGCCGGCGATCCCGGTCGTCCCAGGACGCCGCTACACGATCGCGGTCAGCGTCGACCCGCCGATCCCCGACACACAGGGTGCGGTCACCTCCGACGCGGTCTCGGTGCGCGTCGCGCCCCCCGCGTCTCCGACGGTGGGCCAGCTGCTGCCGGCCAAGGGGCCGGGCGGGACCGGCGTCACGATCCTCGGATCGGGCTTCACATGGGTGCGCACGGTGACCTTCGGGCATACGGCGGCCCGCTTCAGGGTCGTCTCGAGCGCCCAGATCACAGTCGTCGCCCCCCCGGGGAGCGGAACGGTGGTGGTGCACGTGACCAACGCCGGCGGCTCCTCCGCGAGCACCCCCGCCGACCTGTTCCGCTACCGCCGTAGCTGAACCGTGGACGAGGCGAGACAGCCGAGTCGACCGCGGCCCGTGTGACCCCTAGGATCGCGCGGGCGCCGTACGACGTGCGCTCGACATCGTGCCCGTGCGGACGCGGTTCGCACATCGTTGATGGCCAGAAGCCACAGGAGGCGTTGCTCGTGACCGAGAGCATCACGATCACCGACAACCGGAACGGCGAGTCCTACGAGATCCCGATCGTGAATGGTGGCGTGAGCGCCACCGAGTGGTCGAAGATCCTCCCGGGCATCTGGTTCTTGGACCCCGGGTTCCTGTCCACCGCCGCCGCCGAGAGCCAGATCACCTACCTCGACGGGACAGCCGGGATCCTCCGCTACCGCGGGTACCCGATCGAGCAGCTCGCGGAGGGGTCGACCTATCTCGAGGTGGCGTACCTGCTTCTGAACGGCGAGCTGCCCACCGAGAGCCAGTTCGAGCAGTGGCGCCACGACGTCACCTACCACACCTTCATCCACGAGAACGTACGGAAGCGGTTCCTCGAGGGCTTCCACTACGACGCCCACCCGATGGGCATGCTCGTCTCGGCGGTCGCCGCGCTCTCGACCTTCTACCTCGACGCGAAGGACATCTTCGACCCCGCAGCGCGTCAGAAGCAGATCATGCGGCTCATCGCGAAGATGCCGACGCTCGCCGCCGCCGCGCACCGCTTCAGCGTGGGGATGCCCTTCGTCTACCCCGACAACTCGCTCGATTTCCCGTCCAACTTCCTTTCGATGATGTGGAAGGTCGCCGAGCCCCACTACCAGCCGGACCCGGCGCTGTCGCGCGCGCTCGACATCCTCTTCATCCTCCACGCCGACCACGAGCAGAACTGCTCGACCACCGCGATGCGCGTGGTCGGGTCCTCCCACGCAGACCCGTACTCGGCGTGCGCCGCGGCGTGCGCCGCCCTCTACGGCCCGCGCCACGGCGGTGCCAACGAGGCGGTCATCCGCATGCTCACCGAGATCGGGTCGATCGAGAACGTCCCCGCGTTCATAAGCGAGGTGAAGTCCGGACACGGCCACGTACGGCTGCAGGGTTTCGGTCACCGCGTCTACAAGAACTACGACCCCAGGGCCAAGATCATCAAGCGGACGGCCGACGAGGTGTTCGCCGTGACGGGCAAGAACCCGCTCCTCGACATCGCGCTCAAGCTCGAGGAGATCGCGCTGAGCGACGAGTACTTCACCTCTCGCCGGCTCTACCCGAACGTCGACTTCTACTCGGGCCTCATCTACCAGGCGATGGGGTTCCCCCTCGAGATGTTCCCGGTCCTCTTCGCCATCGCGCGGACGGCGGGGTGGCTCGCCCACTGGCAGGAGATGCTCGACCAGGACTCGAAGATCGCCCGGCCGCGCCAGGTCTACGTGGGCTCGGGCCCGCGCGACTACGTGCCGATCGGCCTGCGCAGCGCCTGAGGCTCAGGGGGGCCTGCGCAGCGCCTGAGGCTCAGGGGGCCTGACCCGTCCGCAGCCGAGCGAGGCCCTCTTGGACCATCGAGACCACGAGGCGCCCGCTCCGGTCGAAGAGAAAGCCCCTGGCGATGCCTCGAGCGCCGGCGGCGACCGGCGAGTCGGAGTCGAAGAGGAGCCACTCGTCTGCCCGGAAGTGCCGATGGAACCACATGCAGTGGTCGAGGCTCGCACCCATGAACGCGGGATCGGTCCAGCGCACCTCGTGGGGATTGAGGATCGTGTCGAAGAGCGAGAGGTCGGATGCGTACGTGACCACGCACGCGTGCAGCAGCGGGTCGTCGGGGAGCTTTCCGTCGGCGCGGATCCACAACCGCTGGTACGGCGCGCGCGGCTCGTGGTGCAGCCACGGAAGCTCGCCGATGTGGCGCTGGTCGATGGGCCTCGGGCGGTCAAGCCATTCTCCCAGCTCCTCGCGCCAGGGTCCGAGACGCTCGGTGATCGTGGGCAGCGACTCGGGATCCGGCGCCTCAGGCATCGAGAGCTGGTGCTCGAAGCCTGGCTCGTCGTCGTGGAAGGACGTCGACAGGTTGAAGATGGGACGGCCGTGCTGGATGGCCACCACCCGGCGCGTGGTGAAGGAGCGGCCGTCGCGGATCCGGTCCACCTCATAGAGGATCGGAATCGAAGGATCGCCCGGGCGCAGGAAGTACGAGTGGAGCGAGTGCACCCTCCCGTGCTCGACGGTCCGGCCAGCGGCCATGAGCGCCTGGGCCGCCACCTGCCCGCCGAAGACGCGCTGACGTTCGTCGCCCGGCTGCACCCCTCGGAAGATGTTCACCTCGATCGGCTCGAGGTCGAGGAGGTGGACGAGAAGGTCGAGGGCGTCGCTCACGTGGCCATGTTGGCAGGCGCACGCCATGTGGCGCCCGACAGCGCAGGCGGGCAGTCAGGGATGAGCGATGTTGGAAAGCGGGGGCGAGAGGTAAGGTTGCGGCGCGATGTCCGAGCTTCTCCTCACGGTTTGGTCGTGGCTGCACACGCGGGAGGGCCGGAAGATCTTCCGTTACACGATGACGTCGGTCATCACGACCGGTGTCTCACTGTCCGTCCTCGGCCTCGTCTTCGGTGTGCTGCGGCTGTGGTCGGAGGTGCCGAGCACGATCTTCGCCAACGTGTGCGCCGCGTTCCCGTCCTACTGGCTGAACCGCCGATGGGCCTGGGGGAAGGCAGGGCGTTCGCACGTGCTGAGAGAGGTCCTCCCCTTCTGGGTGATGTCTGGCGCGAGCATCGCGTTCTCGATGATCGGCGCGGCGGTAGCCCGCTATCTGGGGCAGCGGCTGCAGCTCGACCATCTCGACCAGACTGCGCTGGTGCTCTTCGCCAACGTGATGTCCTTCGGGATCTTCTGGGTGCTCAAGCTGATGGTCTTCAACCGCACCTTCAGGGTGCCAGCGCTGGCTGAGGAGATCGACGAGCGCCTCCAAGCGGAGGAGGTCGTCGGCGTGGCAGTGCAGCCCGACGACTCTGCCGCAGTTCGCTGACCTTTGAGCTGCCCGCTGCTTCCCCGGCGGGCCACCAGGGCTTCCCCGGCGGGCCACCAGGGCTTCCCCGGCGGGCCACCAGGGCTTCCCCGGCGGGCCACCAGGGCTTCCCCGGCGGGCCACCCCGGTGGCGTCTCAGTCCCGGAAGTTCTCGAACTGCATCGGGATGCCGAAGTCTTCGGTCTTGCACGCCGTGATCACGGCCTGAAGGTCGTCGCGCTTCTTCCCGGTGACGCGGACCTGGTCCCCTTGGGTCTGGGAGGTCACGTTCTTCAAGCCGAGGTCCTTCACGAACTTGTGCAGCTTCTTCGCGGTCTCCTGGGAGATCCCGGCGCGGATGGCGATGCGTTGCCGGGCGGTGCCTTTGGCAGCTTCCTCGACCTTGCCGGGGTCGAGCGCCTTCAAGGAGACCTGCCTACGGACGAGCTTCTCCTCGAGCACCTGGCGGAGCGCTGCCAGCCGGTCTTCGGTGGAGGAGTGAAGGGTCAGCTCGTCGGTCCCCAGCTCGATCCGTGAGTCGGTGCCCTTGAAGTCGAAGCGCGTCGACGCCTCGCGGTTCGCCTGGTCCACCGCGTTGCGGACTTCTTGCATGTCTACCTGGGACACGATGTCGAAGCTCGGCATAAGGCCCACCCTACCGACCAGCGCGCTCGGCGCTCGGCGGCCGTCAGGCTCGACGAGGTGCCGGCATGCGATAGCCTTCGCCCCGGGTCGGTGTCCGAGTGGCCAAAGGAAGCAGGCTGTAAACCTGTCGGCGAAAGCCTACGGGGGTTCGAATCCTCCCCGGCCCACCTCGAGGGAGACCAGGTCTCCATATTCGAACTGGATCTCCGTATTCGAACTGGCGCCAGTCAGCAGCCGAGCGCGTAGCTGAGCGCTGAGCACACTCTGGCCATGATGTCCTCGCCGACGCGCCCGATGGGACCGGAGAGGGATCCCTGGGCGATGGTGTGAAGCCCGTCGCAGTTGATCACTGACGGCCGTTCGAGGCCGACCTCGACGTGGTCGATGTCGACCTCTGCTGCGAGACCCCGGATGGTGGTGGTGATCTCGGCGACCGTGACCAGGCTGCGTGCGTCAAGCACCTCGGATCGGGTGAGCAGTAGGACGGGACGCCTCTTTCGACCTACCTCGGCCAGCCAGAGTTCGCCGCGTCTCATTGCTCGCCCCATGCTTCAACGTCGGTCCACGAGGTGTCTACGCGTTCGGGATGTTGCAGGTACGCCTCCCGGTCTGCGCGCGCGAGGGCGGCACGTACGGCATCAGCGACTCCCTGGCGAGCGGCGGCCGAGATGTTGACGCCGAGTCGACGAGCACGCTCAGCCAACTCCTCGTCCACCGTGAAGGTCGTCCTCAGTGAAGACATACGAGCATGCTATCAGTGACTGATAGCGTAAGTAGCTAGCGTCACGCGGTGCTACCAGCACCTGCGGCGACGCCTGCGAGGGTTGGCACACGTTCCCGCACGTCAGGCGAGTTCGAATAGGAGTGCCTACGGCCCACCGATCGAATCTGTCAGATGTTATGGCATACTGTAGTCGTGAGAACGACCTTGGAGCTCGATGACGTCCTCCTCGCTTCGCTGATGGCGCGCCTTCCTGGTGTGTCGAAGACCGAGGCCATCCAGCGAGCGGTGCGCTTCTATCTCACGCACGACACCGTTGATCAGCTACGGAAGCTTGCGGGGACGGTGGAGATCGACGACGTTTCACGAGAGCTGCGCGGGACCGACCGAGCGACGTGACCGTCCTTGCCGACACGTCGATCTGGGTCGAGTATCTGCGGCGAGGCAAGGAGTCCGAGGCCGCTCGATTGGACGACCTCCTCGTGGCAGGCGACGTCGTCGCGTGTGGTCCTGTCGTGGCGGAGTTGCTTGCCGGCGCCAAGTCTCCGGACAGAGGAAGGCTCTGGCTCTTGATGACCGGCTTGCCGTGGGCGGACCTCGGACCAGTCCAGTGGCAAAGCGTGGGCGAGACGTCGGCACGTCTTCGAGAGCGCGGCGAGGCCGTCGCTCTGACCGACATCGAGATCGCTGTTGCCGCGGTTGACTCGTCCTCCCGACTTTGGACGCGCGATTCCGACTTCAAGCGAGTTCGAGGTGCTCTGCCCGCCCTTCAGTTCTTCGAACCTTGATCAGGAGGGCACCTTCACCGAGCCTACCGAGACGAAGCCCTCTCTGTCTTGAGGTGGTGCACCCTCGGGCGGTCCGCATCACCCCGAGCGCAAGCGCATCCACGATGCCATCCGCATCCACGATGCCATCCGCATGGCCACCCTCAACGCGGAGTCGGCTCTCGCCCGCCTGCTGGGTCTCCACAGCGGCCGAGCGGAGGACGATGCACGAAGCCTGCTGCGCGAGGCGGTCAGCGCCCCGGCCGATCTCGAGGTCGTGGGCGACGAGCTCCATGTACGCCGCGACCGACTCTCTGCCGCAAGACGCACCCCTGCCGTCGCCGGGATCTGCGCGGACCTCACCGCTACCGACACCGTCCACCGGGGCACCAAGCTCACCCTCGTCTACTCGGTCGAGGACCGCCGGTGACTGCTCAGCAACGATCGCACGACCAAGGTGGTCTTGGATACCCCGTGCCGAAGTGGCCGAACCCAGTGGTCGATCTCGTCTCGCGACAACCGGACCGCGACGCCACCGGGCCCGGTGTGGGCCTGGTTCGCAAGCGCGCGGACGCGCCGCCCCCAGGCTGGGCGGGCGAGGCGGCCAGGCTCCGCTTGGGTCTGCCCACCGGCCAGCACCCCCAGCACCTGTACGGCGGCGCGGGTCGGTCCGTCACGTCGAGCTGGGACCGGCACCGCGCCGGCGGTGTCGTTTGTTGAGGTACATGGCTCGGTCGGCCCGGCGCAGCAGATCCGAGGCTCCCTCACTCCGGTCCCAGGTGGCGACCCCGATGGAGGCCGAGATGTCCTGGGGTAGCGAGTCGGCGAGGCGCTTGGCCAGCGCGCGGGCACCGAGCTCGTCCGAGCCTGGTGCCAGTAGGCAGAACTCGTCGCCGCCGAGACGGGCGAGGAAATTCCCGCCGCCGCGCACCACCCCCCGCCAGACTCGGGCGATGTCTTGGAGGATGCGGTCGCCAGCCTCATGGCCGCCGGCGTCGTTGACCGCCTTGAAGCCGTCGAGATCGACCATCACGACCGACAGGGCCGTGCCGCTTCGGGCCGAGCGTTCCATCTCCTCCTCGAAGCGCTCGTCCCACATCCGCCGGTTGGGGAGCCCGGTGAGGGGATCTTCCCGGGCGATGCTGCGCAGGACGCTCACGAGGCCGACCACGACGGCACCGAGGACGATGGCGGTGCCGAACACCGAGAGCCAGGCGATGATCGCCGGCTCGGCCGTTCGTGGTCCGACGCCGAGCACGATGGCGTAGGCGGCCCCGGCGGCCCCGAGGTGGCCGAGCGCCGAGCGCAAGGGCAGGTAGAGCAGGGCGAAGACCTCGACGAGCAGGTAGAGGTTGGCGAGGTCGATGTGCGCGCTCTCCCCGGCCGCGGCGATGACGCTGACGAAGAGGTTGCCGAGCCCGACGTCGACCTGCAGGCTCCAGCGGGGCAGGCGCTCACCGATCACGACCCGCACACCGGCGTTGGCGAGGGCTCCGGCGAGGGCGGTGACGAGGGCCACGAGCGAGGGGCTGGGCCAGTGGCGCAGGGGCAGCACCGAGGCGATGGCGAGCACCGCGACGACCTCGAGGGCGACGGCGACGCGGCTCGGATGGGAGAAGAGCGCCCGGGTCCATGCGGCCGCAGTCGTGTTCACTGTCGCCGACGGGCCGGTGCCCTCGGGCCGTCCGGGATCGGCCACCACGCCGGACGTCACTGGTCACCTCCCTTCGGGGCGCGTGGGCGTTGTGGCGGCACTGTGCGTCGTGACCGTCGGATCCTCCAGAGGGGCTCCGTGGGCGCCTCGTCGATGTGCGCGTCCTCACGCGGACCGGCTTCGATGGCGAGCCCCGCGTGGTCGTCGGCCGACCGGGCTCTGATCCTGGCCCCGAGACCGACCGGGACGTCGGAGGATGCGCCCGCGGCACCGGCAAGCGAGAACGCCGAGCGTGGCGACACCAGCGCCACCCGACGGGACACTGCCGCCCTCGCCTACCGGGCAGCTGCCCGCACGGCGGCGGCGAGCGCACCGGGCAGGTCCTTGCTCGCCGTCGGGTGGGAGAGGAGGTAGCCCTGGACGGCGTCACAGCCGAGGCTGCGCAGCAGCTCGAGCTGGGTCGTGGTCTCCACCCCTTCGGCCACGACCCGCAGGCCGAGCCCGTGGGCGACCGTGACGATCGCCTCGACCAGGAGCGTGTCGGCCCGGTCCGTCCCGAGCCCGGCCACGAACCCCTGGTCGATCTTGATCACGT
>JAKBTL010000036.1 GCA_021844425.1 Actinomycetes bacterium | reverse complement strand
GCCGAGCCCTCGAACAGCTCCTCGAGGCAGCGGGCGAGCATCGAGGCCCGATGCCGGCCGAAGGTTCCCGCGGAGCCGGCAAGGCGATGCGCGTCACGCTCGGCCCGTCGGCGGAGGTCGTCGTCCAACCGAACTTCGACGAGCGCGGCGAGCGCCTCGTCGAGCGTCTCGATCCGGGCGAGCATCTGGCCCTGGAACCGCCCCCACAGTGCCTGCAACTCGGCGGCGACCTCGGGGTCGACCGCGGGGTCACCGGCTCCTTTCACAGGATCGCTCGCGGGGCCGGCCGACGTGCTCACTTCACCAGCCGAGCACCTCGGCCACCTGGTCGGCGAGCGACATGGGGTCGAACGGCTTGACGAGAACTCCCGCGGCGCCAAGATCGATCCATCGCTGCTGTTCGGACTGGCGAACCTTGGCAGTGAGGAACACCACCGGGATCGACGCCGTGGCCGGATCGGCCTGCAGCCGTGCCAGGGTGCCGGGCCCGTCGAGACCCGGCATCATGACGTCGAGCAGGATCGCGTCGGGCCGCTCGGCGACAGCCTTGCTCAACCCCTCCTCCCCCGAGGAGGCGGTGAGCACTTCCCACCCGCCGACCTTCGCCAAGGCGACCTCGGCGACCTCGCGGATCAGCTCTTCGTCGTCGACGAGCAAGACGCGCCGCTTCGGTGCCGGCCGGGTCATCTCCGGGGGGCCTCTCGGGCCATCCAGTCGAGCAGCTCTTCGAGCTTCGCCTCGAACAGCGCAGGCGGCGTCCGACCCTTGGTCAAGAACTTGGTCTCACCCAGGCGCAGCCGGTCCCGGTCGGCCTCCTCCAAGTCGAACGCGGTGTAGACGAGCACCGGAACGGTGCTGAGCCAGCGCTGCTCACGCATCCACTCGACGACGCTGTAACCGTCTCCGCCGGGGAGCGCGAGGTCGAGCACCAACAGGTCCGGGACGAGTGCTCGACCGAGCCGCATCGCCTCGCGCCCGGTTCGGGCACGGCGGACCTTGAGACCGTGGCGGGCGAGCGTCACCTCGAGCACCTCGGAAAGCTGGGGGTCGTCCTCCACCACCAGAGCCTGACGATGGTTCCCACCAAGGGCATTGCGCAGAGCGCGCAAGAGCAAGTCTTCTTCGATCGGCTTGCCAACCCGGGACGCAGCACCCTCGACCGCCATCTGCTCGGCCGTCAGCACGCTGAGCACGACGACGGGAATGTCGGCCGTCTCCGCTCGGTCTTTCAGCGCGTGTGCGGTCTCTCGACCGTCGATCCCGGGGAGGAGAAGATCGAGCACGATCACGTCGGGGTGCCGGGCCTGGGCGACCGCCAGGGCCTCCTCGCCGCTCGCAGCGGTCCACACCCGGTACCCGCTGGCCTCGAGCATGGTCTTCACCACCTCGCGGATCGCTGCGTCGTCGTCACAGACGAGCACCCCAGGCTCACAGAGGCGGTCCTCTGGGTTCTCTTCCTCGACGTCCGCGACGACCGGCAGCGTGAAACTGAGTTTCGTCCATGCGCCGAGGACGCTCTCGGCCCAGATCCTCCCACCGTGTTGTTCGACGATCGTGCGGCAGATGGCGAGACCGAGACCCGTGCCGCCTCTTGCCCTCGAGTCCGAGGCGTCCACCTGCCGGAAACGCTCGAAGACCGTCTCGAGCTGGTCAGCGGGGATCCCTGGTCCATGGTCCTCGACGGTGAAGCGAACGTGGTCGCCTTCCACCGTGGCGCCCACCTCGACCGTGGCGGATCGAGGTGAGAACTTGATCGCGTTGCCGACCAGGTTGGTGAGAGCCTGGAGGATGCGGTCCGGGTCTGCCCAGACCCGGCCGTCCACCGACGCCGCCCGCACTTCGACCCCGAGCGCGTCGGCGGCACCCCGAATCTCCTCGACCGCCCGGGATACCAGGCCCGCCGCATCGCAGGCCTCGAGCGACAGCGACAGCTTCCCGGAGGTGAGCCGCTCGAGGTCCAAGATGTCGTTGGTGAGCCGGATCAGCCGGTCCGTGCTCACGACGGCGACATCGAGCATCCGCTGTGCGGAGACGGGGAGGTCCCCGACTACCCCTCCAGCCAGAAGGCCGAGGGCACCGCGGATGGAGGTGAGCGGCGTGCGCAGCTCGTGGCTCGTCACCGAGACGAACTCGTCCTTGAGCCGCTCTGCGTCCTTGCGCGAAGTGACGTCTTGGACCACCGCAACGAGCTCGAGCGGCTCGCCCTGCTCGTCGCGCATCACCGAGACGGTCACCTCGAGGCAGATCGACCGGCCGTCCTTGGTCACGAAGGGCTGCTCGAAATGGAACGACGGCGTCTCCCCGCTGAACAGCGCGCGGACGAGCACCCGGATCTCCTCGATGCGTGCCAGGTGGTCGGGACCGAGGAGAACGGAGAGGCCACCTGCGAGCAGCTCGTCCCTCTCGTAGCCGGTGATCGAAGAGAGCGCAGGGTTCACGTTCACGACCAGACCCTCCCGGTCGACGAGCACGATGCCCACTGGGACGTGCTCGAAGTAGGCGCGGAGCCGCGCTTCGCTCGCTCGCAGTGCGGTCTCGGAGCGCTTTCGGTCCGTGATATCGGTGAAGAAACCCGCGACGCCGTCGATCGTGCCGTCCTCGCCATAGACGGGCGCCGTCGCGACGATCGCCCATCGGATAGTTCCGTCCTTGTGCCGGAGCCGAATCTCAGCCTGCTCGGTGTCACCTCGTCGTCCCCGAGCCGCAATCGGTGCGACGGTCGGCATGTCCTCGGGAAAGACCAAGGCATCCATACCCAGCCCGATCATCTCTCGGAGCGGATAACCCAGCATCGCCGTCAGTCGTTCGTTGGCGAAGGTGACCCGCTGCTCCGCATCGAGCACGCCGATACCTTCGTGGGCGGACTCGATCATGGTGCGGTAGCGCGCTTCGCTTGCCGCCAAGGCGGCCTGTGCCCGGTGGAGGGCGGTCATGTCCTGGAGGAGGACCGAGAGCCCGGCCGAGGAGCCATCGCTGCGCACCAGGGGTACCGCCGTCACCGACAGCTCGAGCATCTCGCCGTCGGGTCGTCGGTAGGTGGTGGCATAGGGCTCGACCTCCCGTCGGCCCGCCAGCTCGGCCAGCAGGCCGGAGATCTCTTCGGCGCTGCGGTCGGGCATCAGCACGCCCACTGGGCCACCCACGACGTCTCCCGCGTGGTGCCCGAACAGGTGCTCCGCGGCAGGGTTGAACGCCATGATCACCCCGGCCGGGTCGATGTCGATGACCGCGTTTCTGCTATGAGTGAACAGCGCCTCGCCGCGCAGGCAACTGAGGTCGTCTCCGACTCGCCACGCTGCGTGCGCGTGACCCTCGCTGCCTCCTGCGTCCATCCCGTCCCCCAGGGCCCGCCCCTTCCCGGTGGCGGTACTACCACCGTACCCGCGTTGTACCGCCTCACTCAGGTATCGTCGCCTTGTACACGCCCTCGGTTCGTGGTAGCAGATCAGCCGTTGGCATGAACGGATGTGTGATCATGGTCGGCTCATCCTGCCGGCTCATGTCCCAGCATTCGGCTGCGACCAAGACGCCGGGCCCCTCAAGTGACGACACGATCAGCGGCGCTGGGTCCGACCTTGGTCCCGGCGAGAAGCTCTCCCGGCGCGCTCGGGTCGCTCGAGGAGAGGCCTGAGGGCCACCAGCTGTAGCGGCCGAGGATCGCCACCATCGAGGGGACCATGACGGTTCGGACGAGGAAGGTGTCCATCAGGATACCGAGGGCCAGCCCGGCACCGATCGCTTGAAATTGGCTGGCGTTGGCGCCACTGCCTGCGACGATCACGAGCACCCCGAAGGTTCCCGCCAAGACGAGGCCGGCAGAGGTCACCGTGGGCCCGGTGGCGCCGATGGCCTTGGCGATCGCTGGGCGGAGCGGGAGATGATGCGCCTCTTCCCTGATCCGCGTCATGACCAAGATGTTGTAGTCCTCTCCGAGGGCGAGAAGGAAGATGAACATCAAGAACGGCAGGATGAACACCAGGCCGCTCTGACCGCCGATCTCGACGAAGAGCAGCACGGTGAGGCCGAGCGCCGCCAGATAGGAGATGGCGACGCTGGCGATCAGGTACAGCGGCGCGACGAGGCTGCGCAGCACCAGGATCAGCAGGACGCCGATCAAGAGGATCGCGACCGGCACGATGTGCAACAGGTCGCTCGACGAGATCTGGTTGACGTCGTAGATGCCGGCGGCCTCCCCTGCCACGCCGCTCGCTCGTGCACCGGCTGCGTGAGCGGCGTTGCTCACCGCCGAGCGGATCGCGGGGACGGCCAGCATCGCTTGGGTCGTGGTCGGTGGGCCGGCGGTGAGGGTCGCCTCGAACTGGACCGTGCGGCCGTTGGCGCTCACCAGCTGCGACGTCGACCGATAGGCCTCGTAGGCGTCGAGCGGCACGCCCGTCGAAGCGGCTGGAACCACCGGGAGCGACCCTGGCGGCCCGAGCCGGCGGTGGAGGGCTATGAGTCCGCTCGGACTGAGCGCGGTGCCGTTGGGGTCGAGCGGCCCGAGCAGCCGGATGAACTGGCCGGAGGCGCGTAGGTGCGACTGCAGGACCGTGAGCGCTCCGGGATCGGCCCACGCCGACTTCGCCAGCTCGAAGACCAGGTTCGTCGGGTTGGCCGAGGCCTTGGGGAAGTTCGCCGTCAGCGCGGCCTGCCCGAGCGCGGCGTTGGTCCCGGGCGGAGCCGAGATGTTGCCGCCGAAGCCCGACGGTTTGTCGCCGGCGACGCCGACGGCGAGGAGCCCGAAGAAGACCAAGCCTGCCCCGAGGGTCACTGCTGGTCGTCGGAGCAGGCGGGTGCTGATCCGATGCCAGACACCTTCGCGGTCGGGTCGGGCGGTCACCTTCGATGGCCAGAAGACGGCTCTTCCGAGGATGGCCAGCAATGCCGGCAACAGGGTCAGCCCGGCAAGCAGCATCAACGCGATGGCGATCGCGAGCGGGACGCCGAGGTCGTGGTAGATGCCGAAGCTCGCCAGCAGCAACGACAGCAGCGCGACGATGACCGTGCCTGCGGAGAAGGTGATCGACTCGCCGACCTTCGTGACGGCGCGGACGACCGCGTCGTGGGGGCTGAGCCCTCGGCGCAGCTCCTCGCGGATCCTGAAGACGAGGAAGAGGCCGTAGTCGGTGCCTGCGCCGAGGACGAGGACAACGAGGAGGATCTGGGCGAAGCTCGAGATCGGCACGCCGGTCGTGGCAATGACCGAGCTGGCCAAGGTGACCACGAGCGCTGCGGGTAGCAGCGTCACGAACGGCGCCAGCACGGAACGGAAGATCAGGAACAGCAGCACGAGGATGAAGAGGATCGACAGGGCTTGGGCCTGCTTGGTCTGGTGGCCCGTGGCGCGTTGGTTGGCGACGTTGATCGCCAGGTTCCCGGCGAGATAGGCGGCGAACCCAGGAGGTGACGGCGTGGTGCTGACAACCCGCTGGAGCTCGTCGACCAGGTGCGTTGCCGGCGTGCCCTTCGGGGAGACGTCGGTCTGCACGATGAGCTCGGCGGCCTTGCCGTCGGGTGCGAGGCCGGCGTCGAAGACCTTCACGACCGTGGGGACCGTCCTCGCCGTGGCGGCCATGCGTGCGAGAGCCTGTTCGTCGGCGGCGGTGAAGTGACCTGAAGCCGACGTCGCCACCACCAGGACCGGCGTCACGCCCTTGCGCTCGAGCGGGGTCGCCAGCGCGGCTGCCTGCTCGCTCGGCGCGCTGGCAGGCAGGAACGACGAATTCTGCTCTTGCACCTGGGATCCGAGCGACGGCAACAGCACCACCGCTGAGACGGTTCCCGCCAGCCACACGACGAGGACTGCCCACCGGAACCGGACGGTGAAGCGGCCGAGTAGGGCGAACAGTCGGCTCATCGCGAGATCGGCTCCCTTCCCGGCTCCTGCCGAACCTCTGGCACCACGTGCTCGGTGCACTGCGGGCCGGGGTTTCTAAGCGGGGAACCATCGACCACGTCGGCGGGCGACGGGCCGGCGACCATCACCTCTATGAGCCGCAGCAGCTCCCCCAGCTGGGCGTCACTCAGCGCTCCGGGGATCGACTCGGCCGTCTCGCGCCGCTGACGCTCGATCGGCCCGATGATCCGACGACCTTCGTCCGACAAGGCGAGAACTACCACACGCCGGTCCCGGAGGTCCGCCTGGCGCCCCGGCCGTCCCGGCGACGACGAGCCAGCCCCGTGCCCTTCACGCCGCCTGCGTCTTTCATCCGGGTCGCCTTCGTCGGCCTCGAGCGTGTCCTCCTCCACGAGGTGCTCCAGAAGCCGCAACCCACCGCGGTGGTCCCCCGACGCCGGGGGGAGGTCAGGGCTTGGGTGGCGGGCGGCCACGTGGGCTCCTCCTGTTCGCTTCGGTCTGGGTGGCCGGAGAGGGTGTTCGGGTCGGGCGTGGGCGGTCAGGTGACTGTGGCGGCTGGGGCAGGGCGGCGTGGGCGCGCACGGCGGCGACGAGGTGCCCGAGGGCAGGCAGGGCGGCGGTGATGTGCGCACGGTCGGTGGGGTCGAGCTCGTCGAGCGCCTGGGCGAGCAGGCCGATGCGCTGGTCGCGCCAGTCGGCGAGATGCTCGGCGGCGGCGGGGGTGAGGTAGAAGCGCACGCCGCGCCGGTCGGTGTCGTCGCGGCGGCGTTCGAGGAGGCCCGCGTCATCGAGGTGGCCGGCCAGGGTGCTCACCGTGTTGGAGGCGAGGCGCAGGTGCCCGGCGACTTCCCTGGTCCGCACGCCGGGGTAGCGACGCACCAGGTTGAGCAGCTCCAGGTGCGCGCCGGGGAGCTCGGACATCCCGATCGGGCGGGCGAGGACCCGGCGGCGCACGACCCGGAACGCCCGGAACAGGCTCTCTGCCTGGTCGGCCAGCTCGGCGGCGTCGCGGCGGCCGCCTTCGGGTAGCGCGCCGGCGCGCCGGGTGCGGCGAGCTCGGGGTTCGCTCATGGACTCGAGGTCGCGGGTCGGGTGACGATCGGCTGCTCGGCGGTCGTGACCACCGGCTCGCTGCGAGGTGCGGCTGGCTGGCGCCAACGACGCCGGAGGCGGTGGCGGGCGTCGTCGAGGAGGGTGTAGAGCACGGGCACGACGAGCAGGCTGAGCACGGTGGAGGAGAGGAGCCCGCCGATGAGCACCACCCCGACGGGCATGCGCTCCGAGGCGCCGGAGCCGTTCCCGAAGGCGAGCGGCGCCATGGCGAAGACCATGGTGGCGGTGGTCATCAGGATCGGCCGGATCCTGGTGGCGCCGGCGTCGATGATCGCCCGGTCGCGTGCGACGCCGCGGCGGCGGAGGGTCTTCGTGTAGTCGATGAGCAAGATCGAGTTCTTCGAGACCAGGCCCATCAACATGATCATGGCGATCAGGGCGAATATCGAGATCGGAAGGCCGGCGGCCCACAGACCTACCAGCGCCCCGATGGTGGCGAGCGGCACCGCGAACAGGACGGCCAGGGGGTCGAGCAGCGATTCGTAGAGGGCGGCCATGAGCATGTAGACGAGGAGGATCGACAGGCCGAGCGCTTGGAGCAGCGGCCCGAACGCCCGGGACTGCTGGGCGGACTGGCCACCGAGCTGCAGGGCGTAGCCGGTCGGCAGCCCGATGCCGTGGGCGGCGGCCAGCAGCGCGGCAGTGGCAGGCCCGGAGTTGCCCGTCGGGCTCGAGGCCGAGACCGCCACCGCGTACTGGCCGTCGATCTGGGTGATCTGCCCCGGGCCGGGCGTCTCGGTGAGGGTGGCGACGGCCGAGAGGGGCACGCTGCCGTGGCCCGTCGGGACGGGGATGGCGGCGAGCTGGGCGGGGGTGAGCCGCGCCCCGCTCCCGAAGGTCACCTCGATCGGTTCGGCGGGTGCCGTGGACGAGGTGACCAGCGGGGGGACGCCCGAAGTGCCGAGGGCGGAGGCCACGGTGGCACCAATGGTGGCAGGCGACACACCGAGATAGGTGGCGGTCGCCCGGTCGACGGTGATGGACAGCTCCGGGGTGGGGGTAGGCACCGAGGTGGACACCTGGGAGACCGCCGGGTTCCCCGCGAGGCGGTCGGCGACCTGGGTGGCCAGGCGGTCCAAGGTGGCGAGGTCGGGCCCCACGATGTCGACCGAGGCCGCCCGGGCCCCCCCGGCGATGAACGGGCTCTGGACGTGCCCGTGGGCGGCCAGCCCCGGGAAGCTTCGGGCAAGGTTGGCGAGCTTCTTCACGTAGCTGCGGATCGGCGGACGTGACCCGCTGGGGGCGAGGTCGACGGTGAGCTGGCCCAGATTGTGCGCCGAGCCAACCCCGGCCCCGTAGCCGGAGGAGACGAACACGTCGGTCACCCCGGGGAGGTGCTGCACCTTCCGGGCGTAGCCCGCGAGGGCGGCCTGCGCCGAGGGAAGTGGCGTGCCGACCGGCAGGCGGGCGTTCACGGTGACGACGCCGTTGTCTTCGGGGGGCACGAAGGTGGTGGGCAGCACGCCCGAGCGCACGATGCCCACCGACCCGACCAGGGCGGCGAGCGCCACCCCGACCACCGCCAGGCGGTGCCGCAGGCTCCAGGCGATGACCTTCCGGTAGCGGGCACGCAGCGCGTCGAACCCGGCGTCGAATCGCCGCCCGACGCCTGCCCCGACCGATGCCGGTCGGGGCAGGCGGGCCCAGCGCGCCGCCAGCATCGGGGTCAGGGTGTAGGAGACGAGGAGCGAGAACAGCGTGGCGGCCACGATCGTGAGCCCGAACTCTCTGAACAGCTGGCCGACGTTGCCCGAGACGAAGGCGACGGGGGCGTAGACGACCACGTCGGTCAGGGTGATGGCAACCGCAGCCGCGCCGATCTCCATCCGCCCGTCCACCGCAGCGGCGGCAGGGTCCTTGCCCATGGACCGGTGGCGGTGGATGTTCTCGAGCACCACGATCGAGTCGTCGACGAGGATCCCGATCAAGAGCGACAGCGCCATCAGCGAGATGAGGTCCAAGCTGAAGTGCAAGAAGTACATGACCGCGAAGGTCGCCACCAGCGAGACGGGGATCGCGAGCATCACGATCACCGTGTTGGCCAGGCGGTGCAGGAACAACGCAAGCACCAGCGCCGCGAACAGGATCCCCAGGAACAGGTCGAGCTCGACGTTGGACAGCGCGGCCCGTACGTAGTCGGTGACGTCGCCGATGATCGTGGCGTGCACCCCGGGCGGCAGCTGGGGAGCGAGCGTCGCCAGCTCGGCGCGCACTGCGTCGTCGACGGCCAAGGAGCTCGCCGTCGACGACGCGGTCACCACTAGCCCGACCGCCGGGGTGCCGTTCAGCGTGGCGGCCGACTGTGCCTGGGCCAGTCCCTGCGAGACGCTGGCCACCTGGCCGAGGAGCACCGCACCGCCGGGGCGAGAGGCGACCGGCAGCGCCTCGAGGGCAGCGACCGAGGGGTAGCCGCCGTTCGTGCGGGCCAGGAGCTCCTGGCCGCCCACGACCGTCACCCCGCCGCTCACCGCGACGTTCTGGGCCTTCATGGCCGCGGTCACCTGGGGCACCGATAGGCCGTAGGCGGCAAGCTCGGCCGGTGACAGCGCGACCGTCACCACCGGCGCCCGGCCACCCACCACCGTCACCTGGGCCACTCCGGGCTGCTCCTCGAGGGCGGGGGCGACCACGCTCGTGACCAAGGTGTAGAGCTGCGAGGCGGCCAGCGGGCCCGAGACGGCGACGTCCATCATCGGCAGTGCCTTCGGGTTGGCCTTGATGATCGACGGCGGGGTCGCCGTCGGCGGCAGTCCCTTGGCCACGCGGGCCAAGGCGAGCGAGATGCTCGCCGCGGCCTGGTCGACGTTGGTCCCTCCCGCGTACTGCAGAGCCACCGTCGAGCGGCCCGATGACGAGGTGCCGACCATCGACACCACCCCCGGCTCCGAGCTGAGCGCCTTCTCCACCGGCGTGGTGATGGTCTGCGACACCGTCGACGCCGAGGTGCCGGGATCGCCGATCACCACCCGCACGAACGGGAAGCTGACGTTTGGGAGGCGGCGCACCGGCAGCTTGGTGAACGCCACCGCGCCGGCTACCACCAAGAACCCGAGCACCATCAGAACGGTCACCGGCCGGCGGATCGACAGCGCCGTGACGTTGAAACGCGACCGCCCGGCTGGCGCCGAAGCACCGTCGGGCGTCGAGCCAGGGACCTGCTGGCTCATCCCTTCTTACCGCCTCGTCCGCCGCGCCTGCCGGTCGAGCCACCCGAGCCGGCCCCCGCTGTTCCCACTGTTGTCTCTGTGCTGTTACGCCTTGTCGTTCCGGCGGGCGTCGAGGCGACCGGAGCGGTCAACAGCCCGCCGATGCTCGACCCGATGACCGTCGCCGGCGTCGAGGCGCGCTCGGTGACCCGCACCCGGTCACCTGGCGCCAGGTAGGTCTGGCCCAGCGTGACGACCTCGCTGCCCGGCCCGAGGCCGGTCACCGCCGTCGTCGTCCCGTCGGAGATCCCCGGCGTGACGTCGACCAGGCCCACCGTGTGATCGGCGTGGACCACGAAGACCTGCGGATGGCCATTGATCGAGATCACCGCTCCCGACGGCACCAGCACCGCCCCTGCGGTCCGTCCGGTCACCACCGCCACGGTTGCCGCCTCGCCGGGGACCAGCCACGGCGGGTCCGACACCGGACTGATCGTGACGCCGAAGGTAAGCGACGAGGGGTTCCCCGTCGGCGCCACCGTCGACACCCTCGCCAGCACCGAGCCAGAACCGGCCGGCGACGAGATCGTGGCCGCCTCACCCGGGTGGACCAGACCCAGGTCCGACTCTGCGACCGGAACCTGCACCGACACCGCAGCGCCGTCCAGGGTGAGCAGCGTGCTGGCTGGGGTGACCTGCTCGCCCACCACCGCGCTGAGCGAGCTGACGACTCCGGCGAACGGAGCGGTGACGGTCTCCTGGGCGATCTGGGCCTCCACCGCGGCTTCGGCGTCGCCGGCTTGGGTCACCGCCGCCTGCAGCGGCGCCAAGACAGCCGCCGACGGCGGCGCCTCGGCCTGGGCCGCCTGGGCCTGGGCGAGAGTGAGCGCCGCCTGCGCTTCGCTCACCGCCTCGGCCGGCTGGGAAAGCGACCCTCCTGACGACGAGCCGGGCTGGCCCTTGCCCGGTGCTGTCTGCGCCTGCTGGGAGGACTGCTCGGCCGCCTGCAGCGCCACCTGCGCCTTGGCCACCTCCGCCTGGGCGACCGCCACCGCCTGTGGGCTCGGCCCCGCGGCCGCCGCCGACAGCTTGGCCTGGGCGCTCGCCACCGCGGCCTGTGCCTCGGCCAGCTGGGCCTGCAGGACCGGGTTGACCAGGCGCACCAGCACCTGTCCCGCCGGAACCACCTGGCCGAGCGTGACCGCCACCGAACCCACCCGTCCCGCGACGCCCGGGGAGATCGTCACGCTCTGCGACGAAGCCACCGTGCCAGAGAAGGACAGCTCGGAGACGGCGGCACCCGAGACGGCCGTCGCCACCTGCACCGCGGTGACCGCGGACCGCGTCCTACCCGCCTTGTGGTGATGCCCGTCCTTGTGGTGATGCCCGTGCCCGCCGATGGCGTAGGCGGTACCAGCACCAGCCAGAACGACCACAACCACGACTCCCACCCCGACCTTGGCAGCCGAGCCCGCCCATCGACGGCGAACCCACCCACCCCCAGAGCCACCGACCCGAACCGAGTCGTCCATGTCACCCACCTTCCACCACCACCGGAGCCAAAGTAGATCGGTCTGCTACAGACTTAGTATCCTCCCGATCCGACGCCCAGTCAGCGCGCCCTGCGTCTGCTCGCCGCTAACCGGCGGCCACGAGGTGGACCACCATCCGTCACCCGGGCGGTCGATGTGCCGCCGACCGGTCACTGCGAGGAGGTTGTCGCGGTGGCGGGTCCTGCCACCTCATGGTGGAAAAGGTGGAAGGTCGGCCCATGCCCACAACCGGCAGTGAGGGCACTCGCATCGCCCCCGTGTTGGACAGGGGTCGCTTGTTGCCCGACGGGATCATGTGCGCAGCCAGGGGACGGGCGTTCGAACGGTGGATCTGTGCACGACGCCGACCGGCGAGGGAGGACGGGCCCTTACGACCCGGACTTGCAACCAGGCGCCCAGCAGCGCAGACAGGCGGGTAGGCCGCGAGCCACAGCTTCGGACTCGGCGACCTGCTTCCAGCCGGACGGGACGGGGGGTTGGACGTGGACCACGCCCTCGGCACCGCCGCCGTCGAGGTCCAGCTCCGCCAGCACGACCCGCCGTGCGCCGGCCTTGACACCCTGCGGCGCCGCGCCGCAGAAGGGGCTCGTGTGGTACGCGGTCGGGTGCGGGCCCACCCGTACCTGGCGACGCCGGACACCAGGCCGGTGTGGATGGCAGAAGGGGATCCCACAGCTCGGACGCGCCGCTCCCCGAGTCCACCAGTCAGGATCCACGACGACATGCTGGCCCACCTTGCCCGACGGGGGGTGTACCCGGCCAGGGCCGGTTCCAACCAACCGGTTGGCCGACCATCATCCAGAGCTACAGCCTGTTCATGTCGCCCTTCGGACTCCGGCCCACTGCGTGACCAATTCCTCGAGCTCGTTGCGTACTCAGCGACGGCGGTAGACGTCGGCTCGGTGCTCGATCCTGGCGGCGTACACGGCAGGATCTCCGTCCACCAGTCGGTAGATGACACGGAACGCGCTGCGGCGCGCCGACTCGACGCGGATCGTCCCGGAGCGGTCCGTTGCAGAACTCCCCTAGCGCGATCGCAACCGGTTCGGAATCACCAGCAGGTCCAGGCGCGACCTCCCGAAGCCACTCGACACCCACGGATGGTGATACCAGCCGGCCTGCCGCAAGCACCGGAGGGCCGAATGGACCGGATGGACCGCGAGCAGCTCTTCGCCCGGCTTTGGGCCTTGGACGAAGAGCGACTGAAGAAAGCGCTGCGGAACCTGTATTGGCGCGGGACGGCCACGATCCGCCAACGCGTCGAGGCCGAGCTTGACCCCGATGGCCGCGTCCACGACGACAGGAGCCCGAGCCAGCCGATCCCGAAGGATCGCTCGATGAGGTTCGCCACTTCGTGGCGCTGGCCCGCTCGGGTGCGTACCTCGCCGGCGATCGCCGCGTCCGCCCCCGGGAGCGCACGCGTTGGCGCTTCATCCTCGAGCGACTCGTCGAGGAAGCCGAACGCGCCCTCGCAGGCGACGATCTCTCGGCCGGCGCCGAGGCGACGGAGCTGCTGCTCGACCTCGCCCAGGAGATCCGCGGCTAGGACTGCTTCCGCTCCGACGACGCGATCGCAGCCGTCCGGGCCGTCGTGTCGGAGGAGGTGTCGCTGCCCTGGTCGCGAGTGCTTGACCGGGTCGATCTCGCTGAGCTCGCTCTATCGGCCGCGCCGTAGCTCGTGCGGTGGGAGTCCGCGCACGGGTGGACCCGGACGGGCTTCGGCCGCGTACGCGAGCAGGAGACCTCGCTCGCTGCCGTCCTCGCGCGTCTGCTCACGCCGGGGCGCAACGCGAAAATGGGTGGGGAAGACGATCTCTCGTTCAAACTTCCCAGGCCTGTACGAACGCAGCAACGCGCTTGGTCCACGTCGGCGTGGCGGACATCGGGTCAGACCCGGATCACCTCGACCCCAGGGATGGCCTCATAGTCGTGGTCCTGGGTGACGACAGGGATCTGCTCGACAATCGCCGTGGCAGCGACGAGCGCGTCGAGGATCGGCACTCGGCGGCCACGGGCGCGCAGGTCGACGACGATCCGGGCGAACTGGCGCGCCACCTCGGCGTCTATCGGCAACGGATCCCACGCCGACTCCACGGCTGAAAGCGTCGCCACTCGCGCCGGCCGATCATCGTCGTCGGCCGTGAGCACGCCGACCGTCAGCTCGGCCAGCGTCACCACCGACACCTCCGTCTCGGTGACCCTCTCCATCTTGCCGAGAGGTCGCCCCGACTCCGTGGCGACGAAGAACGAGGTATCGAGCAAGGCCCTCACAGGTCGTCGGTCGTGTCAGCCAGCAGGCCCCGCACATCCTCGAGGAGGCCGCGGTCGGTGGCGTGGCGGGACGCTATGGCAAGCGCCTCGGCCGCCGGCACGGTCCGACGGCGGCGAAGTGGCACGACCTCAGCTACGGGACGTCGGTCGACCGTTACGGTCAACCGCTCGCCGGCCTCGACTCGGCGAAGCACCTCGCTGACCGTGTTCCGCAACTCGCGGACGGATATCGAGCTGCCCATAGAAGGACTGTAGCACATGTGGCCACATGTGTCGTGGAGACGATGGGACTCGAACCCACGACCTCCTGCGTGCAAAGCAGGCGCTCTCGCCAACTGAGCTACGTCCCCGACGTTCCCCGGCGACCGGGAACACCCCATTGTAGGACCCCGATCCGTCCTCATCCCGCTGGCACCGACAGCGACCCTACGAGTGTCCGATGGCCGCGAGATAGCGTTGGCGCGGACCAGCCGGGTGGCTGGCGGACCGCCGGCGTGCTCCCCGGTGCAGGCACGACGAGATCTGCACCGGCGTGTTGCTCGTCGCCCCGCGAGGAAGGTGGATCGATCGTGGGCCCAGATCTGCAGGCGAGCTCATCGGGCACGTCCGAGGCGCGGCGCCTGATGCCGCCGACGAACGAGCCGGCCGGTCAGGGGGGCGGAGACGGATGGCAACCCCGGTGGGACGGACCTGTGATCGTCGTCGAAGGTGTCCACAAGTCGTTCGGAGACGTCCACGCCCTTCGTGGGATCGATCTCGCCGTCGAGCGCGGCAGGGTGCTCGGGGTGCTCGGTCCCAACGGCGCCGGCAAGACGACGGCGGTCAAGATCCTGACCACGCTGCTTCGCCCCGATCGCGGACGCGCGCTCGTCGAAGGACGGGACGTCGCGCGATCGCCGGCCGCGGTGCGCGAGATCATCGGCCTCGCCGGGCAGTCGACGGCGATCCAAGAGGAGCTCACCGGCCGCGAGAACCTCGACATCATGGGTCGCCTGTACCACGTCGGCGCAGCGACTCGGCGCCTGCGGGCCGAGGAGCTGCTCGAACGCTTCGAGCTGCAGGATGCGGCCGATCGGCCGGCCAAGGGCTACTCAGGCGGGATGCAGCGCAGGCTCGACCTCGCGTTGAGCCTCGTGGCTCATCCCCGTGTGGTGTTCCTCGACGAGCCGACGACCGGGCTCGACCCCCGCAGCCGCATGGCGATGTGGGACGTCATCCGCGAGATGGTCGGCAGCGGTACGACCCTGCTCCTCACCACCCAGTACCTTGAGGAGGCGGACGCGCTCGCCGACGAGATCGTCGTCATCGACCGGGGCCTGGTGATCGCTGCCGGCACCTCCCAGGAGCTGAAGAACCGCATCGGCGGCGACGTCCTCGAATTCGTCGTCGATCGGCGTCGAAGCGCCGAGGCGGCCCAGGCGGTACGCGGGCTGTCCAGCACCGAGCCGATCGTCGACGCGGAGACGGGCCGCGTGAGCCTCCGGGTGGGCACGGAGGGATCCCAGGCGCTCGTCGAGACGGTCCGACGGCTCGACGCGCTCGGCATCCACACCGAGGATCTGGGCATCCGCCGCCCCTCCCTCGACGACGTGTTCCTGGCGCTCACCGGCCACGGCGCCGAAGACGAGGAGAACGGGGCAGGATCACGTCGTGGCAAGAAGGCGCGGCGCAGGAGCGACCGGAGGGCATCGTGACGACGGCACATCCTGCACTCGTCGCGCTCGACGTCCCCAGCCCCCCGGTCGGGCGACGGCTCCGGCTCGCTGCGGCCGACACGGCTGCATTGACTCACAGGGAGCTCCTCATCTGGATGCGGAACCCCTCGTTCATCTTCTTCACGATCATCCAGCCGGTGATGTTCGTGCTCTTGTTCCGCTACGTCTTCGGCGGCGCGATCCCGGTCAAGGTGCTCGGCGGGTACGTGGACTTCCTCATGCCCGGGATCATCGCCCAGTCCGCCGCCTTCGCCTCGTTCGGCACCGCCATCGCGCTCGCCAGGCAGCTGCAAAAGGGGGTCATCGACCGCTTCAGGGCGATGCCCATGGCACGCTCGGCTGTGCTCCTCGGTCGCCTGAGCGCGGACGTCGTCCGTCTCGTCGTCACGCTGCTGGTGATCCTGGGCGTCGGCTACGCGGTCGGCTTCCGATTCCATAACGGCGCCCTACCGGCAGTGCTGATGCTGGTGCTCGGCGTGGCCCTCGGCCTCACGATCTGCACCGTGAGCGCCTACGTGGGGCTCGCGGTGAAAGACGAGGAGTCGGTGAGCTCCTTCGGGCTCGTCTGGCTCTTCCCGCTCACCTTCGTGAGCAACGCCTTCGTGCCCGTGGAGAAGATGCCTGGCTGGCTGCAGGCGTTCGCGAAGAACCAGCCGGTCACCATCGTGATCGACGAGATGCGCTCCCTGGCCCTGGGAGGTCCTCTCGCGCTCCACGCCTGGCAGAGCGCAGCGTGGCTGGCCGGGATCGTCGCGGTCTTCGTTCCTCTGGCAGTCCGCGCGTACCGCCGCGCCACCTGACTCGGCGTGCCGCCGCGCCACCTGGCTCAGCCACCTTGCTCGGCGCCTGGCTCAGCCGCCTGGGATGGCCCTCAGGAGCTCGGGGAACGGAGCAGCTCGCCGAGGAGGAGCTCTTCGTGCACCACCTTGCGACGGAGGTCGAAGGTCTCTCGGAGCGCGGGCGACCACGGGGTGGCGGGTGGCGGGCGGCGTTCCGTCGGCAGCGGCGTCCCTGCTCGCTCGGCCAGGTCGAGCGCGTGGACGTAGTCGTCCGCGTCCATACGCCACGGCACCAGGCCGAGCGCGTGCATCCGACCGCAGATGGCGATCCCGGCCGAGTCGAAGTCGCCGTGATAGCGGACGCGGACCCCGCACCCGAGCAACTGGTCGACGAGGAGCCTCGCAGCGGCGGAGGGGTTACCGTTGAGCGCCACCACCGAGAGCGGGCTGCGCGCTTCTGAGGCCGCCTCGACGACCCGCGGGTTCTCCACAGCGAGCACGTCGGCTCCGGCAGGGAGCACGACGGGGTGGAGGCGAAGCGCGTACTGGGTGAGGTGGAGCGGCACCCCGATCCGGGATGCCTCCGCGAGAAGCGTCCGCAGCCCGCTGGCCGGGCTGGGAAGGAGGTTCCAGCACAGCACCGTCGCGGAGACGAGGTCGGGCGGCGCGCCCGCAAGAGCCCAGATCGCTCTGCGGTCCCTCCTGCGGTCTCTGCTGCTGTCTCTGCTGCTGTCAGACCCTCGATCGCTCAGGTCGCCGGCCGCGTCGCCGTTCCTGTCAGCCCTTCGACCGTGCACCGCGAGGCGGAAGGCGAGCGCCCTGGTGACGGCCGCCCCCGCACGGGTCCCGCGATCGAGCGCGTGCGCCGAGCCGAGCACCGCTGCCGCCACCTCGGTCCGACTGCGCGTCCGTCTCGTCGCCTCTGCCTCGCCAAGGTGGTCGAGCACCATGCGCACCTGGTGGAGGAGATCTCGCGCGGCGCTCGGATCCAGGCCCGCCAGCACCCCCGAGCGCGCGATGTCGTCGGCCCATTCCGCGGCCCAGCCCTCGGGCCACGACGTCACCTCGGCTCGCACCGCCTCCCGGGCTGCGCGGGCGAGCGCCCGCTTGGCACGACGCGCAGCGGGCGCGTCGGAGAGGGCGTGGCCGAGCACCCCGAGGGCCGCAGGGAGCGACTCCGCCACCTCGAGCGCGCGCAGCGCGCGCTCGAGCACGTCGAGGTCCAGCGTGGCGCCGACTCGCCCGCTGACCAGTGCCCCCAGGAGGAACCGGGCGCGGGCGTCCAGCGGCGGCACCCGAACCCGGCCGCGGTCGTCGCTGCCGCGCCGCTCCAGGCGGGCGCGGACCGCTTCCCAGACGGGATCGAGGCGCGGGTCGAGGAGCGAGGGAGGCGCTGCGGGCGAAGACGAGGGAGGCGCTGCCGGCGAAGACGAGGGAGGCGCTGCACGTGAAGAACGGGTCACCAGAGTGCGTCCTGGCGAGGCCCGTCGGAACGGGCACGGGCGAGCGACCCATCCTCTTCGAGGCCATCCCCTTCCCCATCGGCACCCGGAGCCTCGCTCCCGCCGACGCTGAAGCGCCCCGCTGCGGGCAGGAGCCGTACCATCGTGGCCGTAGAGGCTCCCGGGGGGCTCTCGAGCCCGTCGCGTCGCTCCTCTGCGAGGCGAACGTCGAGGAGGAGGTCGACGACGGCCCGAGCCAGCCGCTCGGGACTCTGGACGAGGTCGGCCGCCCACCGGGCGGCGTGCTTGGCGCACAGGGGCTGGAGGTGCGCGGCAATCTCCTGGAGCGTCCACCACTGCTCGTACGGGCGCGCGGTCGCGACGCCGGACGCGGAAGCTCCACGGAGGGCCTCGATGAGGAGAAGGGCCGCATGGCCGACCGTGCCGCCAGCAGGGAACGCTCGACCCGAGAGGCCCCCTGCGGGGTCGATCGCTGCGACCCCCTCGCTGCGGACCTCGAGGAGGAGGCCGAACATCTCGTCGAGATAGCGCTCCTCCTCGCTGACCCTCCGCCGCAACTCGGCCCACTCGTCCTCGGTCAGGTCGTCCCGGTAGAGGACCGGGTCCTCCACGAGGCGCGAGCGCAGCCATTGACGCAGCGCGTCCTGGCGCGCCGGTCGCGCGCACAGCTCCAAGACGTCGCCGAACGCGCTCATCGCCGGAAGCGGGAGCATCGCGATCCGGTCGGGCACCAGTTGCAGCACAGCGTCGGCGTCCTCGTCGTCCGCGTAGGCGTCGACGTGAGCATGGAGCTCGGACGCAAGCCCCCGGTCGATCATCCAGCGCAGGGACGTCACGAAGGCTCGGCGACCCGTTGCGTCCGCCGGCAGCAAGACCTCCGCCTCCGCTGCCGCGGAGCGCACGAGGTCCACGAGGTCTCGGAGGCTGACCACCGACGGTCCCGCAATGGTCGCGCCGAGGACGAGGACGAGCGTCACGAGCTCCAGCTGGTGCAGCGGCCGGCCCGACGACGTCCGCAGCGGGCGGCGCTCGGGCACGTACGTGGACTTGGAGAGCCGGGCCGTGTCGGCGGTCACCTGCAGGCGATATCCCAGGCGCTGGGCGAACCAGTGGCCGAGCACTGCCTCGTGGCGCCGGATGAGCCGGAAGGTGTCCGGGTCGTGCTCCTTGCACGTGACCGGGTGGAGAACGAGATGGCGTGCGGCAGCCCTGCGCTCGACCGCTGCCTGCGGATCACCGGCCATAGGCGGCCACTCCTTCGTGTCGAGCGGCACCCGGCGACAGGTCGGCTCGGACCGACGACAACGAGATGCGCAGGTCGAGGAAGCAGAGCTCCCCTTCGTCCGACGAGACCGCCGTGTTTGCCCCCACAGACCGCTCGATGGTGCAGACGATGTCGCCGTCGGCCGCCTGCGCACAGCCGCTCGCCGCGGCGGCGCTGCCGTCCCCCGCGCCGGCCGGCCCGGCGGTGCGGACGGGCAGCCGCGCCAGTGCGCGGCCAACGAGCTGCTCGAGGCGCGCGAACGCGCTCGCCGACACTCGTGCACCGTCGAGCGACACGAGCGAGAGCAGCTCGGCGTCGGCGCTGTGCAGCGAGGCGCGCTCGAGCTCGCGGCGCCGCCGGAGGACGCGCAGCTCCGCGGTGCGGTCGGGGATCGGGCTCGTCCGGCCGCGGCTCGCCGTGTCGCCACGGGCTCGGAGGGACACGGGCACCTGCGCGACCGGTCCCGCCCACCACGACGTCGACGGGCTCACCGGATCGAACGCGTCCCCTGCGGGCGCGCCGTAGTGGCAGGCCTCGTGGAGCCCGAACGCAGCGGTGGCCATACGCACGGCGCCTTCGACGTCTGACGTCACCATCGCCCGTGCGAGCCGCAGGAAGTCGGCGCGCCGCGAGGACGCTCCAGCCCCGATGCGGGAGAGCCGGATCAGGTTCAACGTGAGCGAGCGCACTGCGGCGACGGCGTCGCCGAACAGCCGTTCCATGCGGGACGGGCGGCCCGGCTTCCCCACGAACCACGCCGAGAGGTGCTCCCAATCGGCGACCGTCGAACCGGCGTGCCGCGTCACGCTGACCGCGTCGTCGAGGCCAGCGGCCTCCACCCGCCCGGCGAGGCCGCGGCTCGCTCGTTCGACGATGACAGGCACGCGGTCGGCCAAGCGGGTCAGCACCAGCCCGAGCGGTCTCGACATCCGCTCGATCTCGTCGAGGCGCTCGGACACGTAGCCGACGAGCACCTGCGCGAAGAAGCTGAGCTCCTCGGAGGTGAGGTCGAACCGGTTCTGCCACTGGTTGACGGCGGCGAAGAACTGGGTGATCTCGGCGGTGAAGGCTTCGTGAGGATCGAAGACGGCGCGAACGAGGTCGGCGAGCCGCTCGGAGTCCGTGGTCGCGACGTCGGTGGCGTCGAGCGCCTCGAGGGCATGGAGGAGTGCCCGCAGGCGGCCGGTCGAGATGTCGTGCACCTCGTCGACCCGAGCGAGGATCCGCTCGACCGCGTCGTGCACCTCCTGGCCTGCTTGGGTGATCAGGTAGCGATTGCGGCGGCGGTAGTAGTCGGCAAGGCTCGTGGGCGTACCCGTGGCGGAGGACACGGTGAGGTTGCCCCACCGCCGCAGGCTCTCGAGCCGGTCGGAGACGACGGTCGCGTCGAGCGGCGTTCCCGCCGCTTCAAGGTGCGCCACCACCTCCTCTGGGGTGAATTCCGAGAAGAAGGTGCCCGCGAACACCGACATGATCGCGCGGTACTCCTGCCACTCCTCTCCGGCCACGTAGCGGAACAGGAGGCGCGCCCGCGCGTCCGCAGCGCCTGCCTCGCCCTGGGGGCCGAGGCTCTCCAGGTCGAAGGCGCTGCTCTCCAGGTCGAAGGCGCTGGCCGGCGGGTCGCCGCCGGTGGCCGGGGGATCCTGGATGTCGCTCATCGCCCCTCCAGGAGCGCCCGCCCGTTCCAACGGCTGTGCTCGAGCGCGATCACCCCCATGTCCGCGTCCCGCACGACCTCGGTGATCGAGAGCTCCGGGACGGTCGCGTGCGTCCCCCACAGCCGTTCGCTCGTCGCGATGAAGTCCAGGTCCAGTTCGACGAGGAGGCCGAAGAGCTTCGCGTGGTTGTCCTCGGAGACCTTGGCGAACGCGTCGTCGAGCAGCACGAAGCGCGGCGCCGAGGGATCATGCTCAGCGATCGCGTCGCTCGAGGCGGCAACGGCTGCGAAGAGCGGGAGATAGGAGACGATCTTCTTCTCCCCCTCGGACAGCGCGCTGCGCCGGGAGAGGCGCTCCTCGGGACGCCCGGGTCTCCGCAGGATCACCCGCAGCTCGTGCCAGGCGCGGTAGTCGAGCACCCGGGCGATCAGCTCCCGGTACGGGGACTCGGGCTGGTCCCGGCGCGCCTCGTCGAGGCGGCCGGAGATCGCCGCTCGCAACTGAGCGTCCTGGTCCGGGGTGCGAAGATCAGGGGGCTTGGCGAGCAGCCCGATCATCGCGTCGAGCCCGGTCTCGAGCCCCTCTCGCCTGCGCCAGCGCAGCCTCACGCCGATCCCGTGCGCGGTCGACACGGTGTCGAGCCTGCGGTTCATGCCTGCCACGAGGTCGCTCGCCGCCTGCATCTTCTCGGCAACTTCCTTCGCGACCAGCCCCTGGAGCAGGTTCCGAAGCGCATCGTCCTGCTCATGGGACAGCAGCGATCGGAGCTCCGAGAGACGGCCGCCGACAACCGTCGCCGCCTGCGCGAGCGGCATGCGTCCCTGCGGGCCGTTGACTTCGACCGCAACGGGAACCGACTCGTCTGCCTGGCGGTCCTCCGCGTCCCAGCCCGAGCCGAGGTCCGCCCGTCGCTGCCGGAGGGACTGGCGCACGCCGTCGGGACCGGCGTCCGCTCGTGCCGGTCGAGGCACGAGGGTTTCGATCTGTCGCACCAGCGCGGCAACGCCCTGGGGGGTCTCGGCGACAGGGATGAGGGCGGCAGGGGTGAGGGCGGCAGCCGGCGAGCCGGCTCCCTCGCGCTCGTCGCCCAAGAACGCAGCGTCGAGCAGGCCGGGGACGCCGAGAGCACGCCGGAGCCCGGGGAGGGCACCGACCGCGGCGCTGTCCGCTGCACTCCGGCGCCGCTCGCACTCGACAGCGTGCGCCTTGGCCGACGCGACCTCGCCTCTGCGGTCGAGCTGGGACTGGCGGGCCGGTGTGAGCTCGCCGGTGACCCGTCGGAGCTCGATCTCGCACGACTCGACGGCGGCGACGACCTCTTGGGCGGCTGCGCCGACCGTGTCCTCCAAGGTCGCGAGCCTCGCGGCCTCCGGCTCGTGGCGCGCCACGGCATCGGCGTGCGCGGCGCGCGCGTGGCGTTCGTCCTCGACGGCACGAGTCCAGTCTTCTGCCGCGCGACGCCACGCTGCGACGCTGCGGGTCAGCGCCCTGTAGCGGTCCTCGGCCCGCGTGATCGCGCCGAGCGCGTCGCGCAGCGTCGCTTCGACCGTGCGCAGCGCGTCCGCTGTCGGCGGCAGCCGCAAGTTGGCCGCGACACGGCGGCTCTTGTCGACGGCCTCGGCGTAGAGCTCGTCGGCGCGACGCAACGACGCCAGGCGCTCGGCCGCACGCCCCTGCGCGCGCTCCCACTCGGCGTCCGCCTGATCCACGCGGACGGACGCGTGCAGGACGGGCTCGCTCGACGGGAGCGCAGCCCGCAGCGCCGTCGCGTCGCGGATGCGCGCGTCGATCGCCTGGAGCAGCCGCTCGGTCACCTCGAGCTGCGCCGCAGCGTCGTCTCGCGCCCGCCGGACCTCCCTACGCCGGCGCTCGAGCGCGGCCCGGCGCGCCGCGCTCCCGATGTGCTCGGCGGCGTCCTTGCGATGCCTGCCGTGGAGCGGGCCGATGCGGAAGCTCCCGTCCACGGCAACCGAGGCGGAGACCCCCGCGCCGGTCTCGGGGGAAGGCGTCGGGGGCATGGGGGTCGACACGGAGACGGGGGTCGACACGGAGACGGGGGTCGGCGTGGAGACGGGGGTCGGCGTGGAGACGGGGAAGGGTGTGGGGAGGGCCGTCGAGATGGAGTCGAGCAGGCGCGCGATCGCGGCCGGCTGGACGGAGCCGGCGTCGTCGGGCACCTCTACGCGCAGCAGGCGGCTCAGCGGGGCGCTCGCCGGGGGCCCGGGCCGCACCACGAGCCCGCCGTCGGGGAGCACGAGCGCGCCGTCCTGCGCGAGTTCAGCCGCGAGGAGGCCCGACGCCTCCATCGCGCCCTCCAGCCCGGCGCGCTCGTCCGCGCTCAGGGACTCCTGGAAGTCCACCACCTCGGCGAGCACGGCCCCGCGGTCGGCACGCTGCCAGGACCACACGGGGGGCGGCGGCACGCTCTGGCGCTCGAGCGCGTCGAGCGACCCGGCGAGGTCGTCGAGAACCCCCTGCTCGCTCTTCCGGCGGGCGTCGAGCGCCGCCCTCTCGGCGACTTCGACGGAGAGGGTGTCGTCGGCGATCCCCCGGAACGCGGTAGTCACCTCGTCGCGTCTCCCGGCAAGGTCGGTCTCGAGGTCCGGCCAGGCAGCGTCGTCCATCCCGGCCGCACGGCGATGGGCCTGCACGCGCTCCGCCCACCCTCTGAGGGCGTCGCGCCACACTCGGAGCGCTGCGTCGGCCCCGCGCCGCGCAGCTGCCGCCGCCTCCTCGAGCGCGCCGCGCTCCTCCTCGGCGCTCTCCCATGCCCCCCGTGCCACGTCGAGGCGTTGGGCGGCGGCGTCCACGGCCCCAAGTGCTCGGCGCACGTCGTCCACGTCGCCGCTGCGACGCTGGAGGGCCCCGCGGACGCCTGCGAGCGCTCGGAGCACCGGCTCGGGGTCGAGATCTCCTGCGGGTCCCACTGGCGGCGGCGATGCCGGCGCGCCCGGAACCGTCCCCGGGTCCGGGAGCGCTGCCACCACTACCTGTGGCATGTCGGGAAGCTGCGCGAGCGCTCCTGCGCCGGCGACGGATCCGGCGAGCTCGCTCAGCACGGCGGAGAGCGCGGCTTGGTCGTCGTGAGCGCTCTGGCCCGCCGAGACGAGGCGTCCGCGCACCCGGTCGGTCGCGGCAGACTGCCGGGCGACGTGGTCGGCCGCACGGTCGATCGCCTCGGAGAGCGAGACGACCAGGGCGCGCAGGTCCGCGAGCGTTCCCGCATCCTGGTACGCAGGGGACCGGCGCAGCGCGTCGAGCTCCTCCCTCACCCGGCGCTCCTCGGCCTCGAGCACGCGCACCCTCGCCGCCGCATCGGCGAGCCGGGACTCGGCGTCGGCGGCCGCACGGCCCGCGTCGGCGAGCTCCCGCTCCGCGGCCCGAGCCGCGGCGACGAGACCGCCGGCCGCGCCCGCGCGCCGGTGCAGCTCTGCACGCGCGTAGGTGCTGTAGACGACGAGGAGTGCCCGGAGCGTCGAATGGGTCCTTTCGAGTGACTCCACGTTCTGGCGGTGCTGCTCGAGGTCGTCGAGCGGCTGCGCAGCGTCGTCGAGCGCCTCGTCGGACAGCTGCGGGAGGGCCTCGGCGAGGTACTGCGCGAGGTCGAGGTCGATCCGGTCGCCGACCCGAGGGTTGCGCACCACGTGGAGGAGGCGGACGTGCTGGTCGATGTCCGCGCCCCCGAAGAGGCGCTGGCGCACCTCCGCTCGGTACGCGGCGCGCTGGTCGTGACGGAAGACGGGGTCCGGCGCCAGCGTCGCGCGCAGCGCGTCGGCGCTCAGAGGATGGCGGTTCTCTACGAGGTCGAGGTCGACGCCGGGCCTCCGCGAGGTGACGAACCACCACGTCGAGACCGTGTCGGCGGCACGGTTCGCCTTGATGCCGCACCCGCACACCAGGTGCTCGTCGCCTCGGGCGACCTCGATCCAGAGATAGCCGACAGGCTGCGGGTCCTCACGCCCCGACAGCATCCAGGACCGCAGGACCCCCTGTTGGTCGCCGGCCGCGTCGATGCGGCGGGTGTCCGCCTCGATGAGGAAGGGCAACAGCATGTTCATCGCGGTGGACTTCCCCGACCCGTTCACCCCGCGGAGCAACAGGCGGCCCCCCGAGAAGTGGAGGATCTCGTCTCCGTACTGGTAGACGTTCAGGATCCCGGCTCGGTTCAGCCTCCAGCGCGCCACCACGAACGGAGCATAGGGAACGGCTCCGACACCGGGTTGCTGGCGGCGCTCCGTCGTGAGCCGGGGAACGCCGAAGGGGAGCGAGGGACCGCCGGAGGAGCGCCAAAGGAGGGGGCGAAGGGGGTCGAAGAACCTTTGGCCGTCGCTTCGACGACGAGCACGCGTCTCGCAGCCGGCCGAACGGTCCTGTCGTCGCCCGAGAGCCCGCGGTAGCCCTTCGACAGCTCGGGACCGCTCCCCCCGCTGGATAAGCTGTCGTGGCCCTGGGGCTATAGCTCAGTTGGTTAGAGCGCAGCACTGATAATGCTGAGGTCGATGGTTCAAGTCCATCTAGCCCCACCAGCTCAGAGAAGGTAAGTCCAGGTCAGCGGGCACTTCCGCTCCCGACCAACCTGCACACCGCTTACCATCATCTACCCGCTGC
>JAKBTL010000096.1 GCA_021844425.1 Actinomycetes bacterium | reverse complement strand
GCGGCCTACTGCCGCGCCGCAGCGGTGGACGGCGATGTCGCCTACGTGACGGCGTCCACCGGGTCGTCCACGCGCGACGGGCGCCTCTTCCGCGCGCGGCTCGGCAACCCCTTCGAGGCCTGTCGTGGGGGGTTGCCCGAGTCGTTCCCGTACAACCTGGACACCGGCAGCCTCGCGGCCTGGGGAGGCGAGGCGGCCGTCGGCACGCCCGATGGTCAGGTATGGCGCTCCCGTGACGGAGGCGAGACCTACGAGATGGTGACCGAGCGGGTCGGTCACGTGCGCGTCCTGCGGTTCGGCTGAGCGCTCGGATAGCCGATTCAGATGGGGCCGACTCAGATGGGAGCGGCTCAGATGGGAGCGAGTGTCGCGTAGTCCGCACGGTCGAGCGGCCCACCACTCAGTGTCCCCTTCCCGGTCGGCACCTTCGCCTTCTTGCCGTCGATGCGGATCCCGACCGAGGCGATGCCGGGGAGGGCGGTGAGCGTGTAGACGAGCTGGGCGACGGCCACTGCCTGGTTCTCTCCGGCGAGCGTGGTGAACGCCTTCGCGAGGTTCACGGTGACGCTTGTGGCGCCGAGCCGCCAGAGGGTGAGCGGGGCCGCCGTCGAGATGGGGCTCTGGAGCCCCTCGGCCGCCTGTGCCGACGTCGGCCCTTGGCCGAGCGCGGTGAGGACGCGCGCGGCGGTGACCGGAGCAGGGACATCCCGGCTCACCGCGACCAGGCGCTGGGGTCCCTGGAGGTAGATGGTGGCGTACTGGCCCAAGATCTCCGGCGACGTCGTCGGGGTGGAGGGGTGGAGCAACCCGAAGGGCACCTGCTTGGGGTTCACCAGCTGGGGAGACGCGTCGACTCCGAGTCCGCACGCGGAGACACCCAGCGCGAAGAGCACTCCATACGCCAGTGCGGCGATGCTGCGGGAGTGCCGCCCCCTGGGCGATCGGGTCACGCCGGCTCCACCGGGAGCAGGACGCTGATCCGGGTGCCCCCGGCCGGGCTGTCAGCGATCCGCACGCTGCCGCCGTGCGCCCGGACGTGCTCCGCGACAAGTGCCAGGCCGAGGCCGGCGCCTGCCGTGTCGCCGCGCCTCCCTGACGCCGCGCCACGGTAGAAGCGCTCGAACACCCTGGTGCGCTCCTCTTGTGGAATGCCGGGTCCCGCGTCGTCGACCGAGATCGTCGCCCAGCCGCCGACCGCGCCGACGTCCACGCCGACAGGCCCGCCGGCATGTGTCTCGGCATTGTCGAGGAGGTTCAAGAGGACCTGCTGGAGACGACGCTTGTCCCCGCGGACGAGCGTGTCCCGGGCCCCTGGCGAGAAGGTGACGGGGATTGCGGGGTTGTAGCCGCGCACCGTGAGCTCGACCAGCTCGCCGAGTGGGATGTCGGTGAAGTTGAGAGCCGCAGCGTCCGCGTCGAGGGTCGCCATCTCGAGGAGCTCTTGCACCATCGTCGAGAACCGGTCCACTTCCACGTGGAGCGTGTCGACGGCCTTTGCGCCCCCTGCTGGGAGGTGCGACTTGTACGAGTCGAGCAGCTCGACCGACGCGCCGATGGTCGTGAGCGGCGAGCGCAGCTCGTGAGTCACGTCGGACGCGAAGCGCGCGTCGCGTTCGATGCGCTCCTGCAGCGCCGTCACCATCTCGTTGAAGGACGTCACCAGTGGTTGGAGGTCCGGGTCGTCGGGCACTCGCCGACTGAGCGACCCGCTGGCGACGTCCGTCGCGGCGTTGACGACTTCGGTCAGCGGCCTGACGAGGCGACGACTCGCCCACCACCCCGCGAGCCCCCCTCCGACCGTCGTCGCGATCGCCACGGTGGTAAGCACGGTGCCCAGCACGCTCAGGGTCGACTCGAGACTTGTGAGTGAGTCCTCTTCGAAGTAGGCGAGGCCGATCGACGGGATGGGTACGCCTACGACCAGCGTCGGCGTGCCGTCGAGCAGGACGCGCTGGTCGGCGACGTCGCCGTGCAGCACCGTTCGGGTGAGGGCGTCGGGGATGGCGGTGCCGCTGACGGTCGCAGAGCTGGAGTACCAGAGCCCTGCCCGATAGATGAACGAGTGCACGCCTTCGGCATTCGCAACGCTCGAGAGGGCGTCGCCGATCTTCGCGGAGGGTGCGCCGAGCTCCACCTTCACGAGCCTTGCGTTGACGAACGTCTGGCGCAGGACGCTGGTCGTGCGCTGCGCGACGAGATCCCGCCGTACGAAGAAGAAGGTGCTGACCGCGAGCACGGCGGACACGACCGCCGCGCCGACGGCGAACGTGGCGATGACGCGCGCCTGCAGGCCGAACCGCCGCCGACGGCTGGCCAGCTTCACGGGACGAGCTTGTAGCCGAGCCCCCGAACCGTCACGATCAGCTCGGGATTCGAGGGGTCGCGCTCGATCTTCGTTCGGAGCCCGCTGATGTGGTAATCGACGAGCCGATCGTCGCCGAAGAAGTCGTAGCCCCAGACACGCTCGAGGAGCTGTGCCCTCGACACGACCCACCCCGGCGTGTCCGCCAGCTCGCAGAGCACTCGGAATTGCGTGAGCGTCAGGGGCACCTCTTTGCCATGGCGACGGACCACCCCGGCTTCCCGGTGCAACTCGACGTCTCCGAACCGTTCGACGGTGGCGTCGGGGGCCGCTTGCGACGCGCTCCTGCGCAGGAGCGCACGGATCCGTGCGGAGAGCTCTTTGGCGACCACAGGTTTCACCACGTAGTCGTCGGCGCCAGCCTCGAGCCCCGCGACGACGTCGTGGGTGTCGCCGCTCGCGGTGACCATGGCGATGGGGACGTTGGTCGAGCGCCGGATCGCGCGAGTGACCTCGAAGCCGTCCATGTCCGGAAGCCGTAGATCGACGAGCACCATGTCGGCCCCGCCATCCTCGAGGCGGCGCAATCCTTCCTCTCCGCTTCGTGCTTCGACGACTGTGTAGCCCTCCTGTTGGAGCGACAGGCACAGCACCCCGCGCATGTGGTCGTCATCCTCGATGAACAAGATGCGGCGTCCCAAGCTCGGTCCTCCCTCCTCTCTCGTTCTTCCGGTTTGCGGTCTGCGGTCTGCGGTCAGCGGGTGCCCTTGCGGCATCTTCGTGGATTCGCTGTCACGGACAGGATCGCGCGAAGCGGCCCCTGAACCTCCGTATGAGCATCGAGTTTCGTCGGCGCTCCCAGAAGTCTTTCGCTTTCGCGACTGTTGTCACGTGATTGTAACACTGAGCCAGGCAGATCCCAGAGCCTCGGCGCGACTCTGCAACGAGACAGGTCGAGGCAGGTCGAGACGACGCAGCCGCGCGAGTCGCGAGAGATCGAACGCGAGGGACGGAGGAGCGGAGCGATGGCAGTGGCAACGGAGCAGGCGCAGGCGCGAGCTGGGCAGGAGCCCACCGGGCTCATGGTCGTCCCGCCGGACGCGACCGGCTTCCGGGATGCCGGCGAGGCACGCGGGTCCGGGGGCGGCTGGGGGAGAGGCGTCCTTGCAGCACTCGTCGCCGCCGCGCTCGCCCTGGGCGCAGGCGGGATGGTGCTCGGTGTCACCGCGCTCGTCCGCTCCTCCGCGGCTTCTCCAGGTCCCGTAGGGCCGGCAGGACCCCAAGGTGCCCAGGGGTCCCAAGGTCCGCAGGGGGTCCAAGGCCTGGTGGGCCCGCAAGGGCCCGCCGGGCCGACGGGGCCGAGGGGTGCAACCGGCCCGGTAGGGCCCGCGGGTCCCCAAGGCGAGCGAGGACCCGCGGGGAGGCCCGGTCTCCCCGGCACGATCGCAAGCAGCGCCGTCGTTGCCGCACCCGTCGTGAAGTCGGCGGCTGACCCGGCGCTGGGCACGACGCTGACCGGCGTTGCCTCCTGCCCGTCAGGCCAGGTGGTGCTCGGCGGCGGGGGGCGGGTCGCGACGGCGTTGCCGAAGTCGGCAGCGTCGACAGCAGGCAAGAAGACAGCGAGGACGTCCACAGCAGGCAAGACGACCGGGACGGACGGGAAGACGACGACCACATCGACCGGCTCGTCGCCGAAGAGGGCGCAGTCGACAGCCACAGCCGGTGCGCTCTCGGCTGCTGGGACGGGTCGCTCGGTTGGCGTCGCGCTGGAGTCCTCGTACCCGGTGACGAGCGGCTGGCGCACGGTGGCAACGGTCACGGGCGCCGTGACCGGCGGCCGGGAGATGACGCTTCAGCCGTACGTCCTGTGCGGAAAGAAGTAACGAGAAGTAACACAGAAGTAGCAGGGAAGGGCGCGTCGCGCCGAACGTGGGACTGGGTGGAAGCGGGACTCCGGTGGTGTCGAGGCGACTCTGCGCACCTCGGTGCGCTCGGCGTGCTCGGTGCGCGCTATCGTCCTGGCCGGCGGGCGAGTCCAGAGGCCGGTGGAGGCATGGTGCCCAAAGACACCGTGACGTTGCGGGATGTGGCGGACGCGGCGGGCGTGCATCCCGGCACGGCGTCGCGCGCGTTGAACGAGGAGACCAAGGCGCTCGTCCGGCCCGAGACCATCGAACGGGTGCTCGCCGCGGCCGTCAGCCTCGGCTACAAGCCGAACCTTCTCGCACGTAGCTTCAAGACGCGGCGGACCAACTCGGTCGGCATCGTCATTCCCGACATCAACAACCCGCTGTTCCCTCCCATGGTCCGCGGCGTGGAGGATCGCCTGTTCCAAGACGGCTACGTCGCTCTGCTCGCCAACACCGAGAACGACCCCGACCGCCAGCGCCGGATCTTCGAGGGCATGGTGGACCGGCGGGTGGACGGGCTCGTACTCGCCACGGCTCGCCGGCAGGACATAGGCGTCGAGGAGCTCTCAGAGATGGGCATCCCCATCGTGCTCTTCAACCGGGTCGTCGAGGACGGCAGGCTGGCGTCCGTCTCGGCGGACGACGCGATCGGCGTCCGGATGGTCGTCGAGCATCTGAGAAAGCTCGGTCACGAGCGGATCGGCCACGTCGCCGGACCGCAGTCGTTGTCGACCGGGTACGCACGCTACAACGGCTTCGTCTCGGCGATGGCGGAGACCGGTGCCGTCGTCGACCCGCAGGACGTGGTGTTCGCCGAGACCTTCTCGATCGCCGAAGGAGAGCGGTGCGCGGCGGCACTGCTCGGGAACGCCGACAGGCCCAGCGCGATCTTCGCGGGAAATGACATGCTCGCCCTCGGCTGCTATTCGGTCGCGGAGCGCGCAGGTCTCGCGTGCCCGGAAGACCTCTCGATCGTCGGCTTCAACGACATGCCGTTCATCGACCGCGTGAACCCTCCGCTCACCACCGTCCGCATCCCCCACTACGAGCTCGGCCTCCGTGCCGCCGAGCTGCTGATCGCGCGGTTGCGCTACCCGGACACGCCGGTCGAGGTCGTCCAGCTCGCTCCCGAGCTGGTCGTGCGCGGGTCGACCGCTCCTGTTCGCGACCGCGTCGTCGTGTGAGCTCCGAAGGATTTCCGTAACACTCTCTTGACAAAGCGGCCCGTATTCCGCAGACTGACGGCGATGCAATCGGTTGCGCAAGCGACTGCGGGGGGGGCTATCGGCTGGATCGGCACCGGCCGGATGGGCAGCGCGATGGCCGAGCGCCTCCTTGCGCGTGGCCTCGACCTCGCCGTCTACAACCGCACCCAGGAGAAGACGAAGGGGCTTGCAGCCCAGGGCGCAGAAGTGGTGGGAACCGTCGCCGAGCTGGGGAGCCGCGACGTCGTGTTCATCACTGTGGCGTCGTCCGAGGACCTGCTCGAGGTGCTGGACGGCGAGAACGGGCTCTTCGCCGGGCCGTCTTCGCCGTCGATCGTCGTGGACTGCTCGACGGTGTCCCAGGAGGCGAGCGCCGAGGCCCGTGATCTCGCCGCGGCGCGCTCGGTGGCCTTCCTCGCGGCACCGGTCAGCGGGAACCCGAAGGTCGTCCGCGCAGGGAGGCTCACGATGGCCGTCTCCGGCCCGAAGGAGGCCTTCGACGCGGTGTACCCCTACCTCACGACCATCGCTCGCGAGGCGACTTACGTGGGGGAGGGGGATGTCGCGCGCCTCGTGAAGCTGTGCCACAACCTCCTTCTCGGTGTCGTCATCGAGTCGCTCGTCGAGATCACGGTCCTCGCCGAGAAAGGCGGCGTCCGCCGGCACGACTTCCTGGCCTTCTTGAACGACTCGGTGATGGGGTCGATGTTCACCGGGTACAAGACGCCGGCGTTGGTGAACCTGGACTTCACGCCGACCTTCACGACCCGGCTGCTCCACAAGGACTTCGACCTCGGTCTCGACGCTGCACGCCTGCTCGAGACGCCGATGCCCGTCGCTGCGCTCGTCCGCCAGCTCTTGCAGGCCGGGATCGGCGAGGGGATCGGCGACTTGGACTTCGCCGCGATGATCCAGCTCACGGCTCGGGGGGCAGGCCTCGAGCTGCGGAGCGAGGACGTCGATGTCGGCGACGGGCTGGCACCCGCAGCCCCATCCGCGCTCGACCCGGCCGGAACTGACGACGGGCGGGGCGAGCGGGAGCGAGGCGGGAGCACCGGCCCGGCCGACGACGGCCGACGGCGCGCGGGCGTCGGCCAGGAAGAGGCGAGCCGCGCGTAGTTGCAAGGGGGATCCGGTGGGAACGGCACGTCGCACGGAGGCCGCCGCACCGGAAACGTGAAGACCAACAAGGGAGGGAACATGAGGACGAGCAGTGCGAACAACGGTGGAGCTGCCTGGCCGCTGCGGTCGCGCCTCGCTCGTGCAGGTTTCGCGGGGGCGCTCGTCGCAGGTACCGTCGTCGCTGCGTGGAGCGGCACGTCAGCCGCGGGATCGGCACGACACGAGAAGCTCGGGTCGCCCGTGGTGATCGGCGCCTCGCTCTCGCTGACGGGCACATTCTCGGCTGCCGGCAAGGCATTCACACGCGGCTATCACCTGTGGGAGGCGTACCAGAACGCGCACGGTGGACTGCTCGGCCACAGGATCGAGCTCAAGATCATCTCGGACAAGTCGACACCGAACCAGGCGGCCACGAACTACACGACGCTGATCGCGCACGACCACGTGAAGCTCACGATCGGGCCGTTCTCGTCGCTGCTCACGCTGCCCTCGGCGAAGGTGGCTCACCGCTACGGCTACGCCCTCATCGAGGGGGCTGGAGGCGCGCCCAAGATCTTCGAGCAGGGCTTGCCGAACGTCTTCGACGTGTCGTACCCGGTGGCGACAGGTCTCGTGCCCTTCGCCAAGTGGCTGGCCTCGATGCCCAAGTCCAAGCGTCCGAAGTCTGCCGCGTACGCCACGATCACAACAATCTTCACGTCCTCGCAGTTCCCGGCCGCTCGCAAGATCCTCGAAGCGGCCGGAGTGAAGACGGCGTACACAAACGTCTTCCCGACAGAGACGACCGACTTCACGCCGATCGCCGACGCGATGGCAGCCAGCAAGGCCACAGTCGCCCTCGTCGGCTCGGTCGATGTCCCGACGGTGTCCAGCTTCATCAGCGCCTTCGAGACGGCGCACTACAACCCGAAAGCCTTGATCTTCACGTCCGGCTCCGACATGGGAAAGACATTCCTGCCGGCCGTGGGGACAAAGAACGCGATCGGGGTCATGAACCCGAACGGCTGGTACCCCGGGATCAAGAACGCGCTGAGCAAGGCGATGGTGAAGGCGTACCTGAAGAAGTACGGCGGCAGAGCGGCCACAATCAACGCCACAACGGCTGAGGCCTACTCGGTCGGCGAGGTGCTCACCCAGGCGGTGAAGGCGACGCACAGCTTCACAAACAAGAAGATCCTGAAGTTCCTCCACAGCGGCAAGACGATGACCTCGGTCCAAGGGCCCGTGAAGTTCAACAAGGTCGGAGAGAACATCAAGGGGTTGGTCTTCGCCTTCCAGTGGCAGACAAAGACAGGTAAGCCCACACTCGAGCAGGTGCTGCCGCTGCACGCCAAGGGCTCGGTCCCGCCGCTCTACCCGAAGCCGGTCTGGGGCAGCTGATCCGGTTGGGAACCCAGCTCGTCGAAGCCATCATCGATGGGGTGCTGACCGGCGGCCTGTACGCGCTCATGGCCGCCGGCCTCACCCTCATCTTCGGGATGCTCGAGGTGATCAACATCGCCCAGGGGATCTTCGTGGTGCTCGGGTCGTACCTGAGCTACGCGCTGTGGGTCCACGCCGGGATCGACCCTTTCCTCGGGCTGCTCGTCACGATCCCTGCCCTGTTCGTCATCGGGATCGGCACGGAGTGGGCGTTCCTGCGACGCATCGGCGACAGGGACCGGGTGGCGATGTCGATCCTCATCACCTACGCCGTGTCCCTGCTCATCGAGGGCGCGCTCGACATCGGGTTCGGCACGACATTCGTGCAGCTTCGGGTCCCGTACTTCTCCGACACCTGGCACGTGTTCGGTTTCTACCTCGAGTACATCTACGTGTTCGGGTTCATCATGGCCGCCGTGCTCCTCGCGGGCCTCTACGCGCTCATGTACCGCACCCGCTTCGGAGCGAGCCTGCGGGCGACGCTGCAGGACCGCACTGCGGCAGCCCTCATCGGCGTCAACGTGAAGCGGGTGTCCACGATCAGCTTCGGCATCGGCGTCGCCGTGACCGCGGCGGGCGGCATGGTGTACGGCGCGACCAGCGGCGGGTTCGACGCCAGCAGCAGCTTGGACTTGATCTCACGTCTTCTCACCATCGTGGTGCTCGGCGGCCTCGGAAGCATCGGTGGCGCGATGGGCGCCGCCCTCTTCATGCTCGTGCTCGAAGACATCGTGGCGGTCGTCTGGTCGCCGGTCTGGTCGCCGGTGATCTACTTCTTGATGCTGCTGATCGTGCTCTCTGTCCGCCCCCAGGGGCTCTTCGGGAAGCTTGCGACGAGGGCGCAATGACCCGTGCCATGGCGACGACCGGGACCGCTGGCCAGAAGAGGGGCGCGTGGTGAGGTCCGACGTCGTCGCAGGCGCCGCTTCACGTTGGGTGAAGGTTGGCGTCTGGGCCGTGGCCGGGATCGTGCTCGTGGCGTTCCCGCTCGTCTTCTCGACACCCGCTGTGACCTCGATCGCGGTCTTCACCGTCATCTTCATGGCTGCCGCGACCGCGTGGAACAGCTTCTCGGGGTACTCGGGCTACATCAGCATCGGCCACGCCGTCTTCTTCGGCAGCGGCGCGTACACGATCGCGCTGATCGCGCTCCACCTGCACCTCGTAGGCGGCTACGAGATCTTCTGGTTCGTGCCGGTGGCCGGCGTGGTCGCCATGGTGATCGCGGTGCCCGTCGGACTGATCGCGCTGCGTACCCGACGTCACACGTTCGTGGTGATCACGATCGCCTTCTTCTTCATCTTCCAGCTGCTCGCCTACAACCTCTCCTCGTTGACGAAGGGATCTGCGGGGATCCTCCTCCCTACACCTCCGTGGACAGGAGTAGGGTTCAACCAGCACTTCTACTACGCGGCGCTGGTCGTGCTCGTGGTCGCGGTGCTGCTGTCGGTCGGGATCCGCCACTCACGGTTCGGCTTGCAGCTCCTCGCGATCAGAGACGACGAGGACCGGGCGGCAGGCCTCGGGGTCAAGACCACGCGCGTGAAGCTCATCGCCTACGTCATCTCGGCCTTCTCGGTGGGGATGGTGGGCGCGATCTGGGCGTACTTCCTGGGCGACATCCACCCGCAGTTCGCGTTCACACCGCTGTTCGACCTGGCAGTCGCGATCATGGCGTTCCTCGGCGGTCTCGGGACGATCTCGGGGCCGCTCTTCGGCGCAGCGCTGCTCGAATCGCTCCAGCAGTACTTCACCGTCCAATACTCGGCAGGGGATCTCTACCTGTTCGCGTACGGTGCGCTGTTCCTCGTGGTCATCGTGGCGCTCCCGAAAGGGGTGATCCCGACGGTCGCCGACGCCTATCGCCGCTGGCACGATCGCCGGCTCCAGGCAATGGTCGACAGGAACGAGCGGCTCTCGGGTGCGTCGCCCGCCTCGGAAGCGCCGAACCTGCCGAGGGCTGTACAGGCCGCACCGGGAGCGAAGCGGTGACGGCCCTGCTCGAGGTGGACAGCGTGTCGCGGGCCTTCGGCGGGCTGGTGGCGCTCGATGGCTGCTCTCTCATCGTCGACGAAGGAGAGGTCGCCGGTTTGATCGGCCCGAACGGCTCGGGCAAGACCACCCTCTTCAACGTCGTCACGGGGTACGTGCGGCCCGACGCGGGAAAAGTGCGGCTGCACGGAGTGGACATCACTGGCGCTTCTCCGGCCAGGGTATTCGGCCTGGGGCTCGGGAGGACCTTCCAGCTCACGCGGATCTTCGCCCGTCTGAGCGTGCTCGAGAACATGCTGGTGGCCACTCAGCGCCGAGAAGGCTGGCTGCGCAGCGTGGTGAAAGGTCAATCTTCCCCGGCGGAGCGGGCGCGCGCGATGGAGCTGCTCGAGCTCGTCGGGCTCCAGGGTCTCGCGCGCTCGCCGGCGGGCATCTTGTCGTACGGCCAGCGCAAGCTTCTGGAACTCGCCTACGTGCTCGTGGCCGATCCGTCGATCGTCCTGCTCGACGAGCCCGCAGGGGGGGTCAACCCGTCGCTCATCAACTTGATCGCGGATCGGATCCGCGCTCTGAACGCCCAAGGGAAGACCTTCCTCGTCGTCGAGCACAACATGGAGTTCGTGATGAGCCTGTGCGACCGGGTGACGGTGATGAGCCAGGGCACGGTGATCGTGTCGGGGACTCCTGACGGGATCCGCAGAGATCCTCGGGTCCTCGACGCGTACCTCGGGGGCTCCGATGAAGACGATCTCACCGATCTCGCCGCTGAGGACGGGCCGGAGGTGGGCCGTGGTGTCGCGGGCCGTTGAACCCGACGGCGAGCGGGCAGTGTTGAGCAAGGCGCCATCGCGTCCGTTGCTCGCTTTCCGCGACGTGTGCGCCGGCTACGGCGGCGCCGACATCTTGCACGACGTGAGCTTCGAAGTCCCCGAGGGGGGGCTCACGTGCGTGGTCGGTCCGAACGGAGCGGGAAAGTCGACGCTCCTCGGCACGGTGAGCGGGATCGTCCGGACCCGCCGAGGGGAGCTCGTGTTCCGCGGCGAGCCTCTCAAGAAAGCCAACCCTCGGGATCGTCTCGACCGCGGGATCGTCCAAGTTCCCCAGAACCACAGCCTGTTCCGCGAGATGACGGTCCGTGAGAACGTGGAGCTGGGCGGATTCGTCTTGAAGGACCGTGCGCTCGTGCGGCAACGCTACGAGCAGATCGCAGAGACGATGCCGGTCGTGGCGGCGCGGGCCAAGGACAAGGCGGGGAGCCTCTCGGGTGGCCAGCAGCGTCTCGTCGAGTTCGCTCGGTGCCTGATGCTGGACCCGGTGCTCGTCGTCCTCGACGAGCCCTCGATGGGCCTCGACCCGCGCACGCGCAAGACGGTGTTCGACACGGTGCGGACGCTGCACAAGAGCGGACGGACGATCCTGCTCGTCGAGCAGAACGCCCGCGCCGGGCTCCGCCTCGCCACCCACGGGGTCGTGTTGGAGAACGGGCGCGTGCGGCTCGTGGGCTCCGGGCAAGAGGTGCTCGAGCACCCCGAGATCGGAGCGCTCTTCCTCGGCGGCGCGGCGCCGCTCAGCGTGGGCTCAGCAGGCGACGACGATGCCTAGGCGTGCCGGGTCGTTGGGACGGCGGCGCCGAGGCGGTCCGCTATCCAGTCGGCGAGAAGAGACCGCGAGGCGAAGGCGTGGTTCGTCACCCCATGGTTGCCGTCGGCGATCATGACGAGCTGTGCACCGGGCGCCTCCGAAGCGAGCCGTTCGGCATGAGCGGGACCCACGATCCGGTCCTCGCCCCCGTGGACGACGAGCAACGGCGAGGTGATGCGCGCTGCGGCGTGCTCGAGCGTCAGACGGCTCGCGAAAGCACGCGCTGCCTCGTCGTCGGCCGAGCGGGACCGATGCCGGAGCGTGTCGCGCGTCATGGGCGGGAGATCTTCCCATCCGAGATCGAAGCGGAACGGGCCGGCGAGCACCACCCCTGCCGTGAACCGCTCTTCGAATGCCATGGCCCGTGCCGCGTAGTAGCCGCCGAGACTGATGCCGAACATGCCGGCGCGCGCGGCGTCGACGTCGGCGCGCTCGGTCAGGAAGTCGAGCGCGGCGCTCGCGACGCGCTCGTAGGCGGGCTCGATCGGGAGGTCGTACTCGCTCTCGCCTTGGCCCGGCCCGTCGACGGCCAGCGTCGCCATCCCGCGCGCGCAGAAGTACCCGGCGGTCTCTTGGAGCTCCTCTTTCACCGAGTCGAGGCCCGGAGCCATGACGACGACCGGAGGGGCGACCGCCGTGCGCGGCACGCGCAGGAAAGCAGGGAGGTGAGTGTCGCCATAGGGGACGAGGACTCGCTCGGCCGGGGGATCGAGACCTGCGGCGCCCTTCGCGTACGCAGCGACTGCGCGCTCGTGCGCCGCGCGCTGCTGGACCGGGTCGATCACGAACACGAACTTCGCCCAGTGCCACGCGAGCCCGGCGTGGCGCCAGGCGGCCGTGGCGGTGACTGCGTGGCCGGCTGCTTCTGCGCGCGCCGCGAGCGCCTCGTACTCCTCTGCGGTCCGTCCCCATTCGCGGCACCAGTCTTCCCAATGCGAGATGCGGGCGACCGTCCGGGTGAAGTCCAGGTAGTCCGTCCCGTTGTGCGCGAAGCGCGGTCCCCAGTGCGCGGCCGCGGCCGACACCCGCGGATCGGCAAGGTGGTCGTCCATGTCTCTGCGTACCTCCTGGGGCATCGCCACGGTCCCGAGATGCGGATCCGTACCACGAGTAGGCCGTGATGTCAACGGAGCACGCGCGAGGGAACCTGTGGCATCGGCCGAGATCGTTTCTGGCTACAGTCGAAAGGTGATGTGGCGATGACGGAGCTGCGGGACCGGCAGCCTGCCGGCGATGCGATCGGACCAGCCGCGCCGGCTCTCGAGGTGCGGATGGCGATCTACAAGATGATGGTGCAGATGCGCGACTTCGAGAAGCGCGCGTACGACCTTTTCCTCCAGGGACTCGTCAAGGGCACGAGCCACCTGGGGCTCGGCCAGGAAGCGGTCGCCGCCGGGTTCGCGGCTGCGATGCTCCCGTCGGACTACACGTTCGCGACCTATCGCGGGCACAATCACACGCTCGCGCGTGGCGCCCCCATGGCTGCAGTGATGGCAGAGCTGATGGGGCGTCGGGCGGGGCTCATGGCTGGCAAGGGCGGCTCCATGCACCTGACGAGCGTGGAGCACCGGATGATGGGCTCGTACGCGATCGTGGGTGCGCACCTCACGATCGCGAACGGGGCAGCGTGGTCGTCGAAGCTTCGCCGCGCCGGAGAGGTCGCGGTCTGCTTCTTCGGCGACGGCACCACGAACATCGGCGCCTTCCACGAGGCGTTGAACCTGGCGGCAGTCTGGAAGCTGCCGGTGGTCTTCGTCTGCGAGAACAACCGCTGGATGGAGTACACGCCGATCTCCTCGGTGACGGCGGTCGGTCATCCCGCCGCCGATCGCGCGCGTGCCTACGGGCTCGACCCGGTGCTCGTCGACGGCAACGACGCGGACCAGACCTACGGGGCAGCACGAGTCGCGATCGAACGTGCCCGCTCCGGGGGCGGCCCGGCGCTGATCGAGGCCGAGACCTACCGGCACGGCGGTCACTCGAGGGCTGATCCGGGCAAGTACCGGCCCGACGAGGAAGTGGAGGCGTGGCTGGCGCGCGACCCCATCCCTCGATATCGCACCCGGCTCCTCGGAGTGGGCGTGGACGAGGCGGTGCTCGTGCGCATCGAGGAGGAGGCGCAGACTGCTGTCGACGCGGCGGCGAGGGAGGCCGAGGCGAGCCCCCCGCCGGACCTCTCGCTGGTCGAGGCGGATCTGTGGGCGGACGGGGGGTCGTCGTGGCGGAGATGACGTACCGAGACGCTGTCGCTCGCGGGATCGCGCAGGAGATGGACCGCGACCCCTCCGTCGTGTTCCTCGGAGAGGACGTCGGCGCCGCCGGGGGGGTGTTCAAGGCGACTGTCGGGCTGCTCGACCGGTTCGGGCCAGAGCGGGTGTCGGACACCCCCATCTCCGAGCAGGCGATCCTCGGCGCGGCGATGGGCGCGGCGATGACCGGGCTGCGGCCGATCGCGGAGATCATGTTCTCCGACTTCTTCGCGGTGTGCTGGGACCTCGTCGCCAACGAGATCGCGAAGACTCGCTACATGACCCACGGCCAGGTGGCCCTTCCGCTGGTGATCCGCACGGCCAACGGGGGCGGCGTGCGCTTCGGCGCCCAGCACTCCCAGAGCGTGGAGAACTGGGCGATGGCGGTGCCGGGGCTGAAGGTGGTCGCGCCGTCGACCCCGCGCGACGTCGTGGGACTCCTCGCGGCTGCCGTGAGGGACCCGGACCCCGTGATCTTCTTCGAGCAGAAGTCGCTCTACCCGACCAAGGGCGACGTGCCCGACGGCGAGATCGTCGACACGCTCGGCACGGCTGCCGTTCGCCGGCACGGCAAGGACGCGACGATCGTGGCGCTCGCCGCGATGGTGCCTCGCGCACTCGAGGCTGCCGACGTGCTTGCAGGAGACGGCGTGGAGGTGACGGTGATCGACCTGCGGTCCCTCGTGCCCCTCGACGTGGCGACGGTGGCGGCCTCTGTCGTCGAGACCGGGCACCTCGTCACCGTCGAGGAGAACCCGCGCCTGTGTGGCTGGGGAGCGGAGGTCGCGTCGATCGTCGCTGAAGAGCGCCTGTTCGATCTCGACGGGCCGATCGTGCGGGTGACGACGCCGCACGTGCCGCTGCCCGCTGCAGACGCGCTGGAGGACGCAGCACTGCCGTCGGTGGCGCGCATCGTCGACGGCGTGCGTCGCTCCCTCCTCTGACGCGCACGTCGCCCCATCGCTCGTCGCTGCTCGTCCCTGCTCGTCCCTGGCGGTTGCCGGACCCGGAAGGCGGCCTCCTTCTCACGAGGGCGTCGGCGGAGGCCCGGCCCACCTTCCGTAGTGGAGGCGGGCATCGTCGGGGCGGGGGCGGCCGAGCGAGGGCGAGCGCGGGTCGGCCCCTCGGGGGTAGCCGAGGACGACGGCACCGAAGAGCCGCCAGCCTGCCGGCACGTCGAGGGAGGCGAGCACCGCTCGTTCCGACCGGAAGTTGCCGAGGAAACAGGCGCCAAGTCCCTCGGAGGTGGCGCCCAGGAGCAGGGCCATCACACCGAAGGCCGCATCGCCGAACCAGAAGGGCACGGGCCACGCGGTCTCTGTGCCGCCAAGACCGAGGTCGGACGCGCCCCGAACCTTGTCTGGCTCGGCGTAGCGGGCGACGTAAGCCGCAGGGGAGGCGAGGGCCACCGCTACCACGGGCGCGCGGGAGAGCCCGGGCCAACGCCGTGCGCGAGCACGCCACCGTTCGCTCGTCGCGGCCTCCCAGTAGCGCCGCGTCTGATCGGGACCAGTGAGCACGACCCATGCCGTCCCGCCCGTGTTCCCGGCGGTCGGAGCGCGCAGCGCGTCGTCGAGGAGCCGTGCGAGGAGCTCCGCCGGCACGGGGCGCTCGGAGAAGCTCCGCACCATGCGACGCGCCCGCAATGCCTCGTGCACGTCCATCGGGACAGTCTCGTGCACCTCGACGGGACGTGTGGCGCCCCCTGAGGAAGGGTGGTGTGGTGAATTGTTGACCTAGCTGGTAAGGTATTCGGACATGACGACGACGCGCGAGCTTCTGGCCCTGGCGAAGGCCGCCATCTCCGAGGTGGACACGGAGGAGGCGCACCGGCGCCTCGGCTCCGCCGTCTTCCTGGACGTGCGAGAGCCGGACGAGTACGAGCAAGGGGCGATCCCCGGTGCCGTCCACTTGCCTCGCGGCAACCTCGAGTTCACGGTGGAAGGGCGGATCCCCGACAAGACCCGTCCGGTCGTCGTCTACTGCGCGGGTGGCGCCAGGTCGATCTTCGCGGCCAAGACGCTTGCCGATCTCGGCTACGAAGACGTGGTCTCGATGGCCGGCGGGTTCAATCGCTGGAAGGACGAGGGGCGCGACTGGAGCGCGCCGCGCACGCTCACGAGCGACCAGCGGAACCGCTACCACCGTCACCTCCTCCTTCCCGAGGTAGGCCAGCAGGGCCAGCAGGCCCTCCTCGACTCCAAGGTGCTGCTCCTCGGCGCCGGGGGTCTCGGCTCCCCGGCCGCGCTGTACCTTGCCGCGGCCGGCGTGGGGACGATCGGCATCATCGACATGGACGTGGTGGACGCGTCGAACCTCCAGCGTCAGATCCTGCACAACATGGATCGGCTCGGGGACCGCAAGGTCGATTCGGCGAAGAAGACGATCACCGCGCTCAACCCTGACGTCGTCGTCGAGACCTTCGACGTCCGGCTCGGCGCCGACAACGTCCTGGAGATCTTCGACGGTTACGACCTGATCGTCGACGGCACCGACAACTTCCCCACGCGCTACCTCGTCAACGACGCGTCGCTCGTCAAGCGGATCCCTGTCGTGCACGGATCGATCTTCCGGTTCGAGGGCCAGGTCACCGTCTTCGACCCCTACAACGGGCCGTGCTACCGCTGCCTGATCCCCGAGCCGCCGCCAGCGGAGCTCGCACCTTCGTGCGCCGAGGCGGGCGTGCTCGGCGTGCTCCCCGGCATCGTCGGGTCGATCCAGGCGGTGGAGGCCATCAAGATGCTCCTCGGTCTCGGCGACCCGCTCGTCGGGCGCCTCCTCGCCTACGATGCCCTCGAGGAGAGCTTCCGGACGTTCAAGGTGCGTCGCGACCCACAGTGCCCCGCGTGCGGGGAGAACGCAGGGGAGATCGTCATCGCGGAGTACGACGAGCTCTGCATGCCGCACGGGCGCTGAACAGCGCCGCACGCGGCTCCTCGTGCAATTCTGTAATTCTCAGTCCCGCACAGCCAGCGCACATCGAATTCCAACACGATCCCAAGGTTCGCGTGGCACGATGCCGCGGTGAGTCCGTGCTCCAGCGCGCCGATCCTCCCGGACGGCGGGTACGTCCCCGACCGCCGGCTCTGGCTCGTCCGTCACGGTGAGAGCACCTGGAACGCGGCCGGTCTCGTCCAGGGGCAGCTCGATCCGGGCCTGAGCGCTGCCGGGCGCGAGCAGGCGGGCCGTTGCGCCGGGCTGCTCGCGGCTCGACGCACGCCCGAGGCGATCTATTCGAGCGACCTGCGCCGCGCGCTCGAGACGGCCGCACCCATCGCCGAGGCACTCGGGCTCCCGGTCTTCATCGAGCCTTGCCTGCGGGAGCGGTCGCTCGGCGAGGCGGAGGGCAACCCCAGCGCGCTGCTCGGTCCTCGGCACTCGGGCATCGACGGCGCTCGGGTGGCAGATGCGGACGCGGCGCCCGAGGGCGGCGAGTCGGTGCGCCAGCTCTACGAGCGTGCGGCGGCGTGTGCCGCACGCATCCTGGCGTCGCACGACGGGGACGTCGTCTTCGTCTGCCACGGCGGCGTGGTGCGAGTCCTGCTCGCCTGGCTCGACGGCGTCGGGCCCGAGGAGATGACGTGGCCCGTCGTCGACAACGCTCTCCCGATCGAGCGGGGCCTTCGCCGCTCGCCCGCGTGCGCCTGAGAAGGGAGGAGACATGTACCCGACGACGCTCACATTGCCTGATCGCTCGGTCAAGCCGCGCCGCAGCGGGCTCACGATGGTGGTGGATGGAGGCGTGCCGCTCGGCGCGCTCCGTGACATCGTCGCCAGCGCAGGCCCGTACCTGGACTTCGTGAAGTTCGGATGGGGGACCGCCCTCGTGTCGCGCGAGCTCGGCGAGAAGATCGAGCTCCTTCGGGGCAACGACATCGAGTTCTACTTCGGCGGCACGCTCTTCGAGAAGCACGTCATCCAGGATCGTTTCGACGACTTCTGCGCGTTGTGCCACGAATGGTCGTGTCGGTTCGTCGAGGTCTCCAACGGGACGATCCCGCTCTCCAACGTGGAGAAGACGGGCTACGTCCGCAAGCTGGTGGGCGAGTTCACCGTGATCTCCGAGGTCGGGTTCAAGGACTCGGACCGCTCCGACCGTCTCGGACCTCGCCGATGGATCGAGTACGTCGAAGAGGACCTCGCCGCTGGAGCGCAGCTCGTCACGCTGGAGGCCCGCGAGAGCGGCCGCTCGGGGATCTGCCACGCCGACGGCCAGCTTCGGGTCGGCCTGGTCGAGGAAGTCGTGAACGAGCTGCCCGTCGACCGGCTCTTGTTCGAGGCTCCGACGACGGTGCTGCAAGCGCACATGGTGCGCCGGGTGGGCCCAGACGTGAACCTGGGCAACGTTCCGCCGACCGGTGTGCTGGCGCTCGAGACGCTTCGGCTGGGCTTGCGTGCTGACACGCTGACCGAGTTCGAAGGGCGGGAGCAGTGAGAGACCACCTCTTCCACCTCGCGATCCCGGTATGGGATCTCGATGAGGCACGCACGTTCTACGTGACAAAGCTCGGGTGCAAGCTCGCTCGCACCTACCCGGACAGGATCACGCTGGACTTCTTCGGCGACCAGCTGGTCTGCCATCTCTCCTCGCCCGAAGCGCGCTCTGCGACGCTCTCGCTCTACCCGCGCCACTTCGGCGTCACGTTCTACAGGAAGAAGGACTTCGACCTCCTCCACGAGCTCGCGAAGCTGCGGAAGATCGACTTCTTCCAGGAGGCGTCGACCCGGTTCGAGGGGACGGCGGAAGCGCACCAGACGTTCGTCCTTCGGGATCCGTTCGACAACCTCATCGAGCTCAAGCACTATCGCGACCCGAGGATGGCGTACTGAGGTGACCTTCGTCGCGCGCTCCGCAGAGCGCGCTCCGGGCGGGATCAGCGTTACGGTCTCCCAGCTGCTGCGGTTGCGCTCTGCAACCGCAGATCGTCACGTGTACTTGGAGCCGGCGACAGACGGGCCTGCGATCACCTACGGCGATCTCCGCCGTGCCGCCACACTGTGGGAAGCGCTCCTCGAGGACCTCGACGTGCCCCCTGGTGGGAGGGTCGGGATCGCGGTGTCCGACCCGGTGGAGCTCGCCGTCGTCTTCCTCGGCGTCCTCGCGTCAGGGCGCACGGCGGCGCCCTTCGACCCCTCGTCGACCGACGCGGAGCTCGCGGGCGCATGCCTGCGGACGACGCCGAGCCTCGTCGTCGCAGATCGTCGCCCGCCCGCGGGAGCCAAGGCCGAGTGGGTCACGATGCCTCCGGGGGCTTGCTTCCTTTCCGGCACATCCTCCTCGCCGGTCTCCGGTACATCCTCCTCGCCGGTCGGGATGCCGCTTCCTGGTCGCGGCGGGGTGGTGCTGTCCACGTCCGGCACGACCGGCGTGCCCAAGGTCATCCGGCTCGACGAGGCGCAGTTGCTCCACACTGCCGTCTCGGTTGCCAGGCATCTCGAGCTCACCCCGGCAGACCGCGGGTTCAACCCGCTCCCCCTGTTCCACATCAACGCCGAGGTCGTCGGCCTCCTCGCGTCGCTCGTGGCAGGGGCGACGCTCGTGCTCGACGACCGGTTCCATCGCCGGGGGTTCTGGGCCGCGATGGAGCGCTGCCGGGTCACGTGGATCAACGCGGTGCCGGCGATCCTGGCGAGGCTTGCCGCCCTCGAGACAGGAGAGCGAGTCCCAGACGGCATCCGATTCGCCAGGTCGGCATCCGCCCCCTTGCCAGTCCCGGTCCTGGAGCGGTTCGAGCGGGCGACCGCGATCCCGGTGGTGGAGACCTACGGGATGACCGAGGCGGCCAGCCAGATCACCGCGAACCCGCTTCGTGGCCCGCGCAAGCCCGGCTCTGCCGGCGTGCCCGTCGACATCGAGGTGCAGGTCCTCACTTCCGAGCGTTTCCCGGCTTCCTGCGGCGACGTGGGGCACGTCGTGATCCGCGGACCGAGCGTGATCCGGGCGTACTCGTCACCGGGGTACGAGGAGCGGATCGACGACGACGGCTGGCTCGAGACGGGCGACCTGGGCTACGTGGACGCCGACGGTTATCTGTTCCTCGTCGGTCGTGCCGACGACGTGATCAACCGGGGAGGCGAGAAGATCTACCCGAAGGAGGTCGAAGACGCCGTGCTCGGCGATCCGGCGGTGACGGCCGCGGCTGTCGTCGGGTGGGACCACGAGGTGCTCGGCAGCGTGCCCGTCGCGTACCTCGTCGTCGACGAGGTACGTTCGCCGGCGGACGAGCAGATCGCCGCCCGAGTCGTGGCCCGAGTGCACGATCGCTGCGCCCACGTGCTCTCCCGGGCCAAGCGCCCAGTCGCGTACCACGTCGTGGAGCGGTTGCCCCAGGGGACGACCGGCAAGGTGCGCAGGACGGCGCTGACCGGGGTTCCTGTCGTGTACTCACTGCTGGTGCGATGAGCCGGCGCGTCGCCAAGCCGCGTCTCGACCACGTCGACGCGATGCGGCCGGTCAAACAGGCAGGCGTCGTCTCGACGCACGCGCTGCTCTTCTTCGCCCCGGGCGCAGCGATCTCCGTGGGTGGCGCGCTGATGCTCCTCCACGTCACGCGCGAGGCGTTCCTCTTCATCTCGGCGTGCATGCTCACGTACGGCTACGCCGATCTGCACCGCATCGGCTACCGGTACTTCTACCGGCGGCGCTTCATCTCGGTCGGCGTGCCCTACCTGTGCTGGACGGTCATCTACTTCTTCGTGTCCCTACCGGGGTCGGGTCTCGACGCCTTGAGCGGGCTCCAGCACTTCGGCTACCTCCTGGGGACGGGCTACTACCAGCTGTACTACCTGGTGGTCATCATGGAGTTCTACGTCCTCTTCCCGGCGATGTTCTGGGTGGTCCGCCGCTTCTCGCACCGTCCGTGGGCGGTCGTCGGGGTCGCCTTCGGCGTGCAGGTGGCCATGACGACCCTCATGCATTGGAACGTGCTGCCTGCCTACATGCGCGGCTACTACGCGACGAGGGAGATCACCTCGTACCTGTTCTACCTCGTCGCCGGGATGGTGGTGGCGCTGCACCTCGACGCCGTGCACGACTGGCTCCTGCGCAACGGCTGGAGGATCTTCGCCGCGACGGTGGTCGCGGCGGCAGTCGCGGAAGGGTGGTACGTCGTCGCCGCCCGGCACGCCGTGTCGTGGATGGGAGCGGCGTCGGATCCGCTCCAGCCGATCGTCATCCCGTTCAACATCGGCGCGATCGCCTGCGTCTATCTTTTCGGCGTGTGGCTCGTCGCCCCCGGGCGGTCGCGTCGGATCCGGTCCATGGCGATGTCGGGATCGGACAATTCGTACAGCGTCTACCTCGCCCAGATGCTCTTCGTGTACGCGCTCGCGGACCTCGGCTGGCGCTCGCTCGACCGCGTCCTGCCGTGGCCGTTGGTGACCGCGACCGGCGTCGCCGTCGTCTTCCTCGCCTGCGTGCTCATGTCGAGCGTGCTCGCGCGGACCCCGCTCGCCGTCGCCCTCACCGGGCGAAAGCGCGAGCGGTGGTCGACGTGGCTCCCCGAGGGACTGCGCCGGGCCGCAGACGGTGGCCCGCACGAGCCGGTGCGGCCGGTCGGCGTGGGCGCTGACCCTGAGGCCCCCCGCTCCTGGTCCGACGCGGCATCCGCGGCGGCTCGCAGCGGGTGAGCCGAGGCGGCCCCATGGGGGAGGGGAAGCCGACGCGCGCCTACCTCAGGCAGTTCGACCTGTACCGCGTCATCGCGTTCGTCTGTGTCATCGCCCAGCACGCAGTCCTCTGGCCCGTCCCGGGCGGGAGCGCCGTCGGATGGAGCCTCGTCATGGTCCTTCACGCCACGCGCGAGGTGTTCTTCTTCCTCTCGGCGCTCGTCGCGGGCTACAGCCAGCTCGCGACACGACGCCCGGTCGTCAGGCTGTGGGTCCACCGTCTCGGTGCCGTGCTGGTGCCGTATCTCGCCTGGACCGGGATCTACTTCGTCTACACCCTCGAGTCTTCCGCTCGCCCGGTCACAGCCGGCTCCACGATCATCCACGACCTGTTGAACGGTTACTTCCAGCTCTACTTCCTCGTGGTTCTCTTCCAGTTCTACGTCGTGCTCCCTGGGCTCGTCTGGCTCGTTCGCCGCACCAGGGGGCACCATGGCGTCGTGTTCGGCGTGAGCGTGGCGCTACAGCTCGCGATGATGACCATCTCCCACTACTTCTTCTGGCACACCGGCACCCTCCACGCCCTACGTACCGTCGATCTGCGGATCATCACACCCCGCTACGCGACGAGCTATCAGCTCTATCTCGTGAGCGGGGTGCTCGCTGCAGACCACCTCGGCGAGCTCCAGCAGCTGGTGGAGCGGCACTCTGCACGGATCCTGTGGGGAGTGCTCGCGGTGGGCCTCGCCACCGAGGGGTACTACGCGTGGGGGCTCGAGATCGGCAACACCCCGGGCCACGCGTCGGATCTGTTCCAGCCGGTCGCTGCAGTCTGGTTCCTGGCCGCGTGCGCAGGGCTCTGGGCGCTCGGCTGGCGCTGGGCCGACAGGGCGGCAGCCCGGGCGCCGACGTCTGCCGACCGTCTTGTCACGTGGGGCGCCGACGCGTCGGGAGGGTTCTACCTGGCGCACGTGCTCGTGCTCCAGCTCATCTTCACGGGTCTGTCGCACGCGGGGCTCACGCAGCCCGGCACCTGGGGCGTTGCGAGTGCCATCCTGTTCGTGGGGACGCTGCTCGCCACCGGCGTGCTCGTCGCGCTGGTGCTGCGGAGCCCGCTGCGGACGGTCTTGACCGGGCCCAACCGGCGCAAGGAGCGCGCCGCGTTGCCCGTCTACCCCGCGCGGGCGCGGCCGCGGACGATGGCCGACGCGATCGCCCCGGCGATCACGCGGTAGCCGTCCGGGGTCGGGTGAATGTTGCGGTCGGCGCACATCCAGGTCTGCGTGCACGCGGTCTGGACCGCGCCGGGCGCGGCGACCTTGGCCCCGGTGTCCGGTACCTGGGCGACGACGGCGCCTGCTCGAGCGTAGGCGGCCGAGAGCACGTCGTTCAGCCGGTCGAAGACCGCGACGGTCGCGTTGGCGAACGTCACCTGCCCGAAGTACGCGTCAGCGACGTATGGGTCGCCGTGCTGCAATCCGACGATGAGCAGCCTCCGGTCGCCGGCGGCGCGGAGCTCCGCGAGGATCTCGGGGACCGCTCGTGCGACCCGCCCGATGGCGGTATTGGCGCACCGCTCGTCGACGTGGTGGTGCGTGAGGCAGGGCCAGATGTCGTTGAAGCCGAAGTCGACGGTGACGAGGACCACCTCGCCGGGGTGTCCCTCGATGAAGCGCACCGCTGTGCCCACCTCGGACCCCGAGGGGTACCGGCACGCCCCTGCGCCGTCGAGCGCTCCCTGCGCGGTGATGCCTGGGCAGCCGAAGTCGACCAGTCGCAAGCCCGGCCAGCGACGCTGCTCCATCGCCGTCAGGTCGTCCGCGTAGCCCTGGTCGGTCCGCACGCCATGGGGGTGCCTCGGCACCGGTTGTACCCCGACTGCCTCCGACGCGCCGATCGCGACGTAGTAGGGGCCGGAGCTGCTCGCGGTACGAATGCCCGCGCCGCTCGCGCCGCTCGCGCCGCTCGCGCCGCTCGCGCCGCTCGCGCCGCCCGCGCCGCTCGCGCCTGCTGGTGGCGCGCTCAGGAGGACTCCCGTCGTCGCGAGGGCGGTAGCCGCCGCGACAGCCGCGACTGCCGCGAAGGCGAGGACGCGCGCCGCGCGGCGCGACCCGAGCGTGCCGTGACGAGCGTTCGGGCCAGGGCGTCGCACCAGAGGGAGGGTAGCGGGCGCTCCGCCCGCGAGGCTCGCGGCCCGAGCTTCCACGTGGCCACGGCGGCGCTCCTCGCCGTAGCCTTTGTCTGTGAGCGCCCGAGACGACACGACCCGGCGAACCGACTCGGGGATCGAGATCCTCCCCGTCTACGGACCCGCCGCGCTCAGCGGCTGGGATCCGGCGCAGAAGCTCGGAGAGCCTGGACGCTACCCGTTCACGCGTGGGGTGCACTCGCAGATGTACCGGCGCCGGCTGTGGACGATGCGCCAGTACGCAGGGTTCGGCACCGCCGAGTCGACCAACGAGCGGTTCAAGTTCCTGCTCCAGCACGGACAGACGGGGCTCTCGTGCGCCTTCGACCTGCCGACCCAGATGGGCTACGACTCGGACCACCCTCGAGCGGACGGCGAGGTCGGCAAGGTCGGCGTCGCCGTCGACTCGCTGGCGGACATGCGGCTGCTCCTCGCAGGGCTGCCGCTCGACCAGGTGACCACGTCGATGACCATCAACGCGACGGCGGCCATCCTGCTGCTCCTCTACGAGCTGGTGGCGGAGGAGCAGGGGATCCGCGGAGACCAGCTCGGCGGCACGATCCAGAACGACATCTTGAAGGAGTACGTCGCCCGCGGGACCTACATTTACCCGCCTCGCCCCTCGATGCGGCTGATCGTCGACACCTTCGCGTACTGCCGGGACCACCTGCCCAGCTGGAACACCATCTCGATCTCCGGCTACCACATCCGAGAGGCGGGCTCGACGGCCGTGCAAGAAGTCGCCTTCACCCTCGCCGACGGGATCGCGTACGTCGAGGCCGCGCTCGAGGCGGGGCTCGACGTCGACGAGATCGCGCCGAGGCTGTCGTTCTTCTTCAACTCGCACAACAACCTCTTCGAAGAGGTCGCGAAATTTCGCGCAGCGCGCCGGATGTGGGCGAGGATCATGACGGATCGCTTCGGCGCGAAAGAGGAGCGCTCGAAGATGCTGCGGTTCCATGCCCAGACCGGCGGATCGACGCTGACGGCTCAGCAGCCGGAGAACAACATCGTGCGCGTGACCGTCCAGGCGCTCGCCGCGGCCCTCGGGGGTACCCAGAGCCTCCACACCAACGGGTTCGACGAGGCGCTCGGCCTTCCGACCGAGCGGGCGGCGAAGCTCGCCTTGCGCACCCAGCAGGTCGTCGGCTACGAGTCGGGAGTCGCCGACACGGTGGATCCCCTCGCCGGCTCGTACTACCTCGAGGCCCTTACCGACGAAGTGGAGCGGCGCGCGGTCGAGTACCTGCGGCGCATCGACGAGATGGGAGGGGCGGTCGCGGCGATCGAGGCGCGGTTCCCCCAGGACGAGATCGAGGCGGCGGCGTACGCGTACGCCAAGGCGGTCGACGACGGCGAGAAGGTCGTCGTCGGCGTGAACCGGTTCGTCGACGAGGAGATCGAGCCCGCCGAGGTGTTCCCGGTGGACCCCGAGCTCCAGCGCACCCAGGTGGCGCGCCTCGAGCGCGTCCGAGCCCAGCGCGACGCCGGTGCGGTCGAGGCCGCCCTCGCAGACGTCCGCGCCGCGGCACGCGGTTCCGAGAACCTGCTCGTCTCCATGAAAGAGGCGCTGCGCCGGATGGCCACGCTCGGCGAGGTCTCCGACGCCCTGCGCGCCGAATGGGGCGTCTACAGCCCGGGAGGCTGATCCGCACCCTGGGCGCGCGGAGCGCCCTCGGCGGCTCACGCCAGCAGGTGCTCGCGCAGAGACGGCTGGGTCGCGGCGTCGATCGCCGTCCACGCCAGAGCGACCGCGCCGTCGCGCACTGCGGCGTCGCCGGACGGCGTGACCGTCGCGGCGGCGAACGCGTGCTGGTGGTTGACTGCGCCACCGGTGTGCAGCCCGATCAGCGGGTGGATCGTCGGGACGGCGAGCGACACGTTGGCCATGTCGGTCGAGAACGTCGGGAGCGGCGCGCCTTCGTCGTCCAGGGTGAACCGGCGGCCCAGCGCTTCGGCGTTGGCGCGGTACGCCGCGAGGAGCGGCGGGTCGCTCTCCATGTGGGAGTACACCGGCGAGCACTCCTCGAAGGAGACGGTCGCGCCCGTCGCGTGCGCTCCCGCCTCGAAGCACGCACGGACCCGCAGGTCCAGCCGCTGGAGGTCGGGGAGCGTCGCCGACCGGCACATGAAGCGGCCACGGACCTTCTCGGGGATGACGTTCGCTGCCACACCGCCCTCCAGCACCACTCCGTGCACCTGGTCGCCGGGGTGGAGCTGCTGGCGTAGGAGCCCGATCCCGACCTGCGAGACGGTCATCGCGTCGAGGGCGTTCACGCCTTCCCACGGCGCGGCCGACGCGTGCGCCTCGCGCCCGGAGAAGGTCACGTCGAAGTGCGAGACCGCGAGGCATCTCCCGGCGAGGCGGTCCGCCGGCCAGGGGTGCACCATCATCGCTGCATGGACCCCGTCGAACCCGCCCCGCTCGAGCATGAGGACCTTCCCGCCCCCGCCCTCCTCGCCGGGGGTCCCCAGGACGAGGACGGTGAGCCCGACGTCGCCCGCCACCTCGGCCAGCGCGAGGCCCGCGCCGACCGCGGCGGCGGCGATCGCGTTGTGCCCGCAGGCGTGGCCCACGTCGGGCAGCGCGTCGTACTCGGCGCAGATCGCCACGACCAGCTCCCCGGTGCCCAGGCGCGCCGAGAAGGCGGTCGGCATCCCGTACGCGCCCATGGTCACGTCGAACCCGTCCAGCATCGCCGCGACCGCCGCAGCGGACCGGTGCTCCTCGAACGCCATCTCGGGGTGCGCGTGGAGGTCGTGGCTCAACGCGACCAGGTCTCCGAGGCGCCGGTCGACCACCGACGCTGCGCGCAGCTTGGCGTCCACGACCGCGCTACTCGACGATCACGACCACGTCGCCGCCCCCGACCGAGTCGCCTGCCGCCACGTGGACCTCCCTCACGACGCCGTCCCGCTCGGCGCTGATGGCGTTCTCCATCTTCATCGCTTCGAGGATGCAGACGGTCTGCCCTGCACGCACGGTGTCGCCTGGAGCGACGAGGACCTTCACGATGGTCCCTTGCATCGGCACCGTGACCGCATCCGGCCCCGAGCCGGCGCGCGCCGAGCCCGCCTCCGGGCGCGGGCGCACAGCGCGGCTCCTCGAGGCTCGCGCCGAGGGCGCGCTCTTCGGCACGGTGGCCCCAGAGGGTACCCAGAGCTTCAGGCGGTAGCGGCGGCCGTCGACCTCGGCGGTGAGCTCCTTGAGCTCCAGCTCTTCGGAGCCCGCGTCGGCCGCGGACGTCTCGCTGCGCGCCGGCTCTGCTTTCACATGAGAGAGGTCCAGGCACTCTTCGACCCACTTGGTCGAGTGGCGCGCCTCGGCGAAGTCGGAGTGCAAGAGGATGGCGATGTCCGCGGGGATGGTCGTCGCGATCCCCGAGATGTGCGTCTCCTCGAGCGCTCGGAGCATCCTGCGGCGCGCTGCGTCGCGGTCCTCGGCCCACACCACCAGCTTGGCCACGAGGTTGTCGTAGTACTGGCTGACGGTGTCCCCTGCCGCGTAGCCGGCGTCGAGCCGGACCCCGGGCCCTGCGGGAGCGTCGAAGGCCGCGATCACCCCGGGGGAGGGGGCGAAGCGTCCGCCCGATGGGTCCTCCGCGTTGATCCGGACCTCGATCGCGTGCCCGCGCCGCACGATGTCGTCCTGACCGAAAGGCAATGGCTCGCCCGTGGCGATACGCAGCTGCCAGGCGACGAGGTCGAGACCGGTGACGAGCTCGGTGACGGGGTGCTCGACCTGCAGGCGCGTGTTCATCTCGAGGAAGTAGAACCCCCCGTCCTCGTAGAGGAACTCGACCGTGCCGGCGTTCACGTAGCCGCACGCCCGGCAGACGTCCACTGCGGCGTCACCCATCGCACGGCGCACCTCGTCGGGGAAGTCGGGAGCAGGCGACTCCTCGATGAGCTTCTGGTGGCGACGCTGGGCCGAGCAGTCGCGCTCGCCGAGCCACAGGACGTTGCCGTGGGTGTCCGCGAGCACCTGCATCTCCACGTGCCGCGGCCAGGCAAGGTAGCGCTCCAGATAGACCTCGGGGCGTCCGAACGAGGCCTGCGCCTCGCGTTGGGCGGACTCCACCGCCTCTGCGACGTCCTCGGGTGCGCGCACGACCCTCATGCCGCGCCCGCCTCCGCCGAAGGCCGCCTTGATGGCCACCGGCCATCCGTGGCTCTCGGCGAACTCGAGCACTTCGTCGACGGACTCGACCGGCTGCGATCGCCCGGGCACGCCCTGGACGCCGGCACGGGCGGCCGCGAGCCGCGAGCTGATCTTGTCGCCCATCACCTCCATGGCCTCGGGCGGCGGTCCGACGAACGTGACCCCGAGGGAGGTGACTGCCCGGGCGAAGTCGGCGTTCTCCGAGAAGAAGCCATAGCCAGGATGCACGGCGTCCGCGCCGCTGCGCCGCAGGACCTCGAGGATCGCCTCGGTGTTCAAGTAGCTCTCGGCGGCGCTCTGCCCGCCCAGGGCGTACGCCTCGTCGGCCATCCGGACGTGCATGGCCTCCCGGTCGAGGTCCGAGTAGACCGCGACCGTCCCGATACCCATCTCTCGGCAGGTTCGCATCACCCTGACGGCGATCTCCCCGCGATTGGCGACGAGGACTTTTTCGAGCACGGGTCCACACTTGCACGCCGCGTAGGGTGGCCGCCATGACGGTGGCGACCTGGGACGTCCGACGGTTCGCGAGCCTCACCTCTACGAACGATTGGCTCCTCGCCCAAGCGCGCAAGGGCGCGCCCGCCGGGCTCGTCGCCTTGGCGGACCACCAGCGGGCCGGTCGCGGCCGGATGGGCCGTCGCTGGGAGGCCCCTGCGGGCCGCTGCCTTCTCGTCTCTGTGCTGCTGAGACCCGTCGCGCCTTCGACCTCGCTGTTCGCGTGCACTGCGGCCGTCGCCCTCGCCGCGTCGGACGCATGTCGAGAGCTGGGCGGTGTCGAGCCGGCAGTGAAGTGGCCGAACGACCTGGTGATCGGCGAGGAGAAGCTCGCGGGCATCCTCGCCGAGTCCGACGCGTCCGCGCCCGGCGGGCGGCCCGGCAGCGTCGCCGTCGTGGCCGGCATCGGCTGCAACGTCGACTGGGACGGGCCCCCAGGGACCCGAGCCACCTCCCTGAACGCCCATGCGACGTCGCCGGTGGCACGTGACGAGCTGGCAGAGGCGATGCTCGACCGGCTGGCGGCGCGCCAGGCGCTTCTCGACACCGACGAGGGGCGGCGCGCGACGGTCGCCGAGCTGCGCACGCGCTGCGTGACGCTCGGGCGCCGGGTACGCGTCGAGACGGCCGGCAGGGGCGAGGTGGTCGGTGACGCCAGCGCGCTCGGAGACGACGGCCGGCTGGTCGTGTCGACGACGGCCGGCGACGTCGTGGTGGCGGCCGGCGACGTCGTGCACCTGCGGCCTGGTGCCTCGGGGCCCGAGTAGGCTCCGCAGGCCATGCGCCTTCTCGTGACCGGCGGCGCCGGGTTCATCGGGTCCAACTTCGTGCGCTACTGGAAAGAGCAGCACCCTTCGGACCGAGTGGTCGTCTACGACGCGCTCACGTACGCGGGCACACGGTCGAACCTCGAGGGCCTCGACGCCGCCTTCGTGCACGCAGACGTCTGCGACGTCGACCTCGCGACCGGCACCCTCGAGCGCGAGGGGATCGACACGATCGTGCACTTCGCCGCAGAGTCCCACAACTCCCTCGCCGTGCTCGACCCGGCGCGCTTCTTCCGCACCAACGTGCTCGGGACCCAGGCGATGCTCGAGGCCGCTCGCCGGCACGGGGTCTCGAGGTTCCACCACATCTCGACCTGCGAGGTCTACGGCGACTTGGACCTCGAGACCGAAGAGCGTTTCGACGAGCAGAGCCCCTACCGCCCGAGGACGCCGTACAACGCGTCCAAGGCGGGCGCCGACCACGCCGTGCGCGCGTACGCCGAGACGTTCGGCGTCCCGGTGACGATCACGAACTGCTCGAACAACTACGGGCCGTACCAGTTCCCCGAGAAGGTGATCCCGCTGTTCACCACGCGGGCGCTCGACGACCTACCGCTGCCGCTGTACGCGTCCACTCGGAACCGCAGGGAGTGGCTCCACGTGCGCGACCACTGCCGGGCGATCGACGCAGTGCTCCAGCATGGACGCGTGGGGGAGACCTACCACGTCGGCAGTGGGGTGGAGGCCAGCATCGAGCAGATCGCCGACATGGTCCTCGGGCTCCTCGGCAAGCCGGCGGCGCTGAAGGAGATCGTCCCGGACCGCCCTGGGCACGACCGCAGGTACCTCCTCGATACGACGAAGATCCGCACCGAGCTCGGGTGGCGACCGCTCGTCGACTTCGATCGAGGCGTGGCAGACACGGTGGCGTGGTACGCAGCGAACCGCGCATGGTGGGAGCCACTGCGCGGTCGGGCGCCGGTTGTCGAGACCGCCTGGAGAAGCTGAGGGTGCGGGTCCTCGTCACCGGGTCGGGTGGGCAGCTCGGCAGCGACCTGGTGGCCGCCTTCTCGGGCGCGGTGCCCCCTGGCGGCCGCCGCCGCTCGCTGCTCGGGCCCGAGGGCGCAGGCGCGGGTGTGGACGTCACCGGAGCGGACCACGCGTCGCTCCGGGTCGAGGACCGTACGGCGGTGCTCGAGGCGGTCCTGGCGATCCGCCCCGACGTCGTCGTGCACGCCGGAGCGTGGACTGCGGTCGACGCATGCGAGGGAGATCCCGACCGCGCGTACCAGGTGAACGCGCTCGGCACTCGTCACGTCGCGGAGGCCGCCAGGATGGTGGGCGCCCACCTCGTCTACGTGTCGACCGACTACGTCTTCGACGGCAGGGCTGCGCGCCCGTACGTCGAATGGGACGAGCCGAACCCTCTTTCGGTCTACGGGCGCAGCAAGCTCGGCGGCGAGCGCGAGTGCCCGCCGGACGCGACCGTCGTGCGGACCTCGTGGGTCTGCGGGGTGTCCGGTCGCAACATGGTGAAGACGGCGCTCAGCCTCGCGGCCGGCGACGGTCCGCTGCGTTTCGTCGACGACCAGCTCGGCTCGCCGACGTTCACGGCTGACCTCGCTGCGGCGATCGTGACCCTGGGCCTCGACCGTCGACCCGGGACCTACCACGTCACGAACACCGGGTCGACGAGCTGGTACCGCTTCGTCCAGGCCGTTCTGGCGGCCGCGGGCCATGACGCCGGCCGGGTCGAGCCGATCTCGACCGCGGACCTCGATCCACCCCGACCCGCCATACGTCCCGCGAGCTCGGTGCTCGACAACGCGGCGCTCCGGCTCGCGGCGCTGCCGCTCCTCCCCGAGTGGCACGACGGGCTGGCCCGGCTCGTCGAGGCGCTCTCGTGACGACGGGTGCAGACGCGGGCGTTGCCGGCCGCCTCGCCGCAGTTGTCGTCGACTACGACGCGGGCGACGTGCTCGGCGCGTGCGTCCGCTCGCTGCTCGACGACGGCGTCCGCCAGATCGTCGTCGTGGAGAACGGAGACCCTGCGGTCGCACGGCGGGCCCTCGACGGGCTGCGCGTGCCGCTCGTCGTCACGGGACGGAACCTCGGGTACGGAGCGGGAGCGAACCGGGGGATCGCCTCGAGCGGAGGCTCCGAGCACGTCCTCGTGTGCAACCCCGACCTGCAGGTGCACCGGGGCGCCGCCCGGCGGCTCGTTGCTGCCCTCGACGCGCACCCGGACTGGGCGATCGTGGGTCCTCGCATCGTCGACCCCCACGGTGTCGAGTACCCGTCGGTCCGGAGGTTCCCCTCGATGACCGACGCCGCCGGACATGCGCTCCTCGCGCTCGTCAAGCCCGACAACCGCTTCAGCCGGCGGTACAGGGACGTGGTCGGCGACGAGCCGCGCGCCGTCGACTGGGTGTCGGGTGCGTGTCTGTGCGCGCGGCGGGCAGCGCTCGAGGAGCTGGGCGGGTTCGACGAGGCCTACTTCATGTTCGCCGAGGACATCGACCTGTGCTGGCGCGCGCACCGGGGAGGCTGGGGAGTCGGCGTGGAGCCGCGCGCGGAGGTCACCCACGTCCACGGTGTCTCCCGTCGGCACCACCCCTACCGCATGCTCGCCGCCCATCACCGCTCCGCGCTGCGGTTCGCCTCTCGTCGGGCGCAGGGGCTCGAGCGTCTCGCCCTCCCCGCTGCGGCAGCCGCTCTCGGCGTGCGCCTAGGGATGGCGCTCGCCGACGAGGCGCTCCGCCGCCGCCGCGAGACCCTCAGGTCTCGGGGGGCTCACGGGGTCGGCACGCGGGCCTAGGATGGGCGTCGCTGCGTGCGGGTCTGTGGTTGCAAGTCGATGCCAGTCGCAGGCGAAACGACCCACGTAAGGCAACTCGTGGTTGCTGAGCATGGTGCGGCTTAGGAGTAAGCCCTGCCCGCCCCGTTCCCCCGACTCCCGGGGGAGGGCGGTGACGGGGGGATGCGCGCCGAGGAAGGCACCGTAGGACGACAGGTCGCCGGTGCCTGGCCGCCACCCCTGCAGCAGGCGAGTGTGGGGCCAAAGACCAGGTCAGCCGCACGCAGCACCTCCGTGCACGGTCCCCGGCGGCCGATGGCCGGTAGCATTGACGCGCCATGTCAGTGTTCACCAAGGTCCTGCGCGCCGGCGAGGGGAAGAAGATCCGCCGCCTGGCCGAGCTCGTGCCGCTGGTCAACGGGCTCGAGCCCGAGATCGAGGCGCTCTCAGACGAGGAGCTCAGGCACAAGACCGTCGAGTTCCGCGAGCGCCTCGAGGTGGGTGAGACACTCGACGACCTCCTCGTCGAGGCCTTCGCCGTGGTTCGCGAGGCGTCGTGGCGGGTGCTCGGGCAACGTCACTTCGACGTCCAGGTCATGGGAGGGATGGCCCTCCACTTCGGGTGGATCGCCGAGATGAAGACCGGTGAGGGCAAGACGCTCGTCTCGACGCTGCCCGTGTACCTGAACGCACTGGCTGGGCGAGGTGTGCACGTCGTCACGGTGAACGACTACCTGGCCACCCGCGACGCCGATTGGATGGGCCGCGTCTACCGCTGGCTGGGGCTCAGCGTCGGGCGCGTCGGGCCCGATGTCACGGACCCGAAGGAGAAGCGTGCGGCGTACTACTCGGACGTCACCTACGGCACCAACACCGAATTCGGCTTCGACTACCTCCGGGACAACATGCAGACCTCGCGCGACACAATGGTCCAGCGAGGGCACGTCTACGCGATCGTCGACGAGGTCGACTCGATCCTCATCGACGAGGCGCGGACCCCGCTCATCATCTCGGGCCCGGCGGACGAGGCTGCCCGTCTGTACTACCAGTTCGCGAGCATCGCGCGGACCCTCGAGCGCGACGTCGACTACGAAGTCGACGAGGAGAAGCGGCACGTCGTCCCGCTCGAGTCGGGCATCGAGAAGGTCGAGCGCGCCCTCGGGCTCGAGAACCTCTACGACGCCGTCTCGGTCAACTACGTCCATCAGCTCATCAAGTCGCTCGAGGCCAAGGAGCTGTACCACCGGGACAAGGAGTACCTGGTCGACCAGGGCGAAGTGAAGATCGTCGACGAATTCACCGGTCGCACGCTCGAGGGGCGCCGCTGGTCCGACGGGTTGCACCAGGCTGTCGAGGCGAAGGAGCGGGTGCGGATCAAGGAGGAGAACCACACGTGGGCGACCGTCACCCTCCAGAACTACTTCCGCCTCTACGACAAGCTCGCCGGCATGACGGGCACGGCCGAGACCGAGGCAGCGGAGTTCGCGAACACCTACAACCTGCCGGTCGTCCCGATCCCGACCAACAAGCCGATGATCCGCATCGACGAGCCGGACCTCATCTTCAAGTCGGAGAGCGCCAAGTTCAACGCCGTCGTCGACGACATCGTGGAACGCCATGAACGTGGCCAACCGGTCCTCGTCGGCACCGCGTCGGTCGTGAAGTCCGAGGTGCTCTCGCGGCTGTTGGAGAAGCGGGGAGTCCCCCACAGCGTGCTGAACGCGAAGCAGCACTTCCGCGAGGCGGAGATCGTCGCACAGGCGGGGAGGCCAGGCGCGGTCACGGTGGCCACCAACATGGCGGGACGCGGGGTCGACATCATCCTCGGGGGCAACCCGGAGCTCCTCGTGGCCCAGCGGGCCGCGGCCGAGGACATCGACGTCGAGTCGGACGAGGGGCGCGAGGCGTACGAGCGGCTGCGGGCGGAGATCGAGGCGATGTGCGCGGCCGACGCGGACAAGGTGCGCGACGCCGGCGGCCTCTACGTGCTCGGCAGCGAGCGTCACGAGAGCCGCCGGATCGACAACCAGCTGCGTGGCCGCTCCGGGCGCCAGGGGGACCCGGGCGAGAGCCGCTTCTACCTCTCGCTCGAAGACGACCTCATGCGGCTCTTCGCCACCGGCGCAATGAGCTGGGTGATGGGCAGGACGCTACCCGAGGACATGCCGATCGAGGCGAAGATGGTCACCAAGGCCATCGAACGCGCGCAGACCACCGTCGAGGCGAGGAACTCCGAGATCCGAAAGGAGGTCCTCAAGTACGACGAGGTCATGAACGAGCAGCGCAAGGTGATCTACGCGCGGCGCCTGCAGGTGATCGACGGCGAGGATCTCGAGGAGCACACCCGCGAGCTGCTCGCAGCGACGGTCGAGGGGATCGTGCAGGCGGCCTGTCCGAGCGACTACCCCGAAGAGTGGGACCTCGAGCTGCTGCTGAAGGAGCTGACCCAGTACTACCCGACCGAGTTCACCGTCGAGGACCTCGCGGAGGGGACGAGTGCCGCCCACCTCGCCGAGAGCGTGCTCGCCGAGGCGGTCGACTACTACGAGCGGCACTCCGCGTCGCTGCCGGGGGGCGCCGAGCAGGCTCGGCAGGTCGAGCGCGAGGTCATGCTGCACGTGATCGACCGCCGTTGGCGCGACCACCTCGCCGAGATGGACTACCTGCGCGAGGGCATCAACCTCCGGGCGATGGGGCAGCAGGACCCCCTGGTCGCCTGGCAGCGCGAGGGTTTCGAGATGTTCGGCCAGCTGATGGAGGCCATCGAGGACGATTACCTGCGCTTCGTCCTGCACGTCGAGGCGGTCCCCGAGCCGGCCGTCGAGCTGGACCTTGGCCGAGCCGTCTACGAGGCGGCGGACGATCCCGCGGCCGGGACGGTCGCCCTGGCGTCGACGCTGTTGGCGGACCAGGGAGTCGACGTCGCCGCGCTCGAGGTCGCCGAGCGTCGGGCGGCCGCGGTGGCGGCAGCCGCTGGCGGTCGCGGGAACGGTATTGGCGCACCCGCCTTCTCGGGGCGGGGACCCGCCGCAGCGCCAGGGCCGCGCTCGGTCGAGCAGTCCCAGCCGCCAGGGCAGTCCCAGCCTGCCGGGCGCGGCGACGCTCGAGCTCCCGAAGCGAGCGCGGTGCCCGCCGCGCCTCGGCCCACCGCGCCTCGGCCCGGTGCCGCCGCTGGAGCGGGCCAGGCGGCGAAGCCGGGCCGCAACGACCCCTGCTGGTGCGGGAGCGGGAAGAAGTACAAGCTCTGCCATGGCGCCGCCTGAGGGGCGCGACCTCGCCGCCGAGATCGAGGAGCTCGCGGCGCGGGTCGACGAGGCCAAGGAGTACCTCGGGATCGAGCCGATGCGGGCTCTGCGCGACGAGCTCGAGCGCGAAGCGGCGGCCCCCGACCTCTGGGGCGAACCCGAACGCGCGAGGTCGGTCACCACGCGCCTCGGCCGGGTCGTCGACGACCTCGCGCGCTTCGACGCGCTCTCGGCGGCGGTGGACGACGCGCGGGTGCTCGCCGAGCTGGTCGCCGAGGCGGAGCGCAGCGGCGCTCCCGACGAGGGGCTCGCCAAGGAGCTCGTGACCACCGTCGACGCGCTCGGCACCCGAGTCGGCCAGCTCGAGCTCGAGTCGCTCTTCTCCGGGGAGTACGACGACCGAGACGCAGTCTGCGAGGTCCACGCCGGCGCAGGCGGGACCGATGCGCAGGACTGGGCCGAGATGCTGCTACGCATGTACCAGCGATGGGCGGAGCGGCGCGGGTTCAGCGTGGAGCTGGAGGAGGCGACCCCCGGGCAGGAGGCAGGGCTCCTGTCGGCCACCTTCATCGTGCGGGGCCGGCACGCGTACGGCCTCCTCGCGACCGAGCGCGGCGTGCATCGGTTGGTGCGGATGTCGCCGTTCGACTCCCAGCACCGTCGCCAGACGAGCTTCGCGTCGATCGACGTGGTCCCTTTCCTCGACGACGTCTCGGACGTGGAGATCGACGAGAAGGACCTTCGGATCGACACTTACCGCTCGTCGGGGGCCGGAGGCCAGCACGTGAACAAGACCGACTCGGCAGTGCGGCTCACGCACCTGCCGACGGGGATCGTCGTGGCGGTGCAGAACGAGCGAAGCCAGCACCAGAACAAGGCCAAAGCCCTCCAGATCCTCGCAGCCAAGCTGGCCGAGCGGGCCCGCGCGCAGCGCCAGGCGGAGCTGGAGTCCCTCGGCGGCGAGCGGACCGAGATGGGGTGGGGGAACCAGATCCGCTCCTACGTGCTCGCTCCCTACCAACTGGTAAAGGACCTTCGCACGGGCGTCGAGACCGGCAACGTCGAGGCGGTGCTCGACGGGGACCTCGACATGTTCATGGAGGCTGAGCTGCGGCGGCTCAGGGGCGCCTAGGCCCCTAGGCGCAGGTCAGGGCGCAATTGTCCGATACATGGTGACCTGCGGGACGTGATTCGGTAGGCTTTCGCCGATCCCACGTCCGCGGCTTTTCAGCAGACCGCCGCTCACATGCCACCAACTCGTCGGACGGAGATGTTCCCTCATGATTCGATTCCAAAACGTCACGAAGACCTACAAGAACGGGACCGTTGCCCTGCGTGACGTGTCCGTCGAGATCGACAAGGGGGAATTCGTCTTTCTGGTGGGAGCGTCGGGGTCGGGGAAGACCTCGCTGATCCGCCTCTTGCTTCGGGAGGAACTTCCGGACTCAGGGAGCATCTGGGAGGCAGGTCGCGACATCGTGCATCTTCCGAAATGGCGAGTTCCATACCTCAGGCGAAACATTGGTTGCGTGTTCCAAGATTTCCGGCTCCTGCCGAACAAGACGGTCTTCGAGAACGTGGCATTTGCGCTCGAAGTGATCGGACGGCCCAAGCACGTCGTGGCCAACCAAGTTCCTCAGGTGCTCGAGCTGGTCGGCCTCGCGAAGAAGCGTGACAACCTTCCGAGCGAGCTGTCCGGCGGTGAGCAGCAGCGGGTCGCGGTGGCGAGGGCCTTCGTCAACCGGCCGCTGATCCTCCTCGCCGACGAGCCGACGGGGAACCTCGACCCGACGACGAGCCAGGGCATCATGCAGCTCCTCGATCGCATCAACCGCACGGGCACCACCGTCGTCGTGGCCACCCACGACGAAGTCCTCGTGAACTGGATGCGCCGGCGCGTGGTCGAGCTCGACCACGGCACCGTGATACGCGACCAGCTGCGAGGCGTCTACGGGATCGAGGGAAGCGCCGCGGCGACCGCCACGGCGGCTGCGGCCGTCGCCGGGCCGCCCAGCGGGCGTGTCGCGGCCGTCGGAGGGCCGCCCAGCGGGCGTGTCGCGGCCGTCGGAGGGGGACGCGGCCGCGGGAGAGCGCAGGAGCGCGCCTGATGCCGATCTCCGCCGAGTACGTGGCCAAGGAGACGGCGTCGAACCTGTGGCGCAACCGGCTCATGACCGTCGCAGCGGTGCTCACGGTCGCGGTGTCGCTCTCCCTCGTCGGCGCCGCGCTCCTCCTCAGGCAGGGCGCTGCTCGCGCCGAGGCCGAGTGGCAGCGCGGGACCGAGGTCATGGTGTGGATGAAGCCGACAGCGAGCAAGAACGAGATCGCCGCCGTCGGCCATCAGCTGCGCGCCCTTCCCTATGTGGACGGGTGCGTCTTCAGGACACACCAGTACGACTACCGCGAGGCGAAGAGGCTCGTCGGCGCCGTGTACACCGAGTCCGGCGTCACCCCCAAGCAGACCCCGACGTCTTGGCGCTGCACGCCGGCGCACCCCCAGGACGCGACGGCGGTGATCCGCACCTTCGGCGGCCAGGCGGGCGTGTTGCGGGTGACTGCGCCGCTCGCGCAGATCCGTACCGAGCAGCACGTCATCGACATCCTCCAGTGGGTGTTCTTGCTCGTCGCGCTCGTGCTGCTGGTGTCGGCCGCGGTGCTCATCTTGAACACGATCCGCATGGCGATCTTCTCCCGGCGACGAGAGGTGTCGGTGATGAAGCTCGTCGGCGCGACGAACTGGTTCATCCGGCTCCCGTTCATGTCCGAGGGCATGGTCCAGGGGCTGCTCGGCTCTGGCGTCGCCGCGGCCATCGTCTACGGGCTGCACGTGATCTTGGACCGGATCGGGTCGAGCACATCGGCCTCGGTCCTCGCGCAGATGCGGATGACCGGTTGGGAGGTGTTCGCCACCGACCTCGTGGTGATGGCGATCGGGATCCTCATCGGCACCGGCGGATCGGCGCTCGCGATCAGCCGCTTCCTCGACGTCTGACGCCCAGGCGCCACCGGGCCAGCACAGGCTGCGCCACCGGGCCAGCACAGGCTGCGCCACCGGGCCAGCACAGGCTGCGCCACCGGGCCAGCACAGGCTGCGCCACCGGGCGGCGCTGCAAGGTCGACGGCGAAGCCGGCGGCGAGCCACGCGGCGCATCCTGTCCGAGCCGGACGAGCGTCCGGCTCTCCGAGCAAGGAGCGCACGATGAGCACGCACACCACCGTCACGGGCAACCTGACTCGCGACCCCGAGATCCGATACACGAGAGACGGGCAGGCGAGCGTCCTGCTGGGCATCGCCGTCAACCGACGCTGGCAGGACCGCGAGACCCACGAGTGGGAGGAGTCGACCTCCTTCTTCGACGTCGTCTGCTGGAGAGACCTGGCCGAGCACGCTGCCATGAGCTTGGTGAAGGGGATGCGTGTCATGGTCACGGGCCGGCTCGAGCAGCGCAGCTGGGAGTCGGAGCTGGGAGAAAGGCGTACCAAGGTCGAGATCGTCGCCGACGACGTCGGCCCCAGCCTGCGGTTCGCGACGGCGGAGGTGCACAGGCAGGAGCGCTCGGAGCCGGCGCAGCACCCCGCCGTCCTCGAGCCGGCGGACGCATGACCGGTGGTCTGGTTGCCGGTCCTGGTGCCCGGTGCCCCGTGGCCGACGCCGGCGCTCGCGGCGGCGGCCACGGCCGCGGGCGTGGCGGTCGCCTGCCTGCCTCACTGGCACCGCTTCGGATCCCCCCCTGGGTCCTCTACGCGAAGGAAGACGTCTTCGACCTCTGCGACACCCTCGCCCGAGCAGAGCGCGCCCTGCTCCAGGCGGGGGAGCACGACGAGGCGGCACGCCTCGCGGAGGCCTTCGCGCTCCTCGAGTCCGGTCTCGCCCGACCGTGCGGCGCCGGCGGTCAGCCGGCTTCGGGGTCGAGCTCGATCGCGAGCGAGTTGACGCAGTAGCGGAGCCCGGTCTCGGTGGGGCCGTCGGGGAAGACGTGCCCGAGATGGCCGCCGCAGCCTGCGCACACGATCTCGGTCCGCGCCATGCCGTGGCTGTGGTCGGGACGTTCCTCGACGGTCCCCGCTGCGACCGCCCGGTCGAAGCTGGGCCACCCAGAGCCCGAGTCGAACTTCGCGTCGGTCGAGAAGAGCGGCGCGCCGCAACCGGCGCACCGGAAGATCCCCTTGTCGTCTACGTGGAGGTATGCCCCAGACCACGCCGGCTCGGTGGCGCCGTTGCGCAGCACGTCGTAGCGGTCGGGCGAGAGCCGCGCCCGCCACTCCGCGTCGCTCAGGTCCAGCTTCGGTGCAGTCATGGGGGTCCTCCTCGCGACATCACCCTCACCCGGGTGGGCACCGGGCGGTACCTCGAGGCTACCGGTGGCTGTAGCTACCCTGGACGGCAGCGATCGAGCGCAGAGGTAATTTCGAGCTGTGGCGACCACGTTCCGAGCATTCCGCCGCGGCCCTCTCCCCGGCCACGTCGCCTGGGTGGCAAGGCAGGCGGTCAGCTCCCCGGCTGCTGCGCCTGAACGGGAGGAGCGTGCGCTACGGGCGCTCGTCGACTCCGCGCTCGAGCTCGGTATCGGGTGGCTCACCATCCAGGACCCGTCGTCCGGACGGGCGCTCAGGGAGCACGCACGCTGGTTCGCGGACCGGGGCGTCGCGGTGGCCGACGCAGCCGGCGCGTCTTCGGCACGCGCGCCCGGCCCCGAGGACCTCGTCCTCGTGGAGTCGCCGGCGCTGCGGGTCTTGCTCGCTGGCGCGTGCTCCGGGCGCCGACAGATCGTGGGCGCGCTGAGTGCGTTGGCTTCACGCGGCGCGCGCCCGGCCGACGTGCACGAGGCGACGATCGCAGACGCCCTCGGCGTCCCCGACGTCGACCTCCTGGTGCTCACGGGGAACGACCGCCGGGTGCCGGACCTCTTGGTGTGGCAGGTGGCGTACAGCGAGATCGTCGTCATCGACGAGGCGTGGCCCGAGGTAGACGCCGAGCAGCTCCGCGCGGCGGTCGCCGAGTACCAGCGCCGTGACCGCCGCTACGGTGGGCTGGTGGCACCCCGATGACGTTCACGAAGATCGCCGTCGCGGGCGGCCTCGCGCTCTTCGGCTTCGTCTGCTGGTTGGCCGCGTCCGGCGTCGCCCCGGCGCGAGAGGGGCTCGTCAGCTTGGTGGCCCTGGTGGCCCTCGTCGCTGGGGGCAACCTGCTCGCCGGGCGGGCACGGCCCTACGCCAAGCGCTCCGCCTCGGCGACCCGAGATCCTGCGCCGTCCGAGCCCGTCGCGGGCCGGAGCCCGGGCGACGAGCCTGCCCCGTGACGTTGCTGCGCGACTCGGGGGTCGTGCTGCGGACGTACCGGCTCGGTGAAGCGGATCGGATCGTGGTGCTGGTCACCGAGACGCACGGAAAGGTGCGCGCGGTCGCCAAAGGGGTGCGCAAGACGACGAGCAAGTGGGGCGCGCGCCTCGAACCCCTCAGCCATGTCGCGCTCCTCTTGTGGCAGGGGCGCGGGGACCTGGCCGTCGTGAACCAGGCAGAGGTGATCGACCACTTCCCAGAGCTGCGCGGCGACCTCGAGCGCGTGGCGTCAGGGCTGTCGATGCTCGAGGTGGTCGACCAGCTGGCGCAGGAGGGCCACTCCGACCCGGGGCTGTACCGCATGCTCGTGGGCGCGCTGCGCGTGCTGGCCGACGTGCACACCGACCATGCAATGGTGGCGCCGGCGTTCTTCTTGAAGGCCCTTGCCCATGAAGGCGCCGAACCGGTCCTGTACGCCTGCGCGGCATGCGGACGTCCCGAAGGCGAAGTCGATCTGGTGGCCTTCGACCTCACCGAGGGCGGCACCTTGTGCAGGGAGTGCCGGCGAGGGCGGGCGGTGAGCCCCGGCGCGCTGGAGATCGTGCGCGCCTTGCTCGGCGGGGCGCTCGGACGGGTGCTCGCCGCTCCCCGACCTGCCTGTGCCGACGAGGTGGCCAGTCTCGCTACCGAGGCAATGGAGGGGCACGTCGACCGCCGGCTGCGTGCCGCGCGCGCGGCGGCGGGCCTCAGCTGGTGACCGAGCTCGGCGTCTACGTCCACGTGCCGTTCTGCCGGCACCGCTGCGACTACTGCGCGTTCGCCACCTACACCGATCGGGACGCGCTCATGGAGCGCTACGCCGCCGCATGCCGGATGGAGCTCGAGCGCGCGTTCGGTACCGGGGACCTCCCTGCGGCGACCAGTGTCTTCTTCGGGGGAGGCACGCCGTCGCGCATGCCTGCGCAGTGGCTCGCCGGCATCCTCTCGGCGGTGCCGCGTGCCTCCGGCGCCGAGGTGACCGTCGAGTGCAATCCGGAGGACGCGTCGAGCGATCGGCTGGTCACCTACCAGGAGGCGGGAGTCACCCGGATGTCCTTCGGCGTCCAGTCCACCGTGCCCCACGTGCTCGTGTCCCTCGGTCGACGACACGACCCCGAGTCGGTGGGTCGCGCGCTCGAGGCAGCGGCATCGGCAGGGTTCGATCGAGTGAACGTCGACCTCATCTACGGCGCGGTCGCCGAGACGGACGAGGACTGGGCACGCAGCGTCGCCGACGTCCTGTCGCTGCCGCACCCTCCGGGCCACCTCAGCGCGTACGCGCTCAGCGTGGAGCCGGGGACGCCGCTCGCCCGCGACGCGTCGCGCCACCCCGACGACGACGTGCAGGCGACCCGCTACGAGCTGGCCGACGCCATGCTGGCGTCGGCCGGCTACGGGTGGGAGGAGGTGTCCAACTGGGCGCTGCCCGGCCAAAGCTGCCGCCACAACCAGCTCTACTGGAGCCAGGGAAGCTACATCGGGATCGGATCGGCTGCGCACTCGCATCGGGGCGACGCCCTGGCCGGCAAGAGGTGGTGGAACGTCCGTACGCCGGAGCGCTACGTGGAGGCTGTGGAGGCGGGGCGCTCACCGGTGGCCGGCGAAGAGCACGTGGCCGGCGAGCGTCGGGTGCTCGAGCGGCTGATGCTCTCGCTGCGCACCCCCGCCGGGGTGCCGCAGTGGGCGCTCCCCGACGACGACTGTCTCGAGGGGCTCGTCGAGCACAGCGGCGAACGGGCGGTCCTCACCGTGAGGGGGCGCCTCCTGGCGAACGCCGTCTCCACCATGCTCCGCGCCGGCCCGGTGGCAGGGCCCCCCGGGGCGGCAGTCTCGGGTGCTGCTGCCGGCCGGTATCCTGCCGTCCCATGACCGCAGAGCCCGAGGTGCCCGGTGCACCTGCGCACGCAGCTGCACCCGAACCGCACGGCCACGTGGACGGTCCCGCAGAGGGCCTCATGGACAAGGTCGTGAACCTCTGCAAGCGTCGCGGCTTCATCTTCCAGTCCGCCGAGATCTACGGCGGCTTCCGCTCGACGTACGACTACGGGCCGCTCGGCGTGAACCTGCTGCGCAACGTGAAGAACGCCTGGTGGCGCTCGATGGTCCAGCTGCGAGACGACGTCGTCGGCATCGACGCGGCGATCCTTTCGCCCCCTTCGGTCTGGGAGGCGTCCGGTCACCTCGAGAACTTCACCGATCCGCTGGTCGAGTGCCGCCAGTGCCACAGCCGTTGGCGAGCGGACAAGCTCACGGGACCGTGCCCGAACTGCGGCTCTTCCGACTTCACCGAGGCGCGTCCGTTCAACCTCATGTTCAAGACGCACGCCGGCCCGGTCGAGAACGAAGGCGCCGTCGCGTACCTCCGGCCCGAGACCGCCCAGGGGATGTTCGTCAACTTCGCGAACGTCCTCCAGACCACGCGCAAGCGGCCGCCCTTCGGCATCGCGCAGATCGGCAAGTCGTTCCGCAACGAGATCACCCCTCAGAACTTCGTCTTTCGGACGCGCGAGTTCGAGCAGATGGAGATGGAGTACTTCGTGCCCCCCGACGAGGGCCAGAAGTGGCACGAGTACTGGATCAACGAGCGCTACCGGTGGTACCTCGAGCTCGGCATGCCGCCCGACAGGATCCGGTTGCGACCGCACGGTGCGAACGAGCTGTCGCACTACTCGAACGCGACCTCCGATCTCGAGTACCTCTTCCCCTGGGGCTGGGACGAGCTCGAAGGCATTGCCAACCGCACGGACTACGACCTCCGGCGCCACGCGGAGGCCTCGGGCGCCCACCTCGACTACTTCGACCCCTCGACGGGCGAGCGCTACTACCCCCACGTCATCGAGCCCGCGGGCGGGGTGACGCGCACGATGATGGCGTTCTTGCTCGCGGCATACGACGAGGACGAGGTGGGCGGCGAGGCTCGCACCGTGCTCCGCCTGCACCACAGGCTCGCCCCGTACCAGGTAGCCGTCCTGCCGCTCTCGAAGAAGGAGCCGCTCGAGACGATGGCACGTGAGGTGCTGCACCTGCTCCAGCCTCACTTCATGTGCGACTACGACGTCACCCAGAGCATCGGGCGCCGCTATCGCCGTCACGACGAGATCGGGACCCCGTCGTGCGTGACGGTGGACTTCGACTCGCTCGAGGACCGTGCCGTGACGATCCGCGAGCGCGACACCACCGCACAGGTGCGGGTGCCCGTCGACGGCCTCGTGGCCGAGCTGCGGAGCCGCGCGGGCGACAACTGAGCGCCGCGCGGCTCGCAGAAGCAGGGGGGCACGTCGTAAGGTTGGTGCGTTCTCCGGCGAGGTCCCAGACGTGCCCGACGGACCGCGCGCCGGCCACGCCCCTGGATGGCGAGGAGGCCCAATGCCGTACATCTTCGACTTCGACCACTCGCACCGGCGCCCGCCGATGGAGATGAAGGATCTCCTCGGCGGCAAGGGCGCCAATCTGGCTGAGATGACGTCGGTGCTCGGCTTGCCGGTGCCTCCCGGGTTCACCATCTCGACCGATGCCTGCCGCGCCTACATGGAGAGCGGGTGGCCCGACGGCCTGACCGACGAGGCGGCGCGTGCGAGGCGACGCCTCGAGCGGGCGATGGGCAAGGAGATCGGCGATCCCGTCGACCCGCTGCTCGTCTCCGTGCGCTCAGGGGCGCAGTTCTCGATGCCCGGGATGATGGACACCGTCTTGAACCTCGGGCTGAACGACCACTCGGTCGAGGGGCTCGCCAAGCAGACGGACGACGAGCGGTTCGCCTACGACTCCTACCGAAGGTTCGTCGCCATGTACGGCCGGATCGTCCTCGGCATCGAGGGGCAACAGTTCGACGGGCTGTTCGACGCGGCGAAGGAGCTCGCGGGGACCACGTCCGACGCCCGTGTGCCCACCGAGCTGCTGCGCTACCTCGTGGACTCCTACAAGCAAGTGGTCGAGCGCCAAACGGGAGAGCCGTTCCCCCAGGATCCGGGCGACCAGCTCCGCGGGGCGATCGAGGCGGTGTTCCGCAGCTGGAACGGTCCTCGCGCTGTCGCCTACCGCGAGCGCGAGCACATCCCCCACACCCTGGGCACGGCCGTGAACGTCCAGGCGATGGTCTTCGGGAACCGCGACGACCGGTCTGGGACCGGGGTCGGCTTCACGCGCGACCCTGCAACCGGGGAGAAGGGCGTCTACGGCGACTTCCTCGTCAACGCACAGGGAGAGGACGTGGTCGCAGGCATCCGGAACACGGAGCCTCTCTCCGCGCTCGAGCGCACCTTCCCGGCCGTCTACCGAGAGCTGATGGAGGTGTTCGGCCGCCTCGAGCGCCACTACCGCGATATGTGCGACACGGAGTTCACCATCGAGCAAGGCAAGCTCTGGATGCTCCAGACCCGCGTCGGGAAGCGGACCGGTCGTGCGGCCCTGAAGATGGCCGTCGACATGACCAAGGAGCCGAAGATCCGCCTGAGCCGCGCCGAGGCGGTGTCGAGGATCACCGAGGACCACCTGGCCTCGGTGCTGCACCCGCAGTTCGCCGGTACGGGGTACCACGTCATCGCCAAGGGGCTCGCCGCGTCGCCCGGTGCAGCCGTCGGACGGGCGTACTTCAGCGCGGACGACGCCGAGGCGGCGGCCCAGCGCGGCGAAGACGTCGTGCTCGTGCGCAACGAGACCTCTCCCGAGGACGTGCACGGGATGCTCGCCGCCCAAGGCGTCCTGACCGCGCGCGGCGGGCTCGTGAGCCATGCGGCCGTCGTGGCGCGCGGCTGGGGGAAGCCGGCGGTGGTCGGGGCCGAGGCGCTGCGCATCGGTCGGCACAGCTTCACCGTCGGGGACGTCACCATCGGGGAGGGCGACTGGATCTCGATCGACGGGGCGACCGGTGAGGTGGTCGCGGGCAAGGTCGAGCTCACCCCGGCAGCGCCCCCGCCCGAGTTCGACGTCGTGCTCCGCTGGGCAGACGAGATCCGGGAGGGCGAGCTCGGTGTCAGGGCGAACGCGGACAACGGCGAGGACGCTGCCAACGCGAGACGTCTGGGTGCCGAGGGGATCGGCCTCTGCCGGACCGAGCACATGTTCTTCGGAGAGGACCGGCTGCCGGTGGTGCGCAGGATGATCCTCTCGGAGGGGGAGGAGGAGGAGCGAGAGGCGCTCGAACAGCTGCGCGAGGTCCAGCGCGAAGACTTCTTGGCGATCCTCGAGGCCATGGACGGGCTGCCCGTCACCGTGCGCCTGCTCGATCCCCCGCTCCACGAGTTCCTCCCGTCGACCGAAGAGCTCGCCATCAAGGAGGCGACCACGGGCCTCACCGACGAAGAGCACAAGCTCTACCAGGCAGCGAAGTCCTGGAAGGAGGCGAACCCGATGCTCGGAACCCGTGGCGTCCGCCTCGGGGTGATGAAGCCGGGGCTCTACGCGATGCAGGTGCGGGCGCTGATGGAGGCGGCGCACGAGCGCGCAGCCGCAGGGGGGCATCCCGTCGTCGAGATCATGATCCCGCTGACGGTCGCGCGCGAGGAGCTCGCGGTTGCCCGAAGGTGGGTCGAGGACGCGATCGCCCAGGTCGCCGGCGCGGAAGATCCGGAGACGAACGGTCCCCGCAGGGCCTCGGGGCGCGCTCGGCCGTCGGGGAGCGGGACGCACGTCGACGTGAAGATCGGCACGATGATCGAGACCCCGAGGGCCGCACTGCGCGGAGGCGAGATCGCGCAAGTGGCCGAGTTCTTCTCGTTCGGCACGAACGACCTCACCCAGATGACCTTCGGCTTCAGCCGCGACGACGTCGAGGGACGGATGATGTCGACGTACCTCGACCAGGGGCTGCTCTCGCGCAACCCGTTCGAGACCGTGGACACCGACGGGGTGGGCGAGCTCGTCCGGCTCGGGACCTCGAGGGGCCGGGAGGTGAAGCCGGACCTCAAAGTCGGAGTCTGCGGCGAGCACGGTGGCGACCCGGCGTCGATCCGCTTCTTCTACGACGCCGGCCTCGACTACGTGAGCTGCTCCCCGTACCGGGTCCCGGTCGCCCGCCTCGCGGCGGCGCAGGCGGTCATCGCAGCGGGGGGGCGCGAGGCGAGGGCGAGCGCGTCGGCTGCGCGTGGGGGTGCGTCGCGAGCCCGAGGTGGCCAAGGGCGGGCTGCCTCGAAAGCTGTGTCGCCGGCGAAACGAGGGTCGAGGGCGGTGGAGCGCCGGGAGCCCGAGAACAAGCCGCGGCCCGCGGCGGCGCTGGGGTCCTCCAGCCCGGTGAAGGCGGTTCGGCGCGCCGACGGGCACAACGGCAAGCAGGCCGGGCGCCGCTGACCGCTCGCCGCTGCTCGCTCGGCGCTGGTCGAAGTCGAAGAGGTGCCCGCACGGCCGCTCCGATGGCGCAGCCAGGCACCGGCGTAGGCCTCGCGGGCAGGTACCCTCCGCAGCGTGAGCATTCCCGACGAGGAGGTCGCCCAGGTCCGTGCGGCCACCGACCTGGTCGCGCTCGTCTCCGAGCACGCGGCGCTCAGGCAGCAGGGACGCCGATGGGTCGGCCTCTGCCCGTTCCACAGCGAGAAGACCCCATCGTTCAGCGTCAACGCGCAGGAGGGCTTCTACTACTGCTTCGGCTGTCAGACCTCGGGCGACGCGATCACGTTCGTCCGGGCGACCGAGCACATGGACTTCGCGGATGCCGTCAGGTTCCTCGCGGAGCGCGCGGGGATCGTCCTGCACGAGACCGAGGAGGGCACCGCGGACCACAGACGCCGCGGGGAGCTGCTCGACGCGATGGCCAGGGCGGTCGAGTGGTACCACGAACGGCTGCTGTCGGCGCCGGACGCGGGCCGGGCTCGAGACTACCTGCGCTCCCGCGGCTACGACGGCGTCGTCGTGCGCCGTTTCCAGCTGGGGTGGGCGCCGGACGACTGGGATGCGCTGACCCGCGGGCTCGGACTGACGGCGCAGGTCGCCATCGACAGCGGTCTCGGCTTCGTCAACCGTGCCGGTCGGCTCCAGGACTCCTTCCGCGCACGTGTCCTGTTCCCGATCTTCGACCCCTCGGGGCGGGCCGTCGCCCTGGGCGGGAGGATCCTCCCGGAGCGAGCGGGTGCCGCGGCGTCGGACGCGCGCCGGCGCGCCGAGCCGAAGTACAAGAACTCCCCGGAGACGCCCGTCTACTCGAAGCGCCGCACCCTCTACGCGCTCAATTGGGCGAAGCACGACATCGTGGCGACCGGGGAGGTCGTCGTGTGCGAGGGCTACACGGACGTCATCGGGTGCTTCACGGCCGGGATCGAGCGGGCGGTGGCGACCTGTGGCACTGCGCTCGGAGAGGAGCACTTCCGCCTCCTGCACAACTTCGGCCGCCGCATCGTCCTCGCGTACGACGCGGACCAGGCGGGTCAGTCTGCGACGGCGCGGGTCTACGAGTGGGAACGCCGCCACGACGTCGACCTGCGGGTGGCGGCACTGCCTCGAGGTGCCGACCCCGGAGACCTCGCGCGCTCGGACCCCGAGGAGCTGCGCCAGGCGATCGCCTCGGCGGTGCCATTCCTGCAGTTCCGCGTCTCCAGAGCCCTGTCGCAGCACGACCTGTCGACGCCCGAGGGTCGCGCGAAGGCGGCGAAGGCGGCGCTGGCGACCGTCGCCGAGCACCCCGACCCGCTGGTGCGTGACCAGTACGTCATGGCGGTCGCAGACGCGACTCGGCTCGACCCCGAGCTCCTCCGGGCCGAGGCGGCGGCGCCGGCATCGAGCGCTACGGCGCGGACGTCTGGCCGAGAGGCGCCGGCGCCTCGGCGTCGGGACGCGACGGTGCCTGGACGTCAGGGGGTCGCCGGGGTCGGGCGCAGGCGCGGGTCCCCGGCCCCGGTGAACCGCCCGGGCCTCGAAGCCCTCAGGCTTGCCGTCCACAGGCCGGACCTCGTCGCGGACCGGCTCGAGGACGTGCTCTTCGCCGACGAGCTGCAGCGCCGGGCCTTCCTCGCCCTCGCCGGCGCAGACAGCGTCCGGGCGGCCGTCGACGCCGCGGACGACGATGTCGCCGATCTGCTTCGGCGCCTCTGCGTCGAGGAGCTGGCGCTCCCTGACGATCCGCGGGCCGACCCCTCCGACTCGGTGGTCGCTCAGCTCGCGCGAGAGGCAGCCAGGAAGGTGCTCGCCAGCCGGCAAGCTGCCGCACGCACCGGCCAGGCGGACCTCGCCGACGTCGCCGCCGAGACCGCGCGGGTCCGGCGGTGGATCGAGGAGCTGGACGAACCTGCGCGCTGCCGCGAGGCCGCGGACCGGTTGGTAGCGTGGTTGGTCGGCCCACCACAGGAAGGTCCTGTACGGGAAGCACCTCGAACGAGCACGACGGAGCCTTGATGAGCACGAACGGGAGATCCCCGCACGAGGAAGGGACCGTTCGAAGCGTCGAGGAGTCAGCCAGCGCTCCTCGCCCTCGCGCCCTGCGCAGGACGAAGTCCTCCCCGGACGGCTCGTCAGGCACCTCCGAGTACTTCAGCAGCAGCGCTGAGGATCCGGTCCACACGTACCTGAAGGAGATCGGCAAGGTCCCGCTCCTCAGCGCGGAGCTGGAAGTCGAGATGGCACGCCGGATCGAAGCCGGCAACGAGGCAGCCGCTCGGCTGGCCGCGCAGGAGGAGGCGGAGGCCCAGGGCGGGCCGCCGGAGCATCTCCTCACGCCCGACCAGCAGGCGCACGAGCGCCGTGTCGTCCGCCTTGGCGAGCAGGCGAAGGAGGTCCTGATCGAGGCCAACCTCCGCCTCGTGGTCTCGATCGCGAAGCGCTACCGGAACCGGGGCCTTGCCTTCTTGGACCTCATCCAAGAGGGGAACCTCGGTCTCATGCGGGCGGTCGACAAGTTCGACTACGAGAAGGGCTTCAAGTTCTCTACGTACGCGACGTGGTGGATCCGCCAGGCCATCACGCGCGCCATCGCCGATCAGGCCCGGACGATCCGCATCCCCGTCCACATGGTCGAGACGATCAACAAGGTGGTCTGGGCCCAGCGCCATCTGCTCCAGGAGCTCGGGCGCGAGCCCACCCCCGAGGAAGTGGCGCAGCGGGTCGAATTCCCGATCGAACGGGTGCGCGAGATCCAGCGACTGAGCCTCGACACCGTCTCCCTCGAGCAGCCGGTGGGGGAGGAGGACGACTTCAGCCTGTCCGACCTGATCGAGGACCGCAGCGCCGTCGTTCCCGACGACGCCGCCACCCGGGCCATGCTCGACCGAGCGGTGAAGGCGGCGCTCGCGTTCTTGTCCGAGCGAGAGCAGGACATCGTGCGGCTCCGCTTCGGTCTCGACGACGGCAAGATCCGCACCCTCGAAGAGGTGGGGAGGGAGTTCGGCGTGACCCGAGAGCGTGTGCGCCAGATCGAATCGAAGACGCTCGCCAAGCTCCGGCGTCCCGACGCGGCGTTCCTCCTGCGCGACTACCTCGAAGAGGCCTGAAAGGGCTGCATGGGGACGCCAGGCGGCCTTTCGGGGACGCAGGCGGCCTCTGCTGGGCCCCTGGTAGGCTGACGCCCCGACCCTTCCGGGGTGGCGCAATCGGCAGCGCAGCGGACTGTTAATCCGTTGGTTCTGGGTTCGAGTCCCAGCCCCGGAGCGTGGCGTTCGCGCTATGGACGTCGCCGGGCGGACACGTTCGGCAGCCGTCGCATGGCGACCGCGACCACGGTCGTCGGGTCTGCACCTTGCGCGTCCAGTGCGAGGAGGAGCCGCCGCGCGGCGGAGAGGGGCGCGTCGTGCGCAGCTGACCACCCGATGAGCGGGTCAGCCGGATCGTGACCGGACTCGAACGCGTCGAGCACGGCGGCGACTCGCCAGTCTGCGAGGTCGTCCAAGGTGGCTCTCGTGAGCCAGGACCGCCACCGGTCGGGCGTGGACGCCCGGCGGAGCGCGCGCACCATGCGCGGGACTCCGGCTGCGTCGTCCACGAGCGCGAACGCACGGAGAACCTCGTCCACCGGTCGCCCGGTCGCACGAACGACCGGACCGACGTCGCCCGTCATGGCGCGCGCAGCGACGGCAGGCCACCTCTCGGCGAGGGAACGGCCGACGCCCAGTGCCAGGAGCTCGTTGACCGCCTCCTGGCTCGATGGGACGGCCGCGAGCGCGTCGGCGATCGAGAGGTCGTCGGCGATGAGCGCGCTTGGTTGCACCGGCACCCCGCGCCGCAGGTACGTCCGGGCGAGAGCGGCGACAGCGTCGCTCACGATGCGGTGCAGCCTGGCGTCGGCATCTGCCGGCAGCTCGGTCCACAACGTGTCGAGCTCCGCCCATGGCCCCGCGGCTCCCACGACGTCGCGTGCCGCCCAGTATGCGCCGGCGACGTCACCCAGGCCGACACCGAGCTCGGCCGCGGTCTCGTGGGCCCATACCGCTCCGAGCTGGTCGACGATCTCGCCCGCCACCTCGGTCGCCAGGATCTGGTCGTAGAGACGGTGCTTGGTGATCAGATCGCGGAGCTCCGCCCGCATCTCTGCGGGGAAGTAGGACTCGACGGCGCTCGCGAAGGACGGGTCCGCGACGACCGGGGACTGTTCGATGGCTGCACCGAGGTCGGACGTCGCGTAGGCGAGGAGCACCGCGAGCTCCGGCCGGATCATGCCCGCGCCTGCAGCGCGTCGGACTGCGATCTCGTCCGCCGCCGGAAGGGACTCGACGGCACGGTCGAGGCGCCCCGACGCCTCGAGAGCGTCGATCAACGCGGCGTAGGCGTCGAGCTGCTCCGCGCTGTCGGGCACCGCCCGGTTGAGCGCGGCGACGCTGTGGTCGACTTGGCGGAGCACCTCGGCGGCGACGTCCTCCTGGGCGCGTTCGAGGTACGCGTCGCGGTCGAAGAGCTCGATCCGACCCTCTTCGATCGCGAGCGCGAGGAGGATCTTCAGGTTCACCTCGCGGTCGGAGGTGGCGACTCCTGCGGCATTGTCGATGAAGTCGGTGTTGATGCGCCCGCCGCGTCGTGAGTAGCGGATCCGGGCCTGCTGCGTCAGTCCGAGGTTGCCCCCTTCGCCGATCACCCGGGCGCGGATGCGCTCGGCGGTGACTCGGACCTCGTCGTTGGCGTGGTCGCCCACTTCGCTGTCGGGCTCCCCGGAGGCCTTGACGAACGTCCCTACGCCACCGAACCACAAGAGGTCGACGGGCGCCTCGAGGATCGCGCTGATGAGCTCGGGAGGCGAGAGGCGCTCGCGCTCGATGCCGAGCACCCTGCGCGCCTCGGGGGCGAGGGGCACTTCCTTCACGTCGCGTGCCCACACCCCTCCCCCGGGGGAGATGAGCTCCGCCGAGTAGTCGGCCCAGCTCGATGCGGCGAGCTTCGCCAGACGTGTCCGCTCGCGAAAGGAGACCGCTGGGTCAGGATCGGGGTCCAAGAAGACGTGCCGGTGGTCGAATGCGGCGACGAGCCGGATGGCGCTGCTCAGGAGCATCGCGTTGCCGAAGACGTCACCGGACATGTCGCCGACGCCGGCCACGAGGATCGGCTCGCGCTGGACGTCGATGCCAAGCTGGTGGAAATGGCGCCGCACGGCCACCCAGCCGCCCCGTGCAGTGATGCCCATGGCCTTGTGGTTGTAGCCATGGCTCCCGCCCGATGCGAAGGCGTCACCGAGCCAGAACCCGTGGGCTGCGCTGAGCTCGTTTGCGAGGTCGGATAGCTCGGCGGTGCCCTTGTCGGCAGCGACGACGAGGTAGGGGTCGGCACCGTCGTGGACGACCATGTCGTGAGGCGCGACGACCTTGCCGCCCTCGAGGTCGTCGGTGATGTCGAGGAGCGAGCCGACGAAGACCGAGTAGCAGCGCCGGACGTCCTCGGGAGTGGGACGTGCGGGCTGCCGGCAGACGAAACCCCCCTTCGCTCCGGTCGGGACGATGATGGCGTTCTTCTTCACCTGGGCGACCATGAGGTCGAGCACCTCGGTGCGGAAGTCGTCCGGTCGCTCGCTCCAGCGGATGCCGCCGCGGGCGACCAGGCCGGCGCGTAGGTGGATGCCCTCGACGTCCGGTGCGTGCACCCAGGCCTCGACCCTCGGCAGAGGAGCATGCAGGTGGGGGACGGAGCCGCTCTCGATCTTGAGGGTCACGGCGTCCTTTGGCCGGCCTGTTGGCCTCCGCTGGAAGAAATCGGTGCGGACGGTCGCGTCGACGAGGGAGAGCACCACGCGCAGCGCCCGATCCCAGCGCAAGAGCGGCACCTGCGCGAGCTCGGCGGCGCACGCGGCGCGCACCGACGCCTCGGGCTCCTCTGCAGACGGGTCGAAGCGGGCGAGGAAGTAGGCGACGAGGGCGCGGGCGACCGCAGGGTAGGCGATCAGCGCCTCTTCGACGTCGGTCGGCGGCGCGGGAGGGTCGCACTGCGCCCAGTAGTTCGTGTAGGCACGAAGGAGCGAGACCTCGCGCCAGCCGAGGTCGGCCGCAGGGACGAGGACGTTCAGCTGGTCGACCTCCGTCCTGCCGCCCACGACGGCGTCGAGCGCCTCGACGAGGCGTGGTCCGTCGGCCGCCGGGTCGAAGGTGTCGGCGCCGGCACCCAGCTTGACCAGATGCACACCAACGTCGTCGATCGAGACCGGGAGACCGTCCCTGAGCTCGAAGCGGTAGGGGACCGACTCTTCGACGACGAGGCCGAAGCTCTCGAGCACGGGAAGGAGGGCAGTCAGCTCGACGGGCCGTGCGGCCAGCCTGCGGATGTGGAACCGCTCACCCAACGCTCGTACCGTGAAGCGGTGCTCGCCCCTCGCATCCCCGTCAGGCGGACCCCCGGCGTGTGCCGCCAACCCGCCGCCGAAGAGCGTCCGCAGCTCGCCGGCATCGAGCGCTGCCTGCTCGGGCGTGGTGCGCTCCCGGTAGCTCGCAGGTGCCGTCCGGCCGAGGTCGAGCGCGACGTCCCTCGTCTCGGGATCCGTCGCGCTCGCGAGCAGGTCGCGAACCCAAGGATCGGTGCCCGGCAGCGGCACGTCGCTGGTCTCGATCGTCACAAGCTCAGCATCGCGCAGGCACCGGCGACGGGAGAGGCAACGCTCCTTCCTTCCCTGGTGGCGCAGTGGGCTCGTCCGGGCGGCGGCGACGGAACCGATCGGTCGCGCGTGCCCGTAGCCGTCGCGCTCGTCCTCGCCAGCGTGAAGGTGCTCTGGCCTCAGGGCTTGAACACGAGCCTCTACCTGGACCTGAACAGTTTCGCTCGGCAGACGGCCTGGGCGCACGGGTTCATGCACGCGTACGCGTTGTGGCTCGAGCTGACGCTCATGGCAGCCCTCTTCCTCGTGGCGTACGTGTTGGCGCGGTGGCGCAGGGACGTCCATGGCGCAGCGTTGCGCTTCGTCGGGGGCGTCGGAACGCCGGTCGCCCTCGGTCTGAACCAGCTCGTCGGACATGCTGCCGGGGAGCTTCGCCCCTACGACACGTACCGGCACGCACTGGTGCTCGTCGCCAAATCCCACGACTTCGCGTTTCCCTCGGACCATGCCTCGGTCGCCGGCGCCCTCTTCGTGTCGGTGCTGCCCGTGCTTCGCCGCGGGGGAGCACGGGCACCGAGGAGCGCGGTCGGGCCTTCCGCCGCGTCGGCGGCGCGGTCGCTCGCGTACCGGGTGGCGGACCTCGTGGAACAGACGCCGTTGGGCGTGCTGGTCCGCCGGCCGTCCTCCGAGCTCGAGCGTGGCCGCGAGCTTGATGGACGCAGCCGAGGGGGCACCGGGGGCGAGGGGGACGACCCGGCCGCGATGTGGCCGTCGGGAGGCTGGCCGTCGGGAGGCTGGCCGTCGGGAGGGTAGCTGGCCGGTGGGAGGGTAGCTGGCCGGAAGGTCGCTCCAGGGCAGGGATCGAGGCTCGACGGTCCCGGGATGCTGGACGTCGCGGCCGCTTCGTGTACAGACTTGTCCCCGTCGATCCGGCAGGGGTCCTTCCCCGTCGATCCGGCAGGGACCGGGGTCCTGCCTGTCGATCCGGAAGCGCCCTCGCGATGGCAACGGGGGGTGTCGATGGCGCAGCCCACGGGGACGGACCACCAGGACCAGCGGCCTGACGCCGACCAGCTCGCGAGCTTCGGCTACCGCCAGGAGCTGCGGCGGTCCCTCAGCTTCTTCTCGAACTTCGGCGTCGCCTTCACCTACCTGTCGCCCGTGGTGGGGATCTACTCGTTGTTCGCGCTCGGCGTCGGCACCGGCGGCCCCCGCTACATCTGGACCATCCCGATCGTCGTCGCGGGCCAGCTCCTCGTCTCGCTCGTCTTCGCCGAGCTCGGAAGCTCGTACCCGCTCGCGGGCGCTCTCTACCAGTGGTCGCGACGGGTCATCGGGCCCTCCTACGGCTGGTGGGTCGGGTGGATCTACGCGTGGGCGCTGATCATCACCGTCGCGTCAGTCGACACCGGGATCACCGGCTACGTCATCACGCTCATCAACAACTGGTTCGGGACCCACTTCACAGCGGCGAGCCCGAACGTGATACTCGTCTGCACGATCGTGCTCATCGCGATCCAGGCGACGATCAACATCGTCGGCGTGAACTACACGGCGCTCATCGCGCGCTGGGGCGTCTGGGTCGAGGTCCTCGGCACCTTCGGCGTCTTCGTCCTGCTGGCCGTGGCGGGGTTCCACCATTCGGCGGGGTACCTGAACTCGACCTCGGGCACCACACGGGCCGCGCACAATCCCTTCGGGGTCAGCTTCGGCGGCAGCTGGTTCCCCGGAGCCGCCCTCGTCGCGGTGCTCGCGAACGTCTACATCTTCTACGGCTTCGAGTCGGCCGGGGACATCGCCGAGGAGGTCGTGGACGCGCGTCGCAGAGTGCCCCGCGCGATGGTCACCACGATGATCGTGGGCGGCATCACCTCCTTCGTGCTCGTGGCCGGGCTCGCGCTCGCGATCCCCGGGTCGAACCTCTCGAAGGTGATCACGGGCGGCGTTCCGTACATCATCTCCTCCAACATCCACTCGTCGGCGCTGGCCGACACCGTGCTCGTGCTCATCTGCCTTGCGTTCTTCTCCTGCGGTCTTTCGGTGCAGGCGGCAGGCTCACGCGTGCTGTTCAGCTACGCGCGGGACCGCCAGCTGCCGGCGAGCGGCGTGCTGCGGAGCATCTCGCGCCGCACGAAGACCCCGGTGGCCGCCGTGCTCGTCGCGACCGTCCTCCCCGCGCTCTTCGCGCTGCTCGCACGGGCCACGCCCTCCAAGCCGATCCACATCCTCTTCTTCACATACCCGGCGAAGGTGAACGCGCTGTTCATCCTCGTGTCGTTCGCGACCTCGGGGATCTACCTGTCCTTCCAGATGGTGGTCCTCGGAGCGCTGATCGGCCGGATCCGAGGTTGGCGCCCCGCGGGGTTCGACCTCGGCCGCTGGGCGTACCCCGTCTACGTCGTCGCCATGATCTACGGCGTGGGCATGTTCGTGAACATCGTGTTCCCGAGCGCGCTGACCTCACCGCGTGCCGCGCTCTTTAACTACGGCTGGATGACGCTGGTGGTCATGGTCGTGATCCTCGTGATCGGTGCCGTCGTCTACCTCGCCCACCGGCCGCACCTGCGGCACGGCGAGGACGTGAAGGAGCTGGTCCAGGGCGGAGGCGAGGTGCGATGAGCGAGTTCCGAACGATCATGGTGGCTGTCGACAGGTCGGAGCAGTCCGACCGGGCGGTGGTGGTGGCCCGGGACCTCGCGAAGGCGACGGGGGGCGCGGTTCATCTCCTCCACCTGAAAGAGCACGATGTGCTCGTCGGGAAGATGGGTGGCGGCTCCTTCGAGCGCGAGACCGACGAGGAGGTGGAGTCCCTCCTCAGGAAGGAGCTCGCGGTCCTCCGCGAAACAAGTCTCGAGGTCGTCGCCGACGTCCGCCGCGTACGAGTCGAAGACACCGCTCGGGAGATCCTGCATGTAGCAGACGAGGTGGCTGCGGACGTGGTCGTGATCGGGTTGCATGGACCGTCCGTCTTCAGCGCCCTCATGCTCGGCGGGACCGCGTACAAGGTCCTGCACGCGGCGAAGCGTCCTGTCCTGGCCGTTCCCTGATCGCTCCCGCGCACTCGCCGGGCGCCTCGCGGCCACACGCACGCACCGGTTGGGAGCGCACGTCCTGCGACGTCGCGTGCAGGCCCCGTAGATCCTGCTAGACAGCGTCCGGGGCCGTAGCTCAGTGGTCAGAGCGGGGGACTCATAATCCCTTGGTCGCTGGTTCGATCCCAGCCGGCCCCACCACGCCAAGGGCTTGTTGCGAGCGTCATGTGAGCGGCTGGAACTACAGCTGACCACAATGGCTGCGTGAACTGCACCGAGACCGAGATCAGGCCCGGAGTGTGGCGACTGCGCGTATACGCGGGACTCCGCGCCAACGGAACGCAGATACAGGTGACGAAGACGCTTGCCACGCGGGCGAAGGCGAAAGATGGCAAGCCCCAGGTGGCGAACCCATGCGCCGGCACGCGGCACGCCGACAGGGAGTTGGCGAAGATGGCGGCCACGGTCGCGCGCGGCAACGGTGCGACCGTGACGACGACGGTGGGGGACTTGCTCGACCGCTGCCTCGTTCACAGCGACTCGCTCGCTCGCCGACGACCGTGGTCACGTACCGCCAGATTGCAGATGCCGTCGTGCGGCCGGAGCTGGGGAAGATGCGGCTCGCCAAGCTCACCGCGTCAGACCTCGAACGGCTGTACGCCAAGCTCACGGGCAAGGGCGACAAGGCGACGACCGTGCGCCCATGCATGGGCTCATCGGAGCCGCGCTGCACGAGGCCGAGCGTTGGGATCTCGTCGACCGCAACGTGGCGATACGTGCCACGCCGCCGCCAGTGCACGCGGCCCAAGTGAAGGCGCCGACCCCGCAGCAGGTCCAAGCGACCGCGCGGAAGGCCGAAGAGGTGGAACCGGGCCTCGCGTCGTTCATCCTCATGGCCGCGCTCACCGGCGCTCGCCGGGGGGAGCTGCGCACGCTCCGGTGGCCCGACGTCGACTGGCAGGTGGCCACGCTCGCCATCGCCCGTTCGGTCTTCGAGATCCACGGCGGGGGATGGGCTGAGAAGGCGACGAAGACGCACGCCGAGCGCCGGATCGGGCTCGAGGTTCCGAGCGGCGGGTTCGTGTTCTCTCGTTCTCCGGTCGGTGCCGAGCCGTACATGCCGGCACTGGTCACGAAGTTCACGACGCGTATTGCCCGGACGGCCGGCGTGAAGACGCACCTTCACGAAATGCGGCATTTCTCGACGACGGAGATGATCGCTGCCGGCATCGACGTGCGCACGGCAGCCGGTCGGCTGGGGCACGCCGACGCCAGTGTCACCCTGCGCGTCTACAGCCACGCCCTCGAGCAGCGCGTCAGCCGTCCGCAGCCGACGATGTTCGGAGACGCCCGGCATCGAGGCGACCCCGACGAGCCTGCTTGCGGTCGACCCTGAGACGGGTGCTGTCATCCGGGTCGACCCACTCGGATACCGGCCCGCCGCGATGGTGGGCTCTCCGAACGGACGGACCCTCTACGTGCTCGGCGACAGGCAAGGCGCGTCCATTCCCGGTGCCGTTCTGAGCAGCTTCGACGCTGTAACTGGTACGAAGCTTGGTGAACGAGCACTCGGGGGCTGGTCGGGGGTCGATGGGCTCGCGGCGACGAAGACCGGTGCGTGGGTCTCACTCATGATGGTGAACCACAGAACAGCGACGGCCAGGGTGACGCTGTACAAGGGCGCGAGGTTGGCTCGTGGCCCTCAGATTCGTCTTGGCCATCAGGCCGCCGCGACCGTTGCCTACGTCGCCGGCCACGTCATGTGGTTGATCGACGGGGCAGCCGCTTTACGAAGATCACGTGTGCAAGTCCCGCGACGGGACGGGGACGGGCAGCCGGATCGGCAGGAATCACCAGCGGTGCCGGGGCCATGTTGACAGTCCAGGGGCGCGCCTTTCCATTGGCCCCGGGTCCAAAGAGACACCTGCTCGAGATCAACGCAACGTCTGCCTGTGCTTCCTGAGCCGAGCACCTGCTGCGTGCCAGCGCACCGACGACGAAGTGGATGTTGCTCGGGACTACAACGCGACTACAACGCGAGTACCACTTCCCGCGGATCTCCGCGAACAGTGACGAGACGGGAACGCCGCGTGGCCGTCCTTTGGCAGTCGCTGGCCCCGCGCGTCAGGCAGCGGGAGGCTCGGACCCAGGCAGTTCGGGAACCAGCTCGAGCGCCGCCAGGGAGTCGGGCACGAGGTCGAACGTCACCGACCGAAGCGCGGCGATGACCTGGTCCAGGTCCGCGACCATGCGCAGAAGCTGCTCCTGCACGTACGGATCGGCAGTGCGCTTCTGCAGCGACGTGGCTGCCAGGCCGATCTGGAAGAGCTGTCCGATGGCCTGCTGGTGGGAGTGGTACACACGGCCCGACTCGGTAACTTCCATGATCGGCACGCTTTCTCCCTGCCGCCACCCTCATCTGTAGCGCCAGCAGGCGGCGACGTCAAGCGCCAAGACGATTCCGACGCGAAGCAGTGCACAGTGCATCGGAGCAGCGCACACGATTGCGAACGCGCTCCGTCTTCTGGAGCGCGGGCGTTCGGTCTCTCCTGGGGTCAAGCACCTCCTGGGTGACCTCCTGGGTGAAGCCCCGTGCACGATTCTGCCTGGGCCATCTCCGCTCATGCGGGCTGAGCTTGCCGGACCCGGCACACTGCCGCCGCTGGCTCTCGTGCTGACGCTCCCGATGGACACGCTGTCGCTCGCCAGGAGATGGGCTGAGGGCTGCCTGGAAAGACCATGCAGGCACCGACGACAGCGGGAGCGAACGCCATTCGGCGAGCCCGGCTCGACGCGCCGCGAGCGCAGTCGAAAGAGCTCCGACAGTCACGAGCCCCGCCAGGTGCCGGTGTGACTGCGCCAGCAGCGCGCGGTATCGATCGATGGGTCCGATCTGGCCGTCGCAGAGCTGCCAGATCGGGCAGCTCATCTTCGATCCCCTCGTAGCGCCACGTCGAGCGTGGCGCTCATGGCAGAAGGGCTTGATCGTCGTGGGCGCCGAGCGGTTCGCCGCCGGTGCCGTGCTCAGCGCTACCCGCTGTCGCGCACGACGCCGACGTCAGGACGTCCGCGCAGGCGCCGGACGGCCCACCAGGCGATCGCCGCCGCGATGACGGCAGCGAACCCGATGGTGACGGGGGTGAAGGCGGAGGAGACCGCGCGCCAGTGCCCCGCGACCGCGTAGCCGGCGAACGCCAGGGCGAACGTCCAGGGAAGGCTGCCGAGGGCGGTCAGGACGGTGAATTGCCCAGCGGGCATCTCGGCGATCCCCGCTGGGAGGCTGATGAAGGTTCGAACGACCGGGAGGACCCGACCGATGAGCACCGCCGAACGACCGTGGCGGGCGAAGAAGCGCTCGGCACGATCCAGGTCGTGTCGACGCAGGAGGACGTACCGGCCCCAGCGTTCGACGACCGGCCGGCCGCCTGCTCGGCCGACGCCGTAGGCGACGAGGGCGCCCACGACGTTGCCGAGGGTCCCGAGCAGTGCCACGGTCACCACGTTGAGGTGGGAGCTCACGCCCGCGACGGTGATGCCGGCGGCGAGCGCACCGCCGAGGAGCATCACGGCCTCGCTCGGGATCGGGATGCAGGCCGATTCGAGCACCATGAGAAAGAACACGGCGAGGTAGCCGTGTCGAGTGATCTGGCTGACGACGAGGTGTTCCAACTCGGACTCCGGTTGTGGATGGGCCTGGCCGGCGCTCCTGCAGCACAGTCACGCGCACGCCGATAGGAGCGTACTGTGGTCAGCCCGCGAGGCAGTGGCATCCGGGTTGCCCATTGGGCAGGGGCAGGCAACCTGAGGAGTTTCGGCTTCAAAGGTTGGGCGCACGCAGAACAGGAGTGCGTAGACTCGTCGGGTCTCATTCAGGCGGGCACCACCCAGCGGAGGTGACGACGTCCATGGCGCGTGCGGCAGCGGGCCCCAACCATGCAACCGTGACGCTGCCGCCGATGGTGCGCGAGGCCACCCTCATCCCCCCACCGAGACCGCCGTCGGGACGGTTGCCGGTGACCGACCTCGAGAGCTACCGGGCGCTGTACCAGGAGTCCGTTCGAGACCCTGGCACCTACTGGGCCAAGGTGGCCGACGACCTCGAGTGGATGTCTGGCTGGCCTGCGAACCCGGTCGTCGTCGGCGACCTGGCGGACGGGTTCGAATACTTCCCGGGCGTCGTCGGCAACGTCAGCGTCAACTGCGTCGACCGCCACGCCCGCATCGATCCTGAGCGATTGGCCGTGCGGTGGCTGGGCGAGGACGGTGCTGAGCGGTCGTGGACCTACGCGGAGCTGCTCGAGCAGACCGCCCGTTTCGCCCAGGCGCTGTCCGACCTCGGGGTGCGCCGAGGCGACGTGGTGGCGGTCTTCCTCCCGAACCTCCTCGAGACGTTCGCGGCGGTGCACGCCTGCTTCCGGATCGGGGCGATCTACAACGTCATCTTCTCGGGGTTCTCGGCGCAGGCGTTGGCTGACCGCATCGTGGACACCGGGGCGCGGGTGGTGGTGACCGCGGACGAGAGCTTCCGTCGGGGGAGACCGATTGCCCTGAAGTCCACGCTGGACTCGGTGCTGGGGCAGCTTCCTTCCGTGGAGCACGTGGTGGTCGTGCGCCGCAGCGGCAACCCTCGAGTGCCGATGACCGAGGGACGAGACCTGTTCTGGGACGAGTTGCTCGCGCGCACCGCCGCGCTCGCCGACCCGGTGCCGGTCGAGGCGAACGAACCTGGGTTCATCATCTACACGAGTGGCACCAGCGCGAAGCCGAAGGGACTGGTGCACAGCGGCCTGGGGTTCATGGTGGGCGCGTACCACAACGTGAGGTTGTCGTTGGACCTCGGGCCCGACGACGTCTACTGGTGCACGGCCGACGTGGGCTGGCTGACGTTCCCGATCTTCGAGCTGGTGGGTGCCACCGCCTGTGGGGCGAGCATGCTCGCGTGCGAAGGAGCGCTGGACTTCCCCGAGCCGGACCGCTTCTACCGCGTCGTCGCCGAGAACTGCGTGACCAAGGTCTTCACGGCTCCCACGCTGCTGCGCATGCTCGCTCGCTACGGGGAGCAGTGGACCCGGCGCCACGACCTGTCGACGCTGCAGATGGTGGCCTTGGTGGGTGAGCCGCTCGACGCCAAGACCTGGCACTGGGTCCAGGATCACGTCGGCCACGGCCGCCTCGAGATCAACAACACTTACGGGCAGAGCGAGACCGGGAGCGCCTGGACGTCGTCGATCGCAGGGGTGACCCCGGCCAAGCCCGGGTCGTGCGGGCTGCCGCTCCCCGGGCACGCCTACGCCATCCTGTCCGACGGTGCCGCCGACCCTGACGCCGACGGTGCCGCCGACCCTGACGCCGCCGGTGCCGCCGGTGCCGCCGACCCCGACGCCGCCGGTGCCGCCGGTGCCGGGGGTGCGGGAGTGCCGGTGCGGACCGGGGCAGTGGGGCACCTGGTCCTCACGACACCGTTCCCGACGCTGTTCCGCAGCATCTGGAGGGAGCCCGAGCGTTATCGCACGCAGTACTTCTCGGCCTTCGGTCCCGGCGTCTACGCCAGCGCCGATGCCGCCTTGGAGGACCCCGACGGGCACATCTGGGTCGTGGGCCGGGTCGACGGCGTCATCAACGTCGCCGCGCACCGGCTGTCGACCATGGAGATGGAGAGCGCGCTACTGAGCGTGCCCGGCGTCGCCGAGGCGGCGGTCATCGGCGTCGACGACGAGACCAAGGGCCAGGTGCCGGTGGGGTTCGTGACGTTGGCCGCCGACGCCCTCGGTAGCGTCGGCGAGGAACGGTTGTCGGACCGCCTAGTCGAGGCCATCGGCCCCATCGCTCGGCCCAAGCGGATGTACGTGCTGTCGACCATGCCTCGTACGCGCAGCGGGAAGATCGTCCGGCGCCTCCTGCGCGACCTGGTGGTGGACGGCGCTGCCCGAGGTGACGTGACCGGCTTGGAGGATCCCGAGGTGCTCACGCAGCTGCGCCGCGAGCTGCAGGTCCTGGGCTCTACAGCGTCCGACCCCTCTACAGCGTCCGACCCCTCTACAGCGTCCGACCCCTCTACAGCGTCCGGCGATCGTCGGTGACGAGACATCCGGCGTCTCGCCGCGCCTGAGGTGCAGGATCGACTGCTGCCGGCTCCGACTGCGGCGACAGTGCGGTGCCGAGCTGCCGCAGGAACTCATGGACGGTCGACTGTGCAACCCGGTTGAGCACGGCGCGGTCGAGGAGCGCACCGATGCCTTCGAGCGGAGGCCGGTACGAGGCTTCGATCGCGACACGGCAGCGGTGCTTCCCGAGCGGAGAGATGATCAAGGTGCCGTCGAGGACGGGGAAGAGCGAGTCGAAGTGCGCTGCCTCCCAGCGCAGGGCGATCGCCGCGCAGCCGCCTCTTGTCCAGCGCGGGCCCAGGTGCACCCTGGCGGGGATCCCGAGCACGTGGTCGCCGAGCGCAGGGCCGATCCTCATGAGGACGGTCTCGCCCGAGGCCGTAGCAGCCCCGACGAGCGGCAGCAGCTCGGACGCCGCACGAAAGAGCCGGCTCTCGGCATCGACGTGCGTCTCTTCGAGCTCGAAGGAGTCGGTCAAGAAGATGACCGGCCGTGGCGGCGCTTTGACCATCCCTTCGATCATCCAAGTCGCGCTCCTGCCGGAGTAGGGCCGGTGGTCACAGCGACCAGGCCGATCCAGGCATAGCCCGTGACAGTGGGGGCACGAGGCCTTGTCGGTCAGGTGACACGGTCGTAGGCTCGCCGTGAGGCCGATCTGCTCTGGCCCTCGACGTGGCCAGCAGCGGCACAGGCAGAGGAGGCGTGCCCGTGGCTGCAATCTCCCAGTCCGGCTTTTCCCAGTCCGGCTTTTCCCAGTCCGACCATCCAAGGTCCGACGACTCCGAGGCTGACCGCCCGCTGGAAGGATCGGTGCGCCTGGACCTCTACCGCACGATGGTCCTGATCCGCACCTACGAAGAGAGGATCCGTCAGGAGTACCACGCCGACAAGACGCCGGGCTTCGACATCGGCGCCGGGAAGATCCCAGGTGAGATGCACCTGGCAGCCGGGCAGGAGCCGGTTGCGGCAGGCGTCTGCCCGCATCTCCGGCCCTCCGACGCGCTGACCGCGACGCACCGCCCGCACCATCTCGCCATCGCTCACGGCGTCGACCTCGCCAGGATGACCGCCGAGATCTTCGGGCGCGAGGGCGGCCTCGGCCATGGTCGCGGCGGGCACATGCATCTGTTCGACCCGGCTGTGCACTTCTCGTGCTCAGGTATCATCGCCGAGGGGCTGCCCCCGGCTCTCGGCCAGGCGTTCGCGTTCCGCCAACGAGGCACTGACAGCGTGGCGGTGGCCGTCACTGGTGAGGGGGCGGCCAACCAGGGCGCCTTCCACGAGTCGCTCAACCTCGCCGCCCTCTGGAAGCTCCCCGTGGTGTTCGTCGTCGAGGACAACGACTGGGGTATCTCGGTCGACCGGGGCGCGTCGACGGCCGTGGCCGACAACTCGCCGCGCGCCGCTGCCAACGCCATGCCTGGCGTGCGGATCGAGGACAACGACGTTGAGGCCGTCTACCGCGCTGCGCGGCAGGCCGTCGAACGGGCCCGGGCCGGGGAAGGGCCCTCGCTGATCGAGGTCCACACCCTTCGCCTCTGGGGACACTTCGAGGGCGATCCGCAGACCTACAGGTCCGATCTCGAGACGGTCGAAGAGCGCGACCCGATCCCGCGCTACCGCCGCCTACTGCTCGAGGCTGGGGTGCTCGACGAGGCGTCGGCAGAGCGCATTGCGGCTGACGCCGCTGCCGAGGTGGACCGGGCCGTCGAGTTCGCCCTGGCGAGCCCCGAGCCAGACCCGGCGACGGCGTCCGCGTACGTGTTCGCGTGAGGGAGGAACCATGACCGTGGTCGAAGAGCCTGCGTCGAAAGCCGCACCGCCGCCGCCACGGCGGCTCACGATGGCAAAGGCGATGGTGGAGGGCATCGCCGCCGAGATGGAGCGAGACCCGTCCGTCTTCTACCTGGGCGAGGACGTCGGCGCCTACGGAGGGATCTTCAGCTCGACGACCGGCCTGCTCGAGCGCTTCGGCCCGGAGCGCGTGCTGGACACCCCGATCTCCGAGACCGCCTTCATGGGGCTGGCCACCGGCGCAGCCGTGGAAGGTATGCGGCCGATCGTGGAGCTGATGTTCGCCGACTTCTTCGGGGTCTGCATGGACCAGATCTACAACCACATGGCGAAGATCCACTTCGAATCGGGCGGGAACGTGAAGGTCCCGGTCGTCCTCACGAGCGCGGTGGGCGGCGGGTACTCCGACGGTGCCCAGCACTCCCAGTGCCTCTGGGGCACCTTTGCCCACCTGCCCGGGATGAAAGTGGTGATCCCGTCGACTCCGGCCGATGCCAAGGGTCTCATGATCTCTGCCATCCGGGACGACAACCCGGTGATCTACCTCTTCCATAAAGGGGCGATGGGGCTGGCATGGATGACGAAGACCCGCCGGGCGCTGGGCGAGGTGCCCCCCGAGCCCTACGAGACGCCGATCGGGAAGGCGGCTGTGGTGAGGTCCGGCCGCGACGTCACCGTCGTCACGGTCTCGCTGTCTGTCCACTACGCCCTCGACGTCGCCGACGAGCTGGCGACCGACGGCATCGACGTCGAGGTGCTCGACTTGCGGAGCCTGGTGCCCCTCGATCGCGACGCCATCGTCGAGTCGGTGGGTCGGACCGGGAGGCTGGTCGTCGTGGACGAGGACTACCAGTCCTTCGGCATGTCCGCCGAGGTGATGGCGACGGTCGCGGAGCGGGATCCCTCCCTCTTCGCGGTTCCGCCCGTGAGGGTGGCCGTCCCCGACGTTCCGATCCCCTACGCCCGGGCGCTCGAGCAGACGGTCCTGCCGACGCCGGAGCGGATCCGCTCGGCCGTCCGGCAGGTCATGGGGTGAAGGCTCTGCTCGAAGGTGCTCGAGCCCCCGGCACGCAGACGTCGCTTTCGTGATCGACGTCGCCTTCCCTGAGCTGTCCCAGGCAGAGCCCGACAAGGAGGGCATCGTGGCCACCTGGTTCGTCAGCGAGGGAGAGACTGTCGCCGCCGGTCAGCTGCTGGCCGAGGTGCAGATGGACAAGGTGTCGGTCGAGGTGTGCTCGCCTGCGGACGGTGTCGTGCACGTCGCCGTCGCCGAGCAGGTGCCGCTTCGCCAGGGCCAGGTGATCGCGACCGTCAGCTGATCCTTCAGGCCCAGACGCGCAGCTGCATGTGGCACTCGACGCGGGGCCGGACGCTGGAGAGGACCGGCCGTCAGGATGGCGGGCGCAGCGCTGCTCGGACCTGCGCCATACTTCGCCGGTGGTGGAGGACGCCCTCGTCGATTCCTTCCGACAGGCTGGTGCGGGAGTCCGCTTCGACTGGGGCGTGACTGCCGCTAGGACCCTGCCAGGTCCAGCGAGCGCGCTCGTGGTCGTCGACGTCTTGTCGTTCACGACTGCGGTGAGCGTGGCGACTGGCCGCGGGATCGCGATCGTGCCGTACCCGCTCGGGATGGCGGGTGCGGCCGACCTAGCCGAGCGCCTCGGCGCCGCGCTCGCGGTGCCCCGGCGTGAGCGGTCGCCCGCGCATCCCTGGACGCTCTCGCCCGGCGCCCTGCTCGCTGCTCCGCCCACGCACCGGCTCGTCCTTCCATCTCCGAACGGCTCGGCGATCGCGGCGGCGGTCGCGGGCGGCCAGGGTGGGGACGACCCCGGCGAGCGCACGGGCGGGCCGGCGGTCGTCGCGGGGTGCCTGCGCAACGTCACGGCCACGGCCCACTGGCTGGTTGCCCACGGGTACGGTGCCGACGAGCGTCCGGTGTGGCTGATCGCCGCGGGGGAGCGGTGGCCGGGCGGATCGCTCCGTCCTGCTCTCGAGGACCAGCTGGGCGCAGGTGCCCTCGCCGGCGCGCTGGAGCGAGCGGGGTGCTCGCTTTCTCCTGAGGCGCGCGCGGCGGCGAGGACGTTCACCGGCACCGCGGACCTGCTCGAGACGATCACGAGATGTGCGTCGGGATGTGAGCTCTTGGCGATGGGCTTCCCCGACGAGGCCGAGATCGCCGCCGCGCTCGACGCCGACGAACACGCCTCGGTCATGGTCGGCGAGATGTTCGTCAGGGTGCGATAACCGCCGGCCAGGATGCGACCCGCCAGGCGGCTCCCACCACCGGGCGAGCCCGGTGAGCCCCGGGATGGTGTGCGCGACCTGCACCGAGCTGAAGGGCGCGACGTGGAGGCCCTGGTCCGGGGCGAGCTTGCGCACCGAGGCCATGAGCGCCTCGGTGCGTGCAGCGAGGAAAGAGGTCGCGCGCTCCTGCGCCGCCCCGCCAGGGCAAGGGGACCAGCCGTGCCTGGCTGTCGCCGTGCAGGCCGTCAGTGCGCCCAGGTGGCTCCGCGCGAGTCCAGGGGGAAGGCCCTGTGTGGACCCCAGGACTGCTCGGCGCGCGAGTGCCGCTCCGACGGCCGCGGACGGGGCGAGGTCCCCCGCGGCGCCTTCACGGCCGCGGCGGAGATGGCACGTCCACAGTCACCGCCGACCGCGTCGACCCTCCGCATTGTGACGCGCGGTCATTGCCCGGAGGAGCCGGGGAGGTCAGTCGCCGGACGATGTGGACGCCCAGTCCTCGTCGCCGAGCGGCTCGGTGCGCTCGGCGTCGATGCCAGTCGTCTCTTGCTCCTCCACCAAGGGGAGCTGCTGCTCGAGCACGTCCGCGTCGGGTACGTCCGGCGGGATGGGACGCAGCTCGCGTTCGTCGCGAGCAGGCGGCATCTGCTGTTCGAGGCGGTCTGCTTCGTTGACGTCGTCGCCGGGGCTCACACGGCGAGCCTACCCACGAGGCGAGTCTTCCCACACGGCGAGTCTTCCCACAGGGCGAGCCTTCCCACAGGGCGCCGCGCGATCTCCGAACGACACCCGCATGGCGTGGGGAACCGGCGCTGCGCGGGACGTAGCCTGGGCATGGCGAACAGGAGGTGACGTGACGACCCACGAAGTGACCAACCAGCCACCTGTTCTCGTCGACTACGACGTGGCAGCGGACCCGGCGCTCCTCTCGGGGTTGCACGCCTTCGGCGCCGGGTGGGCGGAGCCCGAGCTCCACGAGGTGGGAAGGCTCGCAGGGTCGGCGCATGTCGCGGAGCTCGCCAGGGTCGTGAACGAGCACCCGCCAGTGCTGCACACCCACGACCGCTTCGGGAACCGAGTCGACGAGGTGGAGTTCCACCCCTACTGGCACGAGCTGATGCAGCTCGCCATTGCCCAGGGCCTGCACGCGGCGGCCTGGCGGACACCGAGGCGCACGGCGCACACGGCGCGCACGGCGAAGCTCCTCGTGTGGGGTCAGACCGACGCCGGGCATCTGTGCCCGGTCTCGATGACCTACGCGGCGGTCCCGGCACTCCGTCACGCTCCCGATCTCGCGGCGCGCTTCGAGCCGCTGCTCGAGTCGGCCGTCTACGACTTCGGGTTGCGCGACCCGGAGACCAAGGGCGGCCTCGTCGCAGGGATGTCGTTGACCGAGAAGCAAGGCGGCTCCGACCTCCGAGCCAACGCGACGACCGCTGAGCCGGCAGGCGGCGGTGGCTTCCGGCTCGTCGGGCACAAGTGGTTCACGTCGGCACCGATGTCCGACCTCTTCCTCGTCCTGGCTCGAGCGCCTGGTGGCCTGTCGTGCTACGCCGTGCCACGCGTCCTGCCGGGTGGCGAGCGCAACGCCATCCGGTTGCAACGGCTGAAGGACAAGCTCGGGAACCGCTCGAACGCGTCGGCGGAGGTGGAGTACGACGGCGCGATCGGGTGGCTCGTCGGAGAGGAGGGCCGCGGCGTCCGGACGATCATGGAGATGGTCTCGGCGACGCGGCTCGACGCGACGACTGCCAGCGCTGCCGGGATGCGGTGGGGCGCCGTCCAGGCGGTCCACCATGCACGCCACCGCCGCGCGTTCGGAGCGCTCCTCGCCGACCAGCCGCTCATGGCCAACGTCCTCGCCGACTTGGTGGTCGAGTCCGAAGCGGCGACGCTCCTCAGCCTGCGCGTCGCAGCCGCGACGGATCGTGCGGCGGCTGGCGACGCCACCGAGGCGGCCTTGCGCAGGATCGCGCTTCCTGCGGCCAAGTACTGGGTCTGCAAGCGTGCCCCGGTGCACGCCGCCGAAGCACTCGAATGCCTCGGAGGCAACGGGTACGTCGAGGAGTCGCAGATGCCCCGCCTCTACCGTGAGGCTCCCGTGAACTCGATCTGGGAGGGATCGGGCAACATCGCAGCGCTCGACGTGCTGCGCGCGATGGTGACGAGCCCTGAGAGCGTGGAGGCCGTCGTCGAAGAGGTGGCCCGCGCGTCGGGCGAAGATGCCCGTCTCGACGGTGCGCTCGAGGCCCTCCGCAAGGAGCTCGTGGACACGAGCGACCTCGAGGTCCGGGGACGGCGCCTCGCTGGCCGGATCGCGCTCGTCCTGCAGGCGTCCCTCCTCCTCCGGCACGCCTCGCCCGCGGTGGCAGACGCGTTCTTGTCGTCCAGACTGGAGCGCGAGCATCGTGGCGCCTTCGGCGAGCTCCCTTCGCGCGTGGACTTGCACGCCGTCGTGGAGCGAGCCGAGGTGGACACGGGTGCCGGCGAGCACGGCGTGCCGGTCTCGGGGGCCCAAGTGGGCTCGCGGTCGGCGGACAGCCGGCTCACTCGGACGCACGCGACCGGCTGACGAGGATACGAGGGGAGAGAACAGCGCAATGGCGACAGCGCGCGCCCGCAGGCTCTACGGGCCCGAGAACGACGCGGTCTGCGACGGCACGCACGCGTCGGCGCGCAGGCCGGGGGGCGTCCCCCGCCGTGCAGTGGTCGAAGACGTGCGCCCGACGGTCGACTGCGGCCGGTTCGCCGCCAAGGCTGTGGTGGGCGATGTCGTCGTCGTCGAAGCCGTCGCGTTCGCCGACGGCCACGACCTCCTCGCGTGCGACCTGCGCGTCCAGCTCGACGGCGGCGAGCCGTGGTCGACGATCGAGATGGAGTCGATCGGAAACGACCGCTGGAGGGGGGCGTTCCGAGCCGAGGAGCTGGGCCGGTACCGCTTCGCGGTGCGTGCGGCGGTGGACAGGTACGGGACGTGGCTGAGGGACCTCCGCGCACGCGCGGGCGCCGGCGAGGACATCCGGGGAGAGCTGGCAGAAGGGTCGGGGCTGCTCGCGAGGGCGGCTTCGCGGGCGAGCGGCGCCGACAGGAGGCTGCTCGCCGCCGCCGCCGACTGCGTCGCGGCAGCCACCGATGGACTGACCTCTCCGGTCGCGACCGGCGTCGGGGACCTCGCGCCCGACGGGACCGTCGGCGGGATGCTTGGAAGCGCACGCCTGGCCGAGATCGTGCGCCAGCACCGGGTGACGTCGGACGCGACGACGTCGGAGGCGTACACGGTGGCCGTGGACCCCGTGCGTGCGCGTTTCTCTGCCTGGTACGAGATGTTCCCCCGAGGCGCGTCAGCTGACCCGGGACGCCCTGGCACGCTCGCAGACGTGCGAGCCCGCCTCGACTACGTCGCGGAGCTCGGCGCAGACGTGCTGTACCTGCCGCCCGTCCACCCCATCGGAACGACTGCGCGCAAGGGCCGGGACGGCGTGCCAGAGCCAGGGCCCGAGGACCCCGGGAGTCCCTGGGCCATCGGGTCGTCTCAAGGTGGCCACCGCGCGATCGATCCGGGGCTGGGCACCCTCGCTGACTTCGACGCGCTGGTCACGGCGGCCCGGGAGCGGGGGATCGAGATCGCGATGGACCTCGCCTTCCAGTGCTCGCCGGACCATCCATGGGTGCGCGAGCACCCTGAGTGGTTCCGCCAGCGCCCAGACGGGTCCATCCGCTGCGCGGAGAACCCGCCGAAGCGCTACGAGGACATCTACCCCCTCGACTTCGAGACGGAAGACTGGTGGGAGCTTTGGCTCGCGCTGCTCGACGTGCTGCGCTTCTGGATCGATCGCGGCGTGCGAGTCTTCCGCGTCGACAACCCGCACACGAAGCCCTTCGCGTTCTGGGAGTGGCTGCTCGCCATCGTGAAGGAGGAGCATCCCGAGACGATCTTCCTTGCCGAGGCGTTCACCCGACCGGCCACCATGTACCGGCTGGCGAAGCTCGGGTTCACCCAGTCCTACACCTATTTCGCATGGCGCAACTCGAAGTGGGAGATCGAGTCGTACATGTTGGAGCTCGCCCAGGTCGCGCACTTCTTCCGGCCGAGCTTCTGGCCGAACACGCCCGACATCCTCACGGAGGCCTTGCAGACGGGAGGCAGGGCGGCGTTCGTCTCCCGTGTGGTCCTCGCCGCGACGCTCGCGGCCAGCTACGGGGTGTACGGCCCGGCGTTCGAGCTCCAAGAGCACGTGGCGCGCGCGCCGGGATCCGAGGAGTACCTCCATTCCGAGAAGTACGCCGTTCGCCACTGGGACCTCGACACCGGCGGAACCCTCGCCCCTCTGATCGCGCGGCTGAACGCGCTGCGACGTGCCCATCCGGCGCTCCAGCGCGATGACACGCTTCGGTTCCACCCGACGGACAACGACCAGCTGATCGCGTACTCGAAGAGCTGGGACGACGACGTCGTGCTCGTCGTGGTGAACCTCGATCCGAGGTACCGGCAGTCGGGCTGGGTCGAGCTGGGTGACCTCGGAAGCGGCCCCGGAGAGCCGATCGAGGCGCACGATCTGCTCACGGACGAGCGTTATCGCTGGGAGGGGGCGCGCAGCTTCGTGATCCTGGATCCCGCGACCGTCCCGGCGCACGTCTTGGCGATCGGCCGCCGTGCGAGCGAGCCTGCGGAGGGGGCGCAATGACCGTGGCCGAAGAGCGCTCCATGCAGATGGCGAGAAGCGCCCCCGTCGGCGAGACCGCGCGCTGGTACCAGGACGCGGTCTTCTACGAATTGCACGTCCGCGCGTTCTCGGACAGCAACGGTGACGGCGTCGGTGATTTCAGGGGTCTCGTCCAGAAGCTCGGCTACCTCGAGGAGCTCGGCGTGACCGCGCTTTGGCTGCTGCCCTTCTACCCCTCGCCGCTGCGAGACGACGGGTACGACATCTCCGACTACCGCGACATCCATCCTTCGTACGGGACGCTGCGCGACTTCCGCGCGTTCCTCCGCGAGGCGCATCGGCGAGGCCTGCGTGTCGTGACCGAGCTCGTCCTCGCGCACACCTCGGACATGCACCCGTGGTTCCAGCGGGCTCGTCGCTCGCGACGGGGGAGCCTGTCCCGGGATTTCTACGTGTGGAGCGACACGCCCGACCGCTTCAAGGACGCTCGCATCATCTTCCAGGACTTCGAGAGCTCGAACTGGGCGTTCGACCCTGTCGCAGGCGCCTACTACTGGCACCGCTTCTACTCGCACCAGCCGAGCCTGAACTACGACAACCCCGCAGTTCGCCAGGCGATGCTCGACATCGTCGACTACTGGCTGGACATGGGCGTGGACGGTCTCCGGCTCGACGCAGTGCCCTATCTCTTCGCGCGCGAAGGGACGTCGTGCGAGAACCTTCCCGAGACCTTCGAGTACCTTCGGAAGCTGCGCGCGCACATCGACGAGCGCTATTCGGACCGGATGCTCCTCGCGGAGGCCAACCAATGGCCCGAGGATGCAGTTGCCTACATGGGCAAGGGCGACATGTGCAACATGGCGTTCCACTTCCCGCTCATGCCCCGCATGTTCATGGCCGCGCGCCAAGAGGACCGGTTCCCCGTCGTCGACATCTTGGCCGAGACGCCTCCGGCACCGCCGGATTGCCAGTGGGCGCTGTTCCTGCGCAACCACGACGAGCTCACCCTCGAGATGGTCACCGACGAAGAGCGCGACTACATGTACCGCTCGTTCGCCCAAGACCCCAGGGCGCGCGTGAACGTGGGCATCCGGCGCCGCCTCGCGCCCTTGCTCGGCAACGACCGCGCGCTCATCGAGATGATGAACGGCCTGCTCTTCTCCCTGCCGGGGACCCCGATCGTCTACTACGGCGACGAGATCGGGATGGGCGACAACATCTACCTCGGCGACCGTGACGCGGTGCGGACGCCGATGCAGTGGAACGCGGACCGCAATGCAGGGTTCTCGAAGGCGAACCCCCAGCAGCTCTATCTCCCCGTCGTGATCGATCCCGTCTACCACGCGGCGGCGGTGAACGTGGAGGCCGCCGAGACGAACCCGAATTCGCTCCTGTGGTGGATGCGCCGCATGATCCATCTCCGGCAGCGCTACGAGGCGTTCAGCAGGGGCACGCTCGAGCACCTGCGACCCGACAACCGCAAGGTGCTCGCCTTCCTGCGCCGTTTCGAGGACGAGCTGCTCCTCGTCGTCGTGAACCTCTCGCGTTTCGTCCAGTGCGCAGAGCTCGACCTCTCCGAGCTGTGCGGCGCGGTCCCTGTCGAGCTGTTCGGCAACACGCGGTTTCCGCCGATCGGCGAGCTGCCCTACTTCCTCACGCTCGGCCCCCACGGGTTCTACTGGTTCTCGCTCGAGCTCGATCCCCAGTCCCGGCGTGGACCGGCTGCTCGCCTCGAGGTGCCGAGCCGCTGGGACGATGTGCTCTCCGATCCGCGTCCGCTCGAGGTGGCGCTCGCCCGCTACGTCGCAGGCCGCCGGTGGTTCGTGTCCAAGGCACGCACCGTCGTCTCGGTGAGCGTCGTCGACTCGATCCCGGTCGGCAACCGCTGGGCGCCGGCCGCCCGCCTGGTCATCGCACGGGTCGAGCTGGACCAGGGAGCCCACGAGCACTACTTGCTCCCCCTCGCGTACGCGGACGGGGACAAGGCGCTGGCGATGCGCCGGCTGCATCCCGACGCGATCGTGGCAGACCTGCGGGTCGGGGAGGACGAGGGCGTGCTCTACGACGCGGTCTGGGAGCCGGAGCTCTCCCGGATGGTGCTCGAGATGATCGGGCGCCGGCGCTCGCTGCCGTCGCGTGCAGGCCGCGTCTGGGGCGCGCCGGCTCCGGCATACCGCGAGATCCGTCTCTCGGTCCCTCCCGACGTCCAGCCGTCGCCGATCTCCGCAGAGCAGTCCAACAGCTCGGTCGCCATGGCGGACCGGGCAATTCTGAAGTACTTCCGCCGGTTGGAGGAGGGCGTCAACCCAGGCGTCGAGATCCCGCGTTTTCTCTCCGAGCGCGCCCGCTTCGAGCACGCGCCGCGTTCGGGCGGCAGCCTCGCGTACCGCTTCGACCAGCGGGGGAGCCGCCCGATGACACTCGTGTCGCTCGAGGAGATGGTGCCGAACGAGGGGGACGGTTGGAGCTACGTGGTCGACGCCCTGACGCGGCGGCTCGAGGAGGCCATCGCGCACGGCACGGACGACGCCGCACTGTCGCCCGCGCCCGGGCTCCTCGAGCTCGGTGCCGACGAGGAGCCCCCCGCCGAGCTCTTCGACCAAGTCGAGTGGGCCATCCTCCTCGGGCGACGGACCGGTGAGCTCCACGTCGCGCTGTCCTCGGACGCATTCGACCCGGCGATGGCTCCCGAGCCGATGCGCCCGGTCGACCGCATGTCCCTCTACCACGGCGCGCACAGCCTCGCGCGTCGGACCTTTCGCCAGGTGCAGTCCGCGGGCGTCGCCACATCGCCCGGCGTCGCCGCGGTGCTGCGCAGGGAGCGGGAGATCGGCGAGCGGCTCCGCACGCTCGTCACGGCCCGAACGCCGACCCAGCGCATCCGCGTGCACGGCGACTACCACCTCGGGCAGGTCCTGTGGACCGGGAAGGACATCGTGATCATCGACTTCGAGGGAGAGCCCCTGCGCTCGCTCGGGCAGCGGCGCTCGAAGCGGCCGGCGGCCGTGGACCTCGCCGGGATGATCCGCTCGTTCCACTACGCGTCGCGCACGGTCGCGATGCGAGCGGACCGAGATCTCGTCGGCCCGCAGGGCCACCGCGAGCTCGGGCCATGGCTCCTTCGCTGGTACCGGTGGATGTCGGCAGGGTTCTTGCGCTCGTACCTCGCCGTGCCCGGTGTGGAGCGGCTCCTTCCCGACGACCGGACCGATCTCGGCACGCTGATCGACTTCTTCTTGCTCGAGAAGGCGGTGGCCGAGCTCGCCTACGAGGTGAATGCCCGTCCCGACTGGGTCGACATGCCCGCCCGCGGGATCCTCGACGTGCTGGACGACGCCAGATGAGCGGCGAGCTCGAGACGCTTGCCCAGCTCTACGACGTCGAGACCGCCTACGTCGACGCGTGGGGCGAGGTGCGCGAGGCGAGGCCGGACGTGCTGCGAGCGGTCCTCTCCGCGCTCGGCGCAGCCGTGACAGATCCCGTGTCGGCGGCGCGCGAGGAACGCCTGCGCCGCCACATCCAGGTGGTCGAGCCCGTGTGCGCGGTGCCCTTCCCCGGCACGCAGGCCATCGAGATCGGCCTCCCGCGCTCGGTGCACCCGAGGGACTGCTGGCTGGTGCTCGAGACGGAGGACGGCGAGACGCGCCGGACCAGGCTCATGGCGGCGATCCAGCGACCGCTCGGCTCGGCGCGCGTCGAGGGGCGGCCTATCGACCGCTACGAGGTGCACCTGAGCCCGCCGGTCGACCTGCTGCCCCCCGGCTACCACGAGCTCCGGGTCGAGGGTCCCGGTATCGAGGCGACGGCGATGGTGGTCGTCGCTCCGCGCTGCCCCGTTCCCGCGCGCGGGTGGGGGGTGTTCCTCCCGGTGCACGCGATGCGGACCCGCACGGACTGGGGAGTCGGGAGCTACCCCGCGCTGGGTGAGGCGGCGCGCTGGGTGCACCGGCTCGGCGGCGAGCTGGTCGGCACGCTCCCCCTCTACCCCGCCTACTACGAGGAGCCGCTCGAGATCAGCCCGTACCTCCCGGTGACGAGGCTCGGATGGAACGAGCTGTACGTCGACCCGACCGAGCTCCCCGAGCTCGAGGCGTCGGCTGAAGCCCGCGCCCTGCTCGCGTCGAGCGCGCTCACCGACGCGCTGGCTGCAGTCCGGCGCAATGCGTTGGTGGACTACCCCGCGTCGATGGCGCTCGTCCGGCGCGTGCTCGACACGCTCGCTCGTGTGCTGTTCTCGGCCCCCTCGGCGCGTAGGCGGGAGCTCGAGTCCTTCGCCCGCGCGCGGCCCGACCTGGTCGCGTACGCGCGCTTCCGGGCGGGCGGGCGGGCGGAGCCCCGTGGCTCGTCGAGCCGGGATGTCGCCGTGCCCGACGACGAGTGCGCGCGCTCCCATCTCTACGCCCAGTGGGTCGCCGAGCAGCAGCTGGCTGCCGCCGGGGGCAACCTGCTCCTCGACCTCCCCATCGGGGTGCACCCCTCGGGCTTCGATCCGAGCTTCGAGCCCATGGCGTTCGCAGTGGGTGTCGAAGGCGGGGCGCCGCCCGACCGGTTCTTCACGAAGGGCCAGAGGTGGTCGTTCCGGCCACTCCACCCGCGCGGCGCCCGTGAGCAGCGCTACCGGCACGTGGTGGCGGTGCTGCGCCACGCGATGCGCCACGCCTCGGTCCTGCGGCTCGACCACGTGATGGGGCTGTACCGTCTGTACTGGGTGCCCGTCGGCGCGGACGCGACCGACGGCGCGTACGTGCGCTACCGCGACGACGAGCTGCGGGCGATCGTCTCGCTCGAGGCGCAGCGCTCGGGCACGGCGATCGTGGGGGAGGACCTCGGCACCGTCCCCGTCGAGGTGCGTCTCGGCATGAGCGACGACCGGATGCTGCGCACGTGGGTGCTGCAGTTCGAGGTCTCCGCGGACGCGCCGCTACCTGATCCACCCGAGCTCTCGCTGGCGAGCATCGGCACCCACGACCTACCGCGCTTCGTGACCTACTGGGAGGCGCCCGTGCACACGAGCTGGCGCCAGGCGCTGGGCGGAGACGCACGCCGGGGCCTGCGCGCGAGCCTCGACCACCTCGCTTGCGGCCCCGCGCGCCTCGTCCTCGTCGACGTCGAGGACCTGTGGCTCGAGCGCGTGCCGCACAACCGCCCCGGGACCGGCCCGGAAGCCGGCAACTGGCGGCACCGCTCGGCGCGGACGATCGAGGAGGTCTTCGAGGACGAGGAGGTTGCCGAGACGCTGGAGAGGGTCGACGTGCTGCGGCGCGAGGAGGACGGGTGATCACCGACGACGACCTCTTCCTCTTCAACGAGGGGTCGCACCGGCGACTCGCGGAGAAGCTCGGAGCCCATCGGAGCGCAGGGGGGGTCCGCTTCGCGGTGTGGGCCCCGAACGCGCGAGGCGTGTCGGTCGTCGGAGACTGGAACTGGTGGCGCCGCGACGCCGACCCGCTCTCGGCGCGCGCCGGCTCGGGGATCTGGGAGGGCGTGGCCAAGCACGCCAGGAAGGGCCAGGTCTACAAGTTCGCGGTCACCACCTCCGAGGGAGCAGTCCTCGAGAAGGCCGACCCGTTCGCGTCCTTCTGCGAGGTGCCCCCGCGGACCGGGTCGGTGATCTGGGACCTCGCCTACGACTGGGGCGACGGGGAGTGGATGGCGACTCGCACCGAGCGCCAGACGGTGCGGTCGCCGATCTCGATCTACGAGGTCCACCTCGGCAGTTGGCGCCGGACACCTCGAAGGCCGCACGAGCTGTTGACCTTCCGTGAGCTCGCACCGCAGCTGGTCGACCATGTGCGGCGCAACGGGTTCAGCCACGTCGAGCTCCTTCCCGTGATGGAGCATCCCTTCTACGGGAGCTGGGGCTACCAGACGACGGGCTACTTCGCGCCGAGCGCTCGCTACGGCACGCCCCAGGACTTCATGACGCTGGTCGACGCGTTGCACCAGGCAGGGATCGGCGTCATCCTCGACTGGGTGCCGTCCCACTTCGCTTCCGACGAATTCGCGCTCGCGTCGTTCGACGGCACGCACCTCTACGAGCACGCGGACCCCCGCCGCGGGGTCCACCCGGACTGGAACAGCCTCGTCTTCAACTACGGGCGTCACGAGGTGAGGAGCTTCCTCTCCTCGTCAGCCGACCACTGGATCAGGACGTACCACGCCGACGGCCTGAGGGTGGACGCGGTGGCCTCCATGCTCTACCTCGACTACTCGCGAAAGGCCGGCGAGTGGGAGCCGAACCCCTTGGGGGGGCGCGAGGACCTCGATGCCGTCGCCTTCCTGCGCGAGCTCAACTCCGGCGTCTACGCAGACCATCCCGGCGTCCAGATGTTCGCCGAGGAATCCACTGCCTGGGGCGGCGTCTCCCGGCCGGTCGAGTGGGGCGGGCTCGGGTTCGGGTTCAAGTGGGACATGGGCTGGATGCACGACACGCTCGGGTACATGGCACGCGATCCGGTCCACCGCCGATGGCACCACGACGAGCTCACCTTCCGGGCCGTCTACGCCTTCACCGAGAACTTCGTCCTCCCCCTTTCCCACGACGAGGTCGTGCACGGCAAGGGCTCGCTGCTCGCCAAGATGCCGGGCGACGACTGGCAGAAGCGCGCGAACCTCCGGCTGCTCTACAGCTACCAGTACGCGCTGCCGGGCAAGAAGCTCCTCTTCATGGGCTCCGAGCTCGCGGACTCGCGCGAGTGGGACCACGACGAGGGGTTGCGCTGGGAGCTGGTCGACGACGACCGCCACGTCGGCGTCTGCCGGTTGATCCGGGATCTGAACGCGCTCTACCGCAGCGAGCCAGCGCTCCACGAGCTCGACGGGGGCCCCGCGGGGTTCGAATGGGTGCAGCACGAAGAGGCCGAGATCAGTCTGCTCAGCTTCCTGCGCAAGTCGTCGGACGGGCGCCTCGTGCTCGTCGTCTGCAATTTCACCCCGGTGCCCCGCGACGGCGTGGTCGTGGGCGTGCCCATCGGAGGGTTCTGGCGTGAAGCTCTGAACTCCGATGCGACCGAGTACGGCGGGAGCGGGGTCGGCAACCTCGGCGGCCTCGACGCCCGGCCGGTCGCGTCGCGCGGCCGGCCGTGGACGCTGACCGTGGTCGCGCCCCCTCTGGCTTGCGTCTACTTCGTCCCTGAGCCGGGCTGACGCCGGTCGAGCGCGGCGGACCGACGCGCCGGTCGGCGCACCGTCAGCCTGGGGCAGACCCCGCGGTCGTGTCCTCGGAGAGCGCGGTGACACGCGCGTTTCCAAGGAGGCTGCCGACGGTGGGAGCCTGGACCACCTCCCAGAGCTCCTCCCGATAGACACGCCGGTTCGGGGCGTCCACCCCGAGGCGGACGTAGCTGCCGGCGGGACGGATGAGCGTGACGCTGAACGCGTCCCCGATCGTCTTGCCGCCGAAGGTGAGTGACGGGTTCCCCTTGGAGATGGAGGCGACCGCGACCCACAGGTCGTCGCCCACCTCGACGGACTCGCCCGGCTTTCGGTCGACGGCGAGCCCGGCGCGTACCGCGGTGGCGGGCGCACCTTCGGGGGCGGTCGTGACGCGGACACGGCCCTCTTCGAACACGATGCTCGACGTCGGGACGATCTCGAGGCGTGCCTCCCCCGGAGACACGACGGTCGCCGAGACGCGCAGCTCGGGGAACGCACCCGGCGCGCTGAGCCCGATCCAGACGCGGCGGTCTGCCAACGAAAGGACCGTCATCCGCAGGTCCGGTTCGATGATGATCGACTCGCCTGGCCGGCGATTGAGCACGAGCATGTGCAGCCCCTCCCGCCTGACGTTCGACCTCAACCGTAGTTGGCGTCCAGGGGGGAGGGGTGGTTCTGCGCCGTGCCGGTCAGCGAGCCCCTGGCGCCAGCGCCTCGAGCACGGCGCGGGCTTCTCGAAGCGACGCCTCCGGATCCGCGTCGGGGGAACCGATGCGCGGATCGAAGTTCAGATCGACGAACGCCTCGGTCATGCCGCTGCCGGCGAGCCCACGGAGGTCGTCGCGGATCTCCTCGAGGGTCCCGGTGAGCGGCGCGCGAGTTGTCGATCGAACCTTCACGACCGCGCGGCAGACGAAACGGAGCGAGGAAGGGTCGCGTCCTGCCTCGGCGGCCGCCGTGCGGACGATCCTGATCGAGTCGGCCAGGTGGGAGAGGTCGGCCCGGCTGCTGCTGATCCAGCCGTCGGCCATCCGCCCGGCGCGGCGCAAGGAGGCGTGCGCCGCGCCGCCGAACAGCAGCGGCGGATGGGGTCGCTGGAGCGGCTTGGGCTGGACGCGGGCGCGTGGCACCCGGAAGTACGGCCCCTCGTACTCGACGACGTCCTGCGTCCAGATCGCCCGAAGGCAGTGCACGAAGTCCGCGGTGCGCGCTCCGCGGTGGTCGAAGGGGACGCCGACGGCCTGGAGCTCCTCGGGCATCCACCCAAGGCCGATCCCCACGTCGAGGCGGCCACCGGAGAGGCGGTCGATCGTGGTGAGCGGCTTGGCCAGGACGATCGGGGAGTAGAAGGGCGCGTTCACCACCGCGACGCCGAGCCGCGGCCTCGTGGTCTTCCCGGCCAGGTACGCCAGGACGGCCAGAGGGTCTTCGACGCTGCGGTACTGGGGCTCGAGGCGGTGCTCGCCGTTCTCGTCGACCGGGGCGAGGAGTCGCTGGAAGGCCCAGAGCGATTGATAGCCCAGCTCTTCGGCCCAGGACGCGACTTCGGCGCACGCCTCGGCCGTCGCCCACGAGCCGGCTACCGGGACCGCACAACCGAGCTCCATCGCACACCCTCCGTGTCGACGTGCAGGGCGCCGGCTCAGCCGGGGACCCTGCGCCATAGCGCCTGGGGAACCAGGCGCGCCAGACCCATCGCCCATCTCGCCGCAGGAGGCACCCAGATCACCGGTGCTCCGGACTCGAGCCCTGCCACCACCGCGTCCGCGACCGCGTCGGGCGTGGACGACATCGGCGCGCTCGGCAGGCCTTCGGTCATCTTGGTCGGGACCCGGCCGGGCCGGACGATCTGGACGGCGACGCCGGTGCCGCGCAGCGCCTCCGAGAGCCCGACCGAGAAGGTATCGAGGCCTGCCTTCGCCGACGCGTAGACGAAATTCTGCCGGCGCACGCGCATGGCGGCGACGGAGGACAGGACGACGATCCGGCCGTAGCCCTGCTCCCGAAGCAGTGCGGCCGCCCGGGTCAGGGCCGTCGCTGGCCACGAGTAGGTCGCGGTGACGACCTCGGCGGTGCGGGCGGGGTCGAGCTCCTCGCGCTCGCGCGACAGGACGCCGACTGCGAGGAGGACGAGGTCAACCCCCCCGGCGGCATCCAAGGCGGCGGCGAAGGCGTCGTCGACGGCCCGCGCGGCGTCCCCGACGTCGAGCGCGTCGAAGCGCACGATGGACACGTGCTCTGCGCCCGCGGCGGAGGCCGTGGCGGCGGAGGCAGCCAGCCGCTGCTCGTCCCTGCCGGCGAGGACGACGCTCCGGCAACGCCGACGCACGAGCGCCTGCACGATGGCACCTGCGAGGTCGGAGGTGCCGCCGAGGACGACCGCAGACTGGGGCTGACCGAGTGCGTCGATCATGCGCGCCCTCAGCCGAGGTCCAGCCGGCGCGAGAGGTCGGAGCGAAGGACACCGCGGGGATCGACCCGGCGGCGCACTGCTCGGAGCTCTTCGAGGCGCGGGTACATGGTCGTCACCAAGTCTGGTCGGAGCCGCGAGTCCTTCGCGAGGTAGACGCGGCCACCGGCCTCCGCGACCATCTCGTCGAGGCGGTCGAGGCAGCGCCCCATTCCCTCGGACCCGATGGGGATGTCCAGCGCGAGCGTCCACCCCGGCATCGGGAACGAGAGCGGCCCTGGCGAGGACGGGCCGAAACGTTTCAAGACCGCGAGGAACGCGGGGATGCGGCGCGACGAGAGCGTCCCGATCGCCGCGCGGACCACGTCGCCGCGTCCGGGCGGCACCGCGAACTGGTACTGGAGGAAGCCGAGGGGGCCGTAGAGCCGGTTCCACTCCGCCACGCCGTCGAGGGGGTAGAAGAACTTCCACATCGACTGCAGCTCGTTCTTGCGGCGCGCGGGGGCGCGCCGGAACCACGCCTCGTTGAAGGCTGCGATGCTCAGCCGGTTGAGCAGTCCCCCCGGGACGTGACGAGGCACGCGGAGATGCGGTCGCGGCACGCGGGCGGCAGCGAGAGCAGCTCGGGGCTGCTCTGGCGCCGGAACGTGCTCGATGCCGGCGTGGTCGCCTCTGGTGAGGACCGCACGGCCCACCTTGGGGCCGCGCCGCCCACCCGGTCGCGTGCGCTCGGCCGACCCGGAGCAATCGACCCAGGCCACCGAGTACCGGTAGCGTGCGTCACCCTCCTCCATCGCCGTCATCACGGCGTCGAGGTCGAAGAAGCGGTCCGTGTCCACGAGCATCCGGTCCGTGCTCACCGCGAGCATGCGGATCCTCGCCGACGTCACGATGCCGGTGAGCCCCATGCCGCCGGCGGTAGCCCAGAACAGCTCGGGGTCGCGTGTCGAAGAGACCCGGTGCACGCCGGTGGGCGTCGCCACGGTCATGGCCGTCACGTGGCGCGCGAAGCCGCCGTCTGCGTGGTGGTTCTTCCCGTGCACGTCGGCAGCGATCGCCCCGCCGACCGTGACCTGGCGCGTGCCGGGAGTCACGGGCAGGAACCAGCCCTGGGGAAGCGTCCGTCGCACGAGCGTGTCGAGAGAGGTGCCCGCGCCGACTTCGACCTCGCCGTGCACGTCCACGCCGCCGACGTGGTCGAGCAGCGTGGTGTCGACGACCGTGCCGCCCGCCGACTGGGCCGCGTCGCCGTAGCTCCGGCCCAGCCCTCGTGCGATGATGCCGGGGTCGTCGGCCTTCGAGAGGAGCTCGGCGACCTCGTCGTCGTGCCGGGGCGTCCACACCAGCCCACTGGTCGCGCCGGCACGTCCCCATCCACAGAGCAGTCGCGCCGTCGGCGCGAAAGACGCGTCAGGCATAGACGCCGATGCCGACCAGCACCGTCCAGACAAGCGCCAGGACCTGCAAGGTGCGGTCTTCGAAGGCAAGCTCGCTCGGCGCCCCGCCGCGGCCCGCGTCGAGAAGGCGCAGGACGTAGAGCACCCCGGTGACGACCGGGGCGACGGAGAGCTCGATCCAGACGAGATGGTCGCCGTGGCGCGCGAGCCCCGCTTTGTCGAACGCCCAGAGGCAGTAGGTGGTGACGGCGCCCGCTGCGCTCAGGGTGAGGGCTGAGCGCAGGAACGTCCGGGAGTAGTGGTCCAAGGCGCTTCGGTGCTGGCCGCGGTCGTCGCCGAGCGTCTCGTGCTCGGCGGTGCGCTTGCCGATCACGATGAAGAGCGCGCTGAACGACGTGACGACGAGGAACCATCTGGACAGCGGCACGTGAGTGGCCACGCCTCCGGCGATCGCACGGAGGACGAACCCGGACGCCACGGCCGTCAGCTCGATCACCGGCTCGTGCTTGAGTCGAAGGGTGTAGCCGATGGTGACCGCGCCGTAGGCGGCGACCACGACGACGAGCGGCCAGCCCGCGAGGAGAGCAGCGCCGGCGAGCGCTGCGCTCATCAGTACGGCGGCGACCGACACCGCGGCGGCGGGGCTCACGAGACCAGCGGCGACAGGCCGGAGGCGCTTGGCCGGGTGACGCCGGTCGGCGTCGGTGTCGACGACGTCGTTCACCAAGTAGGTGGCCGAGGCCGCGGCGCAGAAGATCCCGAACGCCCCCAGCGCGTGGAGCGCGGGACCCGCGTGCGTGAGCACGCCCGCGGCACCTGGTGCCACGAAGACCAAGACGTTCTTCGCCCACTGCTTCGGCCGTGCCACTCGAAGCCAGTCGCGCGCCGCCCGGCGGTGCTCTGGGGCCGGTGCCGGCGGCTGGAGCTCGACGGTTGCGGCGGCAGGGCGCGTGCGAGGCTCCATCTTGACAGATGGTACCCAAGGTTTCTGACGATCGAGTGAGGTCTCAGCGGCTGCGGGGCTCCGGGGTCCTCGGGCGGGGCTCCGGGGTCCTCGGGCGGGGCTCCGGGGTCCTCGGGCGGGGCTCCGGACGGATCCGCCCCCGCCACGCGCTCGCTGCGAGCGCTGCAACAGCGAGCAGCGGGAGGGCGACGACGTCCGCGAGCCGGTCGTGCCGAAGTGCGAACGCGATGCCGACGATCACCAGCATCGCGGCGAAGAGCTCGGGCGTGTCGCCGACGAGGAAATCCCACCAGAAGCGACCAAAGGCCTTCGCCCAGCGAACGACGGCCCCGGTCATGGGGCGAGCCTGTCCTCGGCCGAGACCTCGGTCTCGGCTGGGCGGGGTGCTCCCAGCGCCTCGGCTTCGACGGTGAGGAGCTGGGCGCCGGGCGGGGATGAGGCTGGCGCCTGGGTCTTCAGCACAGCGACCGCGGCGGCCGTCACCGCGGCGAACACCCCGATCAAGACCGGGATGGCGAGGTCGCTTCCGGGCCAGCGGACGCCTGCGCCCTCGCCGAGCCAGAAGAGCCCGAAGCTGGTGAGCATGACGCCCACAAGGGTCTTGATCGTGTTCTCTGGAACCTGGGAGAGCTGGCGCGACACGACGAGGCCGACCGCGGAGACGAGCACGACGGCTGCGGCCGCCGCGAGGGCGGCATCGCCCAGCTTGTGCTGGCTGGCGCCCAGGCTGATGACGATGAGGACCACCTCCATGCCCTCGAGGAAGACGCCTTTGAACGCCACGACGAACCCGACGCTGTCTCGCCGGGCGCGCGTGGCGCCGTCGGCACGCAGCGACGCCGCCGTCCGCTCGTAGATGGCGTCTTCGTCGTGCTTTGCCTTGTGCCCGCTCGCGCGAAGGATGGCCTTTCTCAGCCACGACAGCCCTAGGACCAGGAGCAACGCGCCGACAAGCGCCCTGAGGGCGTCGATCGGGACGTAGTGGACGAGCGGTACGCCGACCGCGCCGACGATGACCGCCAGGGCGACCAGGGCGGCTACCGTGCCTTCCATCGCCGATCGCCAGCCTCGCGTCGTGCCGGAGGCTAGGACGATGGTGAGCGCCTCCACGGCCTCGACGCTGCAGGCACCGAAGACCGCGAGCATGAGAATGGCGGTAGCGCTGCTCACCGCGTCAGCCTCTCGTGGCTCCGGGACGCCCCGTCGGTCTCATCGGTCCTCTCGTCTCCGGCAGCAATCGGCTCGCAGTCGGCGTCGGCGAAGAGGATACAGCCGGCCGCGTCGAGCTCGATGCCGACGGAGGTTCCCCTGGGCACTTTCCTTTCGCTCTCGTCATTGCCGTCGGGCACTCGCTCAAGCCCGCCTGCGTCCTTCCCCAGGAACCGTAGGGAAGGAGGTTGAGCTCGCCGCGACGAGGAGGAGGACGGCAGGTGAAGTTCTGCCAAACTCTTCGTGTCCGATCCGTCGGTGCTCCGTCGGTGCTCCGTAGGTGCTCCGTCGGTGTGCGGTGGGCGTGACGTTGCGTGGCTCGTCCGCCTGCCGGCTCCTACCATGTGGGTATGTCCCCAGCGCTCCC
>JAKBTL010000038.1 GCA_021844425.1 Actinomycetes bacterium | reverse complement strand
GACATCAGGGAGTGGATCGCGACCTGGAACGAGGACCCACGGCCCTACGTCTGGGTGAAGACCGCCGACCAGATCCTGGCCTCCCTCGCCCGGTACTGCGAGCGGGTGTCCGCCGCCGCCTCCGGAGCCCAGGACGCATGATGTCAGTTATCCCCGGAATCTCCGCCTCAGGACACTAGCGCACAGGGTTGCACAGGGCATGCGTACGCAGTGCACTGATCAGTCTCTTCGGGTGGACCTTCGCCACCTCTCCTTCGGAACCGGCCGGTCACACTTGCCCCGGATAGGGGACAGTTGCGGGAAAGATCACCGGGCGGGCCATGCGGGACCGCCTGTTGATCGCCGCCCCAGCGACGCCACGGTGTCGAGCTGCGGCGTCACCGCAGGAGGGTTCGGCTCGCCGGACGACGCCTCGGACCATGAGGAGACCCATGCCAAACGCCAGCACTGTGAGCTTGCTGCCGGCGGTCGACCAGGATTGGGGCCATGAGCGACATCAACGACCTCGGTCAGCCTGTCGGGAAGTGCGTCCCTGGTTGGTCGCCTCGTCAGGCGCCTCCCAACCAAGTCCTCGCTGGGAAATGGTGCCGCCTGGAACCGTTGGACCCAGCTCGCCACGCCGAGGCTCTGTTCCGGGCCAACGCCAGCGACGAGACCGGGCGCATGTGGACCTACCTGCCCTACGGGCCGTTCGCCTCTGCTACGGCATACCGCGATTGGGTGGAGCAGGTGGCCGGTCGTCAAGATCCGCTCTTCTTCGCTGTCGTCGAGGCCGCTGGTGACAGCGCGGTCGGAGTCCTGGCGCTGCAACGCATCGAGGTGGCCTCCGGCAGTGCCGAGGTCGCCCATGTCACGTTCAGCCCGGCGCTTCAGGGGACCACCGCTGCCACCGAGGCCATCTTTCTCGTGATGTCCCTCGTCTTCGGCGAGCTCGGCTACCGCCGGCTCGAGTGGAAGTGTGACGCCCTCAACGCGCCGTCGAGGAGAGCAGCATGCCGGTTTGGTTTCCTCTACGAGGGCACGTTCCGCCAGGCTGTCGTGGTGAAGGGGCGCAACCGCGACACCGCCTGGTTCTCGATCATCGACTCCGAGTGGCCTCGCCTCAAAGGTGCCTACGAGGCTTGGCTGTCACCGGACAACTTCGACGATCACGGCCAGCAGCGCATCGCCCTCTCCCAGCTGAGCGCGAAGGACTGCACCTGATCTTCGTGGACAGATGCCTCCCACGGATCGGCTTGCGTATGGATCAGGTGGTGCTCAGGGGCTTGGGGAAGAAGACGTGCCGGAAGCCGTCTTGGGCGACTCGGTGAGTCTCGCGGTAGCCATGCTGTTGGCAGTAGACGAGGCTCTCCGTCATCGCCTCGTTGGTGTAGCGCGGCACTTCGAGCAGGCCGGCTACTCGTGCCCGTTCGTCGGCGAGGTCGAGCAGGTGCTTGCCTATGCCGGAGCGTTGGGCGTCAGGGGAGATAGCGACGTTGTCGAGCAGCAGATGATCGCCGCGCACGTACAGGACCAGGAAGCCCGCGAGGTTGCCGGCTCGCTCGGCCACCCACACTTGCGCGTTGGCGATAACGGCGGGGTAGTCGGCGGTCATCGGTGCCGGCTCCCGGTCGATGTCGCACATCACGTAATGCGTGTAGGCGGCCCTGGCCACTTCCCTCATCGCCGGGGCGTCGCGGATCGTGGCGCGGCGCTGCACCAGGTGTTGGCGCACGGCGTCTCGTGCCTTACCCAACCCGGCGACCCACGCTTGGGCGCCCGGCTCGAAGCGGCTCTCGTTTCCTGTCTCGCAGACCACCGGTCGCCGACCGTAGCCGCCCAGTGCCGGACCCATCCGAGGGGGTCGGCTGGAGGGTGGTGCTGAACTGGGGCTACTCGCCGACCAGTCCGTCGGCGAGCTCGACGACGACATCGAGGTGGCCGAGGTGGCGGGCGTACTCCTGGAGCAGGTGAAACAGGACCCGTTCGAGGGTCGCCGGGTCGGCCCCATCCCAACGAGGACCTGGCCGGCCGACGGTGCTCAAGTCGTTGGTCTCGATGATCGCCCGGCTGCGCTCGCCCTGAGCTCGTAGCGCCGAGAGGAGCTGATCGGCGGTCTCGTCCGGCGAGACATACCACCGCCCGTCACGATGGTCTCCCCAAGGGTCGGTCACGTTGCGTCCGACGAAGCCCCACTCCAGCCAGCGCAGCTCGACGTAGCTGAGATGCTTGACCAGCTCGAGAGGGGTCCACCCCGACCGCAGACGGCTACTGCGCTGGTCATGGTTGCCCAATTGGCCGACCTTGTCGATGATCCGGGCCCGGAAGTAGTCGAGGTAGCCGACGAAGACCTCGGATCGCGACGAGGCCGGGATCGTCGGGCTCGGGAAGGTATCGCTCATCCACCCATCATCGTCGGCCGGCCTGGTTGTCATCAGGGCCGGCGACGTCGCGGCGGGGCGCATCCCGGCGGGCGACGGCCTGGCCGGCAAGGGCCTGTCGAGGCGCTTGGTCATGCGCACGACCGTGAAGGCATGGCCGTTGAAGGCCACCTGGTCGGTGTCGACCCTTTGGAACCCGAACCGGCGGAAGGCGGGCTCCGCCCGCAAGGAGGCCACAGCTCTCAGCTGGTCGAGGCGGTTGGCCCGAGCCAGTGCTTCGACGGTCTCGTACAACCTGTGGGTGCCGAGAACACCGTCCGCCCAGCTCAGGCCGCCATCTTGTGCTCGTGGATGAAGCCACCCAGACACACGATTCTTCGGAGCCTGGCCGTAGCAATGTTGCCGATGGTGGAAGGTGCCGTATGAGGGGTGGAAGGGGGTCGTTGGCTGAGCGACCGGTGGGGTCGGTGGGAGTTGTAATGCTCGACGTGTTCGGCAAGGACTGCTTCGAGGTGACGGCGGCCGAGGATGAGCATCCGGTCGAGGCACTCGCGCCGGATGGTGCCCGCGACGCGCTCGCAGATCGCGTTGGCACGCGGTGCCCGGATGGGGGTCTTGATGACCCTGGTGCCCTCGGCAACGAAGACGGTATCGAAGGAAGCGGTGAACTTCGTGTCTCGGTCGCGGATGAGAAACTTGACCGACTTGGTCTGGACGGCGAGATCCATGGAGATGTTGCGGGCTTGCTGGGTCACCCAGTCGGCGACCGGGTTCCGCGTGATGCCAGCGATCCGTACGAAGCGACTGTCGTGGTAGATGAACAACAGCACGTAGAGCCTCTTGAACAGCACCGTGTCGACGTGGAAGTAAACACACGGCATGAGCCCCTTCGCCTGCGCGGAGAGGAGCTCCGCCCAGGTCGGCCCTGACCTGCGCGGTGACGGCTCGATGCCGTGGCGTTTCAAGATCACCCAGACTCTCGAGGGGGCCATGACGATGCCCATGGTGGCGAGCTCGCCGTGGATGTGGCGGTACCCCCAGGTCGGATTTTCCTTCGCCAACCGGAGGACCAGCGCGGTGGTTCCCGTCGCGATGGCTGGTCGACCCGACCGGCCGTGCGGGTAGGTCCAGCGCTTGGCGACGAGTTCCCGGTGCCAACGCAGCAGGGTTGCCGGCTGGACGAAGAAGCGTCCGCGTCGTCGGCGGGGGAGCAGTCGTGCGAGCCCCGCCAACACCGCTCGATCCGCCGGCTCCAGCGCCGGGCGGCGGACCTGGCGTCGGAGGATTGCCACTTCGTGTCGGAGCATGACGACCTCGACGGCAAGGTCAACGTTGCTGCGGCAGATGAGTCGCATTAGCTGGAGGGCGCGGCAGAACGCCCGGTAGAGGAACGAGAGGGTCATCGCTGTATGCTCGCCGCGCCGGAGTCCAGGCGTCAAAGCCCAGTCCACGGCCCGCGGACGGCATTCTCGGCACTTACAGGCTCGCCGCCCAGCTCGAGCGCGAGCACCCGAGCGCTGCGGCGTCGCTTCGCGAGGGACTCGACGACATGTTCACCGTCCGTCGCCTCGGGGCGTCGGACCGGCTCGCCCGGTCGCGGTCGCGCACGAACGCGATCGAGTCGATGATCTCGACCGCACGACTGGTGAGCAATCGCGTGAAGCGCTGGCGCGACCCGGCCATGGTGCGCTGCTGGGTCGGAACCGGGATGATCGAGGCACAGCGATCCTTCCGGCGGATCAAGGGCTGCAAGGACCTGAAGCCGCTCGTCGACGCCGTTCGCGCGGAGGTTGCGCGTCGTCTCGCGGAAGAGGAAGGAGGGGCTGTTACACCCGCCAAGTACGATCAGGCCGCAGCCTGAACAGCTGTGGGACCGTCACCGAAATCCCACACGACTCGGGGAATCCTCGGTGAGCTGCTTCGCCTCGGACATCGGGTGGCGGCAAGCACGATCGCAAGAGTGCTCAAGACCCACGGCATCAAGCCCGCGCCGAGGCGCACCTCTGCCACCTGGCGCCAGTTCCTCCGCCAGCAGGCGGCGGGCATCGTGGCCTGCG
>JAKBTL010000019.1 GCA_021844425.1 Actinomycetes bacterium | reverse complement strand
AGGTAGGTCATGCGGCTTGCCGCCACCGCGTCGGCGAGCCGAGTCGCGGCCGCCTGTAGCTGCTCGGTGGTCGTGGCCAGGTGCCGCAGGATCGCGGTGTGCGATCGCAGGTGGGCGCCGTACTCGCCCACCGCTCCGACGAGCTCCCGCACCACCGCCGCGCTGGCCCGGCTCTGGCTGCCCGTCTCCTGCACCTGCGCCAGGAGCTCGCCGAGCACCACGACGACGCGGTCCGACACCGCGGACTTCGACTCCTGGCCGACGTCGCTCGCTGTGCCGAGCGACGGAGAGTGCACTTGCCTGGCGGTCTCAGCCGCGCGGATCACGTCGTCGTGTCCGTGCGCCTCGGCGGTCGCCACTGGCGCGTGCCCGAGGTTCGGTCGGTGCCCGGGCCGGCGCCGGGTAAGCAAGTAGGTCGCGCCTGCGCCGGCCAGGAGCGCGAGCACGATCTCGCCAGGGAGGCCTCCGAAGAACAAGAAGACGTACCCGACAAGCGGGATCGACCCGATGACCTCACCGAGGATCTGCGACGGCCGGACCTCGAAGGGGTTGGGTCCCGAGCTCGCATTCGCTTCGGTCGTGAAGCGGGGACCGTACGCCGTGTACACGATCCCGACGATCCTGCGTTCGACGTCGGGCGGGAGGTGGTCGCGCGTCTGGAGACTGGAGGGCACCGCGACGGCGATGACGTCGCCCTTTCGGAGCGAGCTCGGTGCCACGCCCTGCAGCAGCGCGAGATCACCGTTGGAAAGCGAGGGGCGCATCGAGCTTCCCTGCACAGCGATGACCGGTGGGTTGGCATGCTGGATGGCGATCGCCGCGTAGAAGCTCGTCACGGCGCAGAACAACAGCACGAGGGCGGCTCGAGCCACGAGCCGCCGTACGGAACGGGGGAGCGCCCCGCGCCCCCATGGGCGCTCGGGTGGGCTCTCTTTCTCCGGTGGCTTGACGTCGAAGCGTCGCATCGTCCGCCTGGGCTGGTGTCGCTGCGACGAGACGCTACAGCGTCGCAGGTGGCCGGCGGCGTCTTTCTTCTTTCGCTCGCCCTGCATCGCTTCATTGCTCGTCCCGCGCCAACTCCCACCGAGAGCTCGAGGAGTCGTGGAGCACTCGGCGAGCGATCCGAGCGCTCCCCGCTGTGGTGGGTGAGCCACAGCACGCTGCCGGCAACGCGGACCCGGGTGGCCGCTCTCGGGGTCTTCGGGCTCGTGGCCCTGGCCGCTCTCGGTGCCTCACCTGCAACGGTCGAGGCCGCAGACCCCACCGGCGTCTCGTGCCTGCCACGACGAGCCGGCACCGCCACGAGCTCTTGCCGACATTCCTCGGCGAGACGCTCGCCAATGCGCAGCGACTCCTCGGCGCAGGTCGCCGCATCGCTCACCGTCTTCACGTCGCGGCTCCACGTCACCAGATCGGACGCGTGCTTTTCTCCCGGCGCCATCCCGGGCACGACGCCTGCAGTCCCTGCCACCTGGCGCGGTCCGCGCTGAGAGTCCTCGTCGACCTCGTCGAGCCGAACCCGCACACGCCCTTCGAGCTGTGGCGCCGCGGAGGCGGTGTCACCTACGAAACGGGGTCGTCTGGCTTCGACGGCTCGCTGTTCGACGGCTCGCTGTTCGACGGCTCGATGTTCGACGGCTCGCTGTTCGACGGCTCGATGACGGAGGCTCCCCGGATCTCCGCGACATCCTCGGGTGACGCCTCTCGGAGAGTGGGCCAGCCGAGTCCATTGGTGCCGCAGAGGAACAGCCGCTCCTGACCCTCTTTCAGAGGTACTCGCATCTCCTTGGACCTTCTCAGCAGCACGAACCGCATACGCAGGAAATGCTCTCCTGGATCCACGTTGAAGACCTTTACCTGGTTGATTCCGATCTTTCCCGCGACGCGGTGGTCGAGAACCACCGTGTAGCTCCAATGAAGCCTGAAGAGGCGAGCGAGCAATCCGGCAGGGAGCACGGTCGCGGGCGTCACCGACCAGGTTCGTTCCGGCCTGACGAGCCTGATCTCTGACATGGCACAAGATCCTTTTCGAAGCCGAGCCCGCCTATGGGGTGAGGCCGTGGGCGATCAGGAATTCTTGCGTTCTGCGACCAAGACAGCAAGAGAACACCTGCAGGCAGGTCGCTCGTGGTCATGGTGTCGTTTGCCGGCGCCGAACTCGTATTCGTGGTCGAAGAAGTGTCGGAGGGTGGCTACGTCCCTCGTGCAGTGGGCGACTCGATCTTCACCGAGGCTGATGGCCTCGACGCGCTGCAAGACATGGTTCGAGACGCCGTGGACTGCCGCTCCGCTTGACGACGACGGTCTCGGGCGCGCTCCGAGCCACCGTTCCCGTCGGCGGTCCGCTCCGAGCGGGCACGGTGGCGGCCATCCTCGCTGAAGTCGCCTCGCACCCGGGGCACGAGATCAGCGTTCGAGGAACGCCTTTTCCGCTGACGCCTGGTTCGACCGCCATATCCCCAAGAGCCCCCAAATCACGGGCCGTGAGTGCGCCACTCAGCCATCCGGCGTGACCGAGCCCCAGCTCTCACGGGGATCGGTCAACGTCTGTGGCGGGCCGGTGGCCGTCGTGAACGACAGGGTCCGAAAGACCATCTGCCCGTCGAAGTAGCCGGCATGTGAAAGAGCCACCTTCACCTGCGCCGACGTGAACGTTCCGTCGGCGTTCTTCGTGTACAGCTCCGCCAACCCGTCCAGGGTTGTCCCGGTCCATTTCTGCCAGGTGATCTCCTTCAGGTACCCAGCGTTCGTCGTGCAACCGATCACGATCTCCTGCGGTCGGACGCCGGAGCCGGCGTCGCTCCGACCACACGGAGGGGTCCCCGGCACCGGGGACGCTGTTGCCGGCCGTGCCGGCAGCGCCAACGCCGAGCGGGGCACAGTGCTCGACCGGGAGCGCAGCTCGGCCCTCGTGTAGGCAATGCTCGAAACCGCACCTGGGATGTCGTAGCTCGCGATCAGGTTCGCGGCGTCGAGGCAGACGAGCGCAACCGGGCTCGCCGGTTTCCCGAACGCAAGGCATGACCATCTGTGTGCGTCCACGTCTCGAACGACGAGATGGGCAGGCTGTGGCGTGACGTGCACGCCGGCGAGCTTCCCCGAGTACTCGGCGATGGCGTTCTGCAGCCCGAGAAGGAGCGCCGTCGGGGGGTAGGGGCCGAGCAGCGCCGCGTTGGTGCCCATACCTGCTGTCGAGAAGCTGCTGCAGCGCCACGGCGAGGAGGCTCGGTAGCGCTCGCAAGAGTACGGGCCAGCTTGCTCACGGGCCGGGCGCTCGAAGACCGCCGAGGCGCTCTTGGTGGCGTGGATGTCTTGGGCCGAAGGAGTGGAGAAGTACGCCCACTGCGCCTTTGAGATCTGAGCCACGTCGACAGAGCCACTGAGGGCATGCCGCCCGGTTCCGTACTGGACCGTGTACCGCAACACGAATCGCCCGGTGAACCCCTTCTCAGCCCGGGAGAGGAACGCAGCGACCTCGCCAGGCGACGCGATCGCCGGGCCATGGTGGGCACGGGTGGGGGGCGAGCCACCCAAGGCACCCAGGAGTCCAGCTACGAGCCCGACGGCTGCAATGAGCGCAAGCGCACAGAACGCCCAGCGCCGCCGCTGCCGGCGGCGCGCCTCTTGGATGAGGACCTCTGCCGGCTGCTCCGGCTCGTCGCCGAGCGGCGCCGGCGCGAGGTCGGGCGGGACCCGGGGCACGCCTGGTCCGGACCGTTTGCCCGTCGTCGTGCCCATCCAGACCCTCCCTCTCTGGTGCTAGGGTACATATCATCATGAGGAGGGTCAAGAAGGTCGACGTCTCGGACCAACTGGCCCTTACGAGCAGGTGGCCGCACGACCGGACCCTTCCGCCGCGGCCATGGGATCACTGTCGCTGGAACTCCCGAGCGCGGTGGCGTGCTCCAGAGAGATCACGCGAGCTGGGCGCGTTCGCCCGGCGACAGGGCTACCTGCCAGAGGAGCTCGCTGAGGAGCATCAGACCTGAGTGCAATGTCACGATCGCCGAGCCTGAGCGCTACAGGCTCCGCCTCGTTCGACGGGCCAGGGAAGGCGGAAGAGACCCGGACAAGACCCGCTGGGAGTGCCCTGCACAGGCCGGCAAGGTGAGGTGCCCCTTCTGCCCTTTCTCCTTCTCCGCACTTCTTCCCGAAGGGACGCCCGAGGTCGAGCACCCACCAGCGAAGGCGGCGGCGCCCAAGTGCGGCACCCAGCGCACGGTCACCATCCCGGGCGCAGTCACGCCGAGGCTTCGCCAGACGCTCTACTGGGCAAGCCGGTACATCTGGCGTTCCGAGCACAGAGACGCGCCCTCGTCGAGCAGCGTGGCGTACACCCGGGCCGGAGCCAGGTCGGAGAAGCGCTCGAAGCAGAGCACTTCTACGATCCGGTCCTTCTCGGCGTCGGAGAGCGAAGCCCGGTGAGGGGCCCTCGAGGTGGGCTCGCTCGCCGCCCGCCGAG
>JAKBTL010000037.1 GCA_021844425.1 Actinomycetes bacterium | reverse complement strand
CGGGTGCAGGCCTCGCGCTGGGCGGGGATGGAGAAGCCCTCCTCTCCCTCGCCCTTCTCGGCCTGCTCACGGGTGGAGACCCGCAGGTAGATCACACAGCGCATGGCAGAACGCTCCTTTGTCGATCCCCCCATGAGGGCTCGTTCTTGGTGGTGGTGCAAGTCGGTCGGCGTCAGCTGGCCTCCTCGTCGCGGTCCTGGCGGTACCGGGCCGCCCGGGCCAGACGGGTGAGCGACTCGGCCGGGCGGGGCCAACCGGCGAGCTCGACTAGGCGTACCCGGGTCCCGTCGGCGCCGAGAGGCGCCCAAATGGCGTCTGTCGGCCGGACGGCCTGAGGTTGGGTCGTCGTTGCGGCCGCCAGCCCGTGGCCGGACAGGGCGCCACGGACGCCGGCCTCGCGCCGCGGGCCGGGGGCGACGACGAGGACCCAGAACGCCCAGCCTGAGGCCTCCTCCAGCCTGGCGTAGTCGGCAGCCTTCTTCGCCAGTCGGCCGAGCTGCTCGGTGCCCCGGTCGTACTCCAGGCAGAAGACAACCGTGGCGTCGCCCTCGCGCCAGACGCCGACGCCGTCGGGGTAGACGATGCCGGCCAGGCGCTCCTTGCAGTAGCGCTCGCCCCACCAGGTCGTGAGCTCGGCGTCGGGCCGCTGTCGTGCGGCGGCGACGAGCCGGACGAACAGGTCGTTGGCGCCGAGCGTGTGGGCGAGGCGCTGACTGGTTGAGATCGAGAGCGCCTGGTCAGTGCGCCAGCGCATCTTGATCTCCCGGTCGGGATCCCGGTTCGCCATCACGGCCACCACGTATGCGCCGAGCACTTCGAGCACGTAGTGGTACTCGCCGTCACGACCGGAGCGAGGTGGTCGGAAGCGCTCGACGAGACGCAGTTCGTGAAGGCGGGTCATCCGGTGCTGGGCGATGTTGCGGTCACGAAAGAACATCACGTGGATCTGGCTCGTCGTGAGCACTCGGTGCCAACGAAGGAGTCGAAGGATCTCTCGATCACGATCGGTCAGCGACGACGCCACGTCCATGACCAACCGGTCCGTGATCCGGCGTCGCCGGCGAGAAGTCGAAGCAGTCATGCACAATCACCAATACAGTCGGGGTTCTCCACTGGCGGGGGGAATGCGGCATCTGCGTGCGAGGACGCGTCCTGACACCCCGTCCGCTCAGGAGTGGCGGGAGAGACGAGCCCCAGACGGAGGGGGAGACGGACGGGGTGACGGACCCCCTCTTCTGGCATCCGCAAGGTCTTCTCGTGCTCACGACACACGGTGCGGTGCACCTCGGCCCGGGCGGCGTGGGTCTCGGCCGCCAGTGCCAGGAATGCCCGGGCGAGCGGGCGCAGCGCGCCTGGTGGCGGGGGTTGGGCGATGCAGCGTCGCTTTGTGGACGGGGCGTTGCGGTCGTCGGGCATGTCGCTGTCGGGGAACGCTCGGCGCGCCGCGTCACGGCAAGCACGCGCGTCGGCGGGCGGATTCGCTCCCGTCCGCTGCTCCTGTTGCGGACGGCGGGAGGAGGTGCCGGGGTGGGGGTCGCCGCCGACCGCTTCTTGCAGATGGTGATGGTCTGGCTCCTGCCGGCCTGATGCCGCTCGGGCCGCCGTCACCTGACGGCCTCCGCCAGGTGAGCGAGCACGTCGGCGAGGCGACGGACGTGGTGGTCGGCCGCAGTGCGCCAGACGGCATCGCGAGCGAGCGCACCGGCGCTCGGCTCGACGGCGGCGACCGCCACCCGCTCGGTCGCGCCGGCCACGCCCAGAGCAGCCTCGAGGACCCTCATGCGTTGGCGCTCCGTCCGGGTCAGCACCACGGCCACGATCGGAACGTGTGGCGAGGTTGCGGATGCTGCAGCAGCCAGGTATGCGCTCCAACGGGTGACAACTGGCCCGAGCCGGTTTCGGGGGATCCGATCGATCCTTGCGAACAGGAGCGCTCGCACATAGGTCCCGCCGTGCCGGGCGCTGAGCTCTGCGTCGGCGCCAAGCCGCCTGTCGGCACCCGTACGCGGATCGACATATGAGAGGCCGTCGGGCAGGCGGCGCCAGCCCATGAGGGTGAGCCCGACTTCTCGGCCATGGTCTGCGAGGTCGAGCCACAGCTCGCTCAGCGCCGCGACCGTGCGCACACCGCCGAGGTCCTCGTTCCACGGCTCGGGTGGTCCCGTTCCGATGGCCTCGGCCCCGAAGGCGGTCAGCCAGAGGTGGTAGGGGGAGGTGCCGACCGCTGCCTGGGGGCGGTGTCGGCTGACGAGCCCGGCCCCGTAGAGGACGCCCAGGCGGTGCTGGACGGTGCGCTCGGGGATCCCGGCGAGGCGGACGAGCTGGCCGGTCGTGAGCACCTGGTGCTCACAGAGGAGGGCGAGCAGGTGCCGATCCGACGCTCGGGGTCGGTACCCCCGGACCTCGAGAATGGGTCTCGAGGAAGGTTGGACGTCCGCTTCTTCTGCGTCCAGGCGCGCCGAAGTGGCTGCTGACGTGGGGTTGTGCAACATGGGTTGTCTGCCCTACGGCCGGAGCAAGCGCCTCGAACGACGGAGGAGACCTCGATCGGGCCGCGAAGCCAAGGGGTTTCGGAAAGAAATTTCGCCGGACTCGTCGGGCCGACCCCAAGTATCGGCTGGGTGACGCCGTGCAGCGTCTGTCTCCGGAATCTCGTACGTCTTGCGTAGCTACGTTGACCGTAGTAGTATTTGGATCATGCCTGAAGGAGACGGATCAACCCTCTCGGGGCCGCCGCTGTACGTGCTCATGAGTCTGGCGACCGGACCGAAGCACGGACACGCCCTTATGAAGGACATTGCTGGGTTCGCCGAGGTCCGGCTCGGACCCGGGACGCTGTACGGCGCGATCAGCCGCCTTGAGGACCGAGGTCTCATTGCGGCCCTGCCGGCGGACGAACGCAGGCGTCCGTACGAGATCACGCCGAAGGGCGCAGCCGTCTTGGAAGCCTCCATCGTCAACCTCCGGCGGGTCGTCGACGTAGGAGTGTCTCGGCTGGGCGTGATGGCCCGGCCAAGTAGCGCGTCTCGGCCGCTGCTTCGAGGAGAGCTGGCATGACCGAGGACAAGGAGCCGAGGCGCTGGATGCGCGCATTTCCTCGTGATTGGCGTGACCGGTACGAACGCGAATTCGGCGTTCTCGTCGACGATCTGCGGGACGAGGGAGACCTCCGACCGTCTGATCGGATCGACATCATCCGAAGCGGCCTAGCAATGAGGCGCCTCCGAGCGAAGCGGCGATCGGTCTACAAGGCGCTCGGGCCTGTGTTCGCGGCAGCCTCCGTGCTCGTCGGGCTGGCACTGGCAGGCACTTTCGGGCCGGCGCAGACGACGCCCGGTCCACCCGTTGCAGGGCAAATCATCGTCCTGCCCGCCCGCACCGTGCCGTGGCGAGCCAAGAAACCCGCCGTCATTCTCTGCCAGTCAACACCATCGACTGGCGCAGTATCTGCGTGCAAGACGTTGCCTGCAACCAGCGTGCAGCCACGCGGCGGGAACGCCACAGTCACGGTCCGCGTGCCGTCAGGGTCCTGACCCACCCATCCCCGCAGCCAACCCCCAAAAGGAGAAGCGACCCAAAGATGACTGTCCTGGCGCCGCGCGCCCTGGACGCCGACAACGACGGCGAGTTGTCCACTGGATGGATTCCGAAAGGTCTGTGGATCCCCGCCGCCGCCGCCACGGGCTGGTTCTTGTGGGCCTACTTCCACCTCCGGCCGGCCGGATCTGTCGACTCGGCGGCACATCCCTTCGCGGAGTACGGACCCTGGTCGTACGGCCACTTGGCGTACTCCGACGTCATCTCGCTCTACTACGCGTTCCACCTGGGGAATCACGCCCTGCCGTACGTCCACACCCGGGTCGAGTACCCGGTCCTCACGGGGATCTTCATGTGGCTGGCGGCCTGGGCGCCAGGTGTCCAGGGCTACTTCTTGGCCAGCGGCCTCGGACTGTTGGCCTGCGCGCTCGGCACCTTGTACTTCCTGCACCGGATCGACTGGTGCTTCGCCTGGTCCTTCGCCCTCTGCCCACTGCTGCTCGTCTACGGGCTGTTGAACTGGGACCTCTTGGCGATCTTCTTCATGGTCGCCAGCTGGACGCAGTTCCGAGCGCGCCGGTACGCATGGGCGGGCGTCTTGCTGTCGCTCGGAGTGTGGGTGAAGTTCTTCCCCATCATCCTGCTCTTCTACTGCGTGATCTCGCTGCTACGCGATCCTCGCCATCGAGTCCACGCACGCAAGATGGTGCTCTGGTCCGGAATGGCCGCGCGCATCGTCAACGCACCGTTTGCCGTGGCGAACGTCGGGAATTGGGATCACTTCTTCGAGTCGACTTTCGCACTTTTGAGCGACCGCACTCGGTCGCTCGGCGCGGGAGCGGCATGACCTGAGGCCCACGCCGCGGGGTGCTGAGAGGCTGTGTCAGCGGTGGCGGCGTCGAGTTGAGCGCGCCGGGAGCGGGCGCG
>JAKBTL010000119.1 GCA_021844425.1 Actinomycetes bacterium | reverse complement strand
GTTGTGAGGAGCCAGGGGACGGCTTGGGGATTTCCACAGGATGCACCGTCGTCCACCCCCTCCCCCCGGACCCCCCTCCCCGGCTACTACCAACACCCTTCTCCACACCCACCATCATGAGAGTCACCTCCACCGCGTATTTCTGGTCTTCGCGCCTTTCGGGCTGACCGTCGTGGGCGTCCGCGCTGTGTCGTAGCATTCCCACGGGGTTGTCCACAGGGTGTATCGACGCGATTATCGACCGTTGATCACCCTGCCCCACACAGCCCTACGCAAGGGATCGTGCCGCCATACTGCCTGCACGCTGGGCTTTCGCGGCGGGCGGCCTCGATGTTGAGGATCACGTAGCGATGTAGGAAGTCGATCACTGAAAGTGTCGGTCCCTGAGTGTCGTGGGTGCCTCAGCCAGAGGGTCCACCAATCGAGCAGGGACTCCTACTCAGCTGGCGGTGTCGAAGCCGTTCAGCCGAGAGAGGAGCCCCGGGCTCATGCTTACTCAGGGAGAAGACGTGGAAGTACATGCACTGAAGAAGAGGGGCTGGTCGTACGCCGCGATCGGTCGTCACATCGACTGCGACTGGCGCACGGTCAAGGCGTACCTGGAGGGACGCCAACCCCGCGCCCGCCGGCGCACCGAGCCCGATCCGCTCGAGCCGTTCGTCCCATACCTGGCGGCCCGCTTCGCCGACGACGCGCACGTGTGGGCGTCTGCGCTCTTCGACGAGGTGAAAGAGCTCGGCTACGCGCTGAGCTACCCGAGCTTCGTGCGCCAGGTGCGGGTGGCCGGGCTCCGGCCGCGCTGCGAGGCCTGTTCGGGCGTGACCGGCCGTGACACGATCGACATCGCCCATCCCGCGGGCGAAGAAGTCCAGTGGGACTGGTTCGAGCGGCGCCGGGCGCCGTGGGGAGGCGTCGGCTACGTGCTGCTCGGCACGCTGCCGCACTCGGGGCGCTCCCGGGGGGTGATCGCCTCTTCCATGGACCAGGCCCACCTCGTCGAGGCGATGGACGGCGTGCTGCGCCGTCTCGGGGGCACGCCACGGCACTGGCGTGTCGACCGCATGGCGACGGTGATCGTGCCGGGCACCGCCGACGTCCAGGCGAGCTTCGCCCCGGTCGCCAAGTTCTATGGCGCGATCGTGGTCCCGTGCCCGCCCCGGCGGGGAAACCGCAAGGGCTCAGTCGAGGCGGGGGTGCGCTTTGCGACCGGGCGGTGGTGGCGGACGCTTCAGGCGGAGACCGAGGAGGCGGCCCAGGTGTCCTTGGACCGGTTCTGGTCGACGACCGGCGACGCCCGGCTGAGGAGCCCGAGGGGCGTCACAGAGCCGCCCACCGACGGCAGCCGGCCGAGATGGCCGAGCGTCGGCGAGCTGGCCGAGGCTGAGCCGCTGCTCTCGCTGCCGGCCGGGCCCTACCCGGCCACGGTCTGCGTCGAGGCGCCGGTCGACCACCAGGCGAGCGTCGCGTTCAGGGGGAACCGCTATTCGGTGCCACCGGGACTCTCGGGCGTGACGATGACGCTTCGCCAGCGCCTCGGGACGACGACCCTCGACGTCGTCTCGGCTTCAGGCGTCCTCCTCGTCACCCACCAGCTCGCGCCGAGAGGCGCGGGTGCGATGGTGCGCACTCCCGCCCATCGAGAAGCCCTCGAAAAGGCGGTGCTCTCCCAGTTCACCTCGGCACGGCCCTGTGACCGAAAGGAGAACCGCCCCCCGGGGGCGGCCGCCCTCGCCGAGCGGGCCAAGCTCATGGGCCAAACGGGCAAGGAGCCGAGCGTCGACCTCGAGGCCATGGCCGAGATCGTCCGCCTCGCTGGGTCGAAGGAGGTGTCGGCATGACCGAGCGCTCCGACTACCAGAAGCTGCGCGCGCACCTCGCGTATCTGCGCATGGGGGCGGCCGCCGAGGCGCTGCCGGGTCTTCTCGACGAGGCGATCAGGACCAAGTGCTCCACCCAGGCGTTCTTGGAGAAGCTGCTCTCGGTCGAGGTGGACGCGGTCGAAGAGCGCAGGCGGGTGACCCTCGAGCGCTTCGCCTCGCTTCCCTCGCCGTTCACCCTCGCCGACTTCGACTTCACGGCCCAGCCGTCGGTCGACGAGAAGCTCGTGAGAGAGCTCGGCACGCTGCGCTTCTTGGAGGATGCGACCAACGTGTTGTTCATCGGACCGCCCGGGGTCGGAAAGACGATGCTCGCGGTCGCACTCGGCCACGCGGCCGTCACCGCGGGGATGCGGGTCCACTACACGACCGCGGCCGATCTGGCCGCCCGCTGTCACCGAGCCGCGCTCGAGGGGCGCTGGGCGACGACCATGCGGTTCTATGCCAACCCGAGGCTCCTCATCGTTGACGAGGTCGGCTACCTGCCGCTTCCGCAAGAGGCCGCAGCAGCCCTCTTCCAGGTTGTCTCCCAGCGATACCTGAAGGGCAGTGTCTGCCTCACGACCAATTTGGGAATCGCCAGTTGGGGCCGGGTCCTCGGCGACGACCAGATGGTCGCAGGTGCTCTGCTAGATCGCCTGCTGCATCGCAGCGTCGTCGTCAACATCGAGGGCGACTCCTACCGGATGCGCTCTCACCGGGCACGGGCGGAGGCGACCCGGCGGGCGGTGAGGAACCCATGACCAATGTCCCTGCCTGCGCAATGTGTGCGTCGACGGCGCCGACGACGAGGATCGCCTACGAGCCGTGGTGCTGCTCGGCCTGCTGCACCGACACCTACGCCCTCGACGCCACGCGCCCGTCATCGCTCGTCGTGCCAAGAGTCGCGCACCGCAAGCCGATCACCGTCTATCAGTGCGACACCTGCGGGATCCGGGCCCTCGGAGAACAGCGCTGCGAGGACTGCACGACCTTCATGCGAAAGGTCGGCATCGGCGGTCGGTGCCCGTGCTGCGAGGACCTCATCACCGTGGCAGAGCTCGTCGGCGAGGAGGTGATCGCCACGAGCTGATCTACTATCGGTCCAGCCATCCATGGCACTCGGACGCACCTACATCTTCGGTGATCGTCGACCTACAATTTCAGCGATCCGCGACATCGAAGGCGCACAGCTTGGCGCGCGTTGGCCTACGCAGTCCTGCCGCGGCGTAGGGCAACGCCCTACTCGGTGGCATGGGCGAGAGGCCGCCAGCTCACGGCGCGATCTCGGGCTCGTGAGGGGCAGTTGTGTGGCGTGGCGGGCCATGAGGTCGGCTGGATTCATGCTGCGATGCTGCTCATCCCGTCGTCTTCGCCGGTGAGCACCGCGATCCCAACTCGGCGCGTCGAGGAGCGACATGGTGCGCCGGGTGGCAGTGTCGACGCGGATTCGAGGCGGAGCGGGAAGGCCGTGGCAGTAGGTCCCCGGGGCCGCAGAGCTGGCCGTAGCGGACGGCGACACCGCGGGCATCGAGGACTTCGCCTCGTGCTCGGCCACGGCTTCGTCACTCGTCGGCGGCGCCCTGGCGATGCTCTGCGCCCCCTGACATACAGGGCCCCTGCTCGAAGGGATCATCAGGTTTCGGCACCCCAAGGGTCAGAGGGTCGCGTCATAGATACTGAGTACGGTTGGTGAAGTGGCGAGCAGGACGATGCCGATGCCGGCGAGGGCAGCCGTGAGGGCTTCTCCGGCGAGGTAGGCACCGGTGAGGCGGACTTGTTCGTTGAGGGCGGTGTCGCCTATGAGGATGGCGAGGAGGGGTTCGAGCACGGCGATGAAGGGCATCGAGTAGGCGAGCGGTCCGGCTTGGTAGGCGCTTTGGGAGATGACGAGCGCGGCGATGCCGGCGAGGATGAGCAGGTAGGGCTGCGGGCTGGTGAGCACACCGGTGAGGGAGCGGGCGAGCTCGGAGACGGTGGCTTTGGTGAGGACGGCGAGGAGGCCGAAGGCGGCACCTGCGGCGGCGCCGAGGAGCATGGCACGGTTCCGGCCGCTGGCCCGGGTGGCGACGACGACGAGGAGCGCAGTGACGGCGGCGACCGGCGTGAGGGTGGCGACCCAGGTGAGTGGGGCCGGGTTGCCGGTGCCTTCGACGGGTGAGGCGAGGGTGAGGAAGCCGGCGACGCCACCGAGGACGGCGATGATGCCGGCCCAGTCGCGCGCTGCGGCTCGGCGGTGGCGGCGCCACATGGCGATGGGTACGGCGATGGCGAGCTCGGTGATGACGACGGGCTGGACGAGGGCAACTGGTCCGAAGGCGAGGGCGACGCCTTGGAGTGCGTAGCCGCAGATGAGCAGGGCGATCCCGGCGATCCATTTGGGGCGGCGCATTAGGCCGAGGAGCAGGCGGAGCTTGAGCGAGTCGGCCGCTGGCGCGCGCTGGGCGGCTTCTTGTTGGTAGACGGCGGCCCAGGCGAAGCTGGCGGCGGCGGCGAGGGCGGCGACGATCGAGACGGTCATGTGCCCCGGCGTTGGTTTCGGGCGTGCCGCCACGCTCGGGCTCGGCGGGCGATCTCGATGAGGCCGCTTATGGCGAGGGCGGCGCCGAAGGCGACGAGGAACCCGGCCCAGGGTCGGTGCTCGAACACTTTGCCGCCGAGGCGGCCGATGTAGAAGGCGTAGCTTGCCCAGAGGATGGCGGCGACGGCGGTGGCGCCGAGGAAGGTGCGCCGCGGGTAGGCGATGAGGCCGCACACGAGGGTGACGGCGGTCCGTCCGCCGGGGACGAACCGGCAGACGAGGATCAGCCGGACCCCATAGTGCTCGAGGGCGTGCTGGGCCGACTCGCGGCGGTGTCGTCCTTTGTCGCTGGTGAAGAAGCGCCGTTCGACGGCCGGACCGAAGCGCCGACCGAGGAGGTAGGAGAGGTTGTCGCCGAGGAAGGCGCCGGCGGCGGCGAGCGCGACGAGGGCGGCGATGCGGGGGTCGGCGCTGCCGGCGGTGGCGACGCCGAGGGCGACGATGACGCTCTCGCTCGGCACGAGCGGGACGAGGGCATCGAGAGCGGGCAGGACGAGCGCAAGGAGGTAGGAGACGGGCGAGTCGAGCTGCAGCACGCTGAGGTGGCTCATCGCTCTGTCGCGGATTGCGGGTTGTCTGGATGGTGCTTGGAGTGCCAGCTGGCCGCCACGCTGAGGCCGACGACAGCGGCGACAACGGCCAAGGTGATGGTGGTGGGGACCTCGACGAGGGGTTTGAGCAGCATCTTGAGCCCGATGAGCACGAGCAGGACGGCGAGGCTCTTGGTGAGGTAGGAGAAGCGGTCGATGGCGTCCGCGAGCACGAAGTACAGCGAGCGCAAGCCGAGGACGGCGAAGGCGTTGGAGGTGAAGACGACGAAGACGTTGGTCGTGACCCCGAAGATGGCCGGGATCGAGTCGGCGGCGAAGACGAGGTCGGTGGCTTCGACGGCGATGAGCGCGAGCAGGAGCGGGGTTGCCGCCCACCGGCCGCCGTGGTTGGTGACGAAGCGCCCGTTGTCGGCGGTGGGATCGACGGGGATGAGTCGTCGGATCGTGGTGACGAGCCGTCCGTGCTCGATGTCGAGCTCGCTGCCGCCGCGGCCGAGGCGCAGCCCGGCGAGCAGCACGATCGCCCCGAAGGGGTAGAACGCCCAGCTGACGTGCTCGACGAACGCCGCGCCCGCCGCGATGAAGGCGCCTCGCATGCCGAGGGCGCCGAGCACCCCGAAGGAGAGCACCCGTCGCTGGTCGGTGGGGGGGACGTTGAAGCTGCGCAGCACGAGGGCGAAGGCGATCACGTTGTCGACGCTGAGCGATTTCTCGAGGAGGTAGCCGGTGAAGTACTGCCCGCCGGTCGCCCACCCCGAGGTCCAGGCGAGCCCGAGGCCGAACGCGATCGAGATGAGGATCCACGCGGCGCTCTCTGCGAGCGCTGGGCGCAGCCCCGAGAGGCCGTGGCGTCGGTGAAAGACGATCTCCCCGGTGAGGAGCCCCCCGAGTCCTGCGAGCGTGGCGAGCCAGACCCAAAGCGGCGGGCTCATCGACTCGAGCCGGTCGTCTTCTGAGAAAGGCTCGGCGTCGGGGGCGACCTCTGAGCCAACAGAGTCTGGCAACTGCGACGCCGGTCGAGAACGTCGGGCGGGGGTCCGGCGAGCGGTTGGAGTGCGTCGATGGGTTCGGGCGCTGCGACGCCGGGCATGATTTCGGATCGTAGGGCGCAGTTGCCCGACGCGACGGCGCTGGGGAGGGGCAGGGTGGAGGCGCACGATATCGTCACGGTGTTCGGGACGTCGATTGCCTACGCTCTGGCGATGGACTCCGAGCCGTCGCCGATGCCGGCATCTCACGCACGGTCCGGAGTGCCGAGCCGGGCGAGGGGCAGGTGTGACCAAGCGGGCTGAGCCCCCGCTGGCGAGGGAGCGGGGGGCGCCGGTGACGCCGCCACCGTCGCCGCGTTGGTGGCACTACCTGAGTGGATCCTGGAGCCGCAAGGTTGGGAGACCGAGCCGGCCGTGGACTGGGCTCTGGTTGGCGTCGGGCGGGATTGTGGTCGTGGCTGGGCTCCTGGTCGGATCTTGGGTTGCTACCTCTTCGATAAGGGCTCGGGCGGAACGGGAGTCCGACCGGGTGCTGCTGGCGACGCAGGCTGCCCGCGCGGTGACCGGGGTGGAGTCCGCCGAGAACGCGCAGTTCCGACACCGCGAGCCGACGGCTGCACCAGCGGTCTTGGCGTTGCTGCCTGGGGTCGAGCGAGCTGTGACGGCGATGGGCGACCCGAGCATCGGACCGGTCTTAGAGCGCTATTCGAGCGCGGTTCGCTCGGTGGAGGCCTCCCTGCAAGTTGGCGATACCGCCGGTGCGTTGCGCATCGAGCAAACCGCGGAAAACCCGGCTGCGGACCAACTGATAGGGGTAGTGAGCCGCTTCGCTGCATCCCAGTCGGCTCGGGCGGACCGTGGACTGCGCCACGCCGACCGTTTGGCGCTGGCGGTGCATGTCGGCACGGTGGGCCTGGTGGCTGCGATCCTCGGATTGCTGTGGCTTTTCGGGGTGCGGGCCGAGCGGGCGCGGCGCCGCCTGGTCGAGTTCCACGAGGCCCGTTTTCGGACCGTTGTGTCGCGGGGCACGGACGCCATCGCGCTAGTTGAGCCATCCGGCTTGGTGCTCTTCGCCAGCGACTCCTGCGAGGAGGTGCTGGGTTCTCATCCGGCCGCGCTGGAGGGGAAGCTGCTGTTGGAGGCCTTTCCCCGCGACGAGCGCGAACGGGTGTCTGGTGCCCTGGCCGCGGTGCGAACGCGTCCCGAGCAACCCGTCGTCATCCGCATCGTTGTCGAGGATCCCGACCTCCGGTTCTTGGAGATCACCACCGTGAGCAAGCTAGGGGACCCGACGGTTAGAGCGATCGTGGTCAACGTGCGCGATATAACCCGGCGCCGGCTGGCCGAGATGGCCTTGGGCCGAAGCGAAGCACTCTTGCGCGAGTTGCTCGACTGGGCGCCCGTACTCGTCTACGTGAAGGACCTCGATGGGCGCTTCCTGAAAGTCAACAAGGCATGGCTCCAGGCAACCGGCCTCAGCCAGGAACAGGCGATCGGATCGATAGCGTCGGAGATCCTGCCGCGTCGCGACGCTGAGCTCGATGCCGCCGCCGACCGGGCAGCGCTACGGGGGGGCGGATATCAGGCGGAGGAGGTCGTGAGCCTGGCCGGTCAACGACGCGTGCTCCTCACTGCGCGCTTCCCGCTGGTCGACGGCGACGGTGCGACCTATGCGGTGGGCGGGATCTCCATGGACATCACCGACCGAGTCCGCCTGCGCGAAACCGAGCGGCTCCTTGACGCGGTCGTTACCCATTCCACGGACGCGATCTTCGGCGTGCGCGAGGGGCAGATCACGAGCTGGAACCCGGCCGCTGAGGAGTTGCTCGGCTACACCGCTGATGAGGTGATAGGCACCCCAGCAGCCAGTCTCTTCGCCTCAGCCGGGCTCGAAGACGAACAAGCCTCGAGGTTGGAGGAGGTGCAGTCCGGGGCGGTGATCGATGCCTCGCTCGTCACCTGCTTGCACAGGAACGGCACGCCGGTGCGAGCAGAGCTGACCACGACGCCCGTGCACGACAGCGAAGGCCGGTCGGTCGGTGTCTCGGCCATTCTGCATGCCGTCTCGGACCTACCCTCTCAGGCGTCTGGGGCCTCGGGAGTCGACGAGCTGACCGGACTGCCGACCTGGGCCTCTCTGGTGGACCAGATGGCTCAGATCCTCAATCTTTGCGCTCTCGAAGGTTCCCTGGGCGGAGTGCTGTTCGTGGACCTGGACGAGTTTGGCCTAGTCAATGACTCGTTGGGTCACGACGCCGGCGACGAAGTCCTCCGCGTCGTGGCGGACCGGTTACGCCGAGCGATCCGTTCCGGCGATCTTCTCGCCCGCCACGGCGGCGACGAGTTTGTCGTGGTTCGCCATCCTGTCTCGGATCGCGACGAGTTGGTCGAGTATGCCGGCCGGCTGTGTCAGGTCGTCGCCGAACCGGTCAAATACAGAGATGACACCTTGGTGGTTACCGCCAGCGTCGGTGTGGCGTTGACGCCGGCACGAAACACCATGCTTTGGGTGCAGGATGCAGGCTTTGCGATGCAAGAAGCCAAGCGGGCGGGCGGTGCGAAGGTACACCTCTTCGACGAGACGATCGCGAGTCAGGTCCGCGACCGGATCACGTTACGTAACGATTTACGTCACGCGGTCGACAACGCGGCGGTTGTCGCGCATTATCAGCCGGTCCTCGATCTGAGGACCGGACACCTGGCCGGCTTCGAGGCCCTCGCCCGCTGGCGGCACCCTCAACGGGGTTGGGTCGCGCCCGATACGTTCATCCCGCTGGCCGAGGAGACCGGTGTCATCGTGGAGCTCGGTTTGGCTATGGCACGCCAGGCGTGCGAGCAGCTAGTCACGTGGCAGTACGAGCACGAAGCGGTGGACCTGGAGATGGCTTTCAACGTGTCGAGCGTCCAGCTGCGCAATCCAGCCGTCGTCTCCGCGATCGGCGAGATCTTGTCCTCGACGGGTGCAGATCCGTCACGACTCATCCTCGAGATCACCGAGTCAACCTTCGCCTATGCCGCGTCCGTCGGACCAGCGTTATCCGAGCTGCGGGGGCTCGGCCTGCAGATCTCGATCGACGACTTCGGTACCGGATACTCCTCGATGTCGTATCTCACCTCATTTCCGGTCACCCGCCTGAAGATCGACCGCAGCTTCGTAGCCCGTCTCGGCACCGATCCCAGGGCCCAGCCGTTGCTCGCCGGCATCATCTCCCTGGCCCACAGCCTTGACCTGCGTGTGACGGCCGAAGGGGTCGAGACCCAAGAGCAGTCGGAATGGCTCGCCTTGCTCGGCTGCGAGCACGGACAGGGCTACCTGTGGTCGCGACCGAAGCCGCCGGATGAGCTGACAGGCTGGCTTACCGCAGCTGCCGCGCAGCCACCCGGCATCACGAGACCTGTCGCAGCGGAAGAACCCGCTCCGCCCGAGGATCTGACCTATCTGCGCGTTCTCCAACTCCGTCATGGGGGCGCGTCGAACCACACCATCGCCGCCGTTCTGAACAGAGAGGGCATCCCGCGGCAGGGGGGAACCCGGTGGAGCGCCCAGGCCGTAGCGGCACTGCTCGTTTCAGGCAGCCAGCAGCCGCGACCGTAGACCTGCCCCACATTTCCTGCCAGGACCCTGAGCGGATGAGCTTGTAAGCTTCACATATTCGTTCAACCGTCTTGACCTGGACCTTCGGCGATGTCAACGGCCGGACGACGACCATCGGTACGACTCGAGGATTGGGCGGTCGTCGAATGGCCTGCCCGCGGTGGGACCGTGGCGTCTTTCCCTGAGAAACCGCAGCTCTACTGACACATCGAGCACTTGGACCCAACACGGTCAAGAGGACATCGCGTAGCTCGCCCTTCAAGCGACTTGCGAGGTCAGACAGGACAGGTCAGAACGTTGACTCACGAACGAGGTACGGGCGTTCTCCGACGTGAAGGCACACCTCTCCGAGCCTGGCCGAGCGGGTGGAGCGAGAGCATGAGCGGATCCTGGTGACGCGCAACGGCCGGCCGTCCTTCGTGCTCATGAGCCCCGAAGACCTTGACTCGCTCGAGGAGACGCTCGACGTCCTCAGAGACCCAGAGCTCGTGGCCTCACTGGCAAGGTCGAGAGCGGAACAGGAGCGAGGAGAGTCGCTGCCCTTGCTGGGAGCTTGACCGGGTGTACGAGGCCCGGATCACCCCCGAAGGGCTCCGCCACCTGAACCAGCTTCCCGCCAAAGTCCGAGACGCCGCCTCGGTGGTGCTCCACGGCCCCCTCGCAGACAACCCTCAGCGGCTGGGCAAGCCGCTCGTGGGAGAGCTCGCCGGGCTCTTCTCGGCTCGCCGCGGCGACTACCGGATCATCTACAGCATCGACGACACCGTGCAGGTCGTCGTCGTCCATTGCGTCCAGCATCGACGCTCGACCTACCGATCGCGCTGACCGGACTTACTGAGCTGGTAGGCATGTCGGGGGGAGCAGCGCGGAAAATGCCCTGATCGACCCGCGAAAGGGCTCCTAGGAACGCTGGAGCACGTAGGTACACGGCACTGCGTCGATTCACCATTCCACGTGGGATGATGGCCAAGGTCTGTAGGCGCGTACCTGCAGGGGGCTCGCCGGACGAACAAGGACGGCTCGGTCGTCTCTTACCTCCAGTTGGCCCACAACAAGCGCCTCCCGCTAACATCCCCTCCAGGCTGTCAACTGGTTCTGCGTCGTACAGACGGTCGGTCGGGGCAAGCTCGATCGCTACCACACCAAAGCGCTGCCGGTGAAGGACGTTTGTCCCTATCCGCTGCACCGCAGCTACCGGAGCATCCTCACCGCGCCTGGCTGATCCCTGGTCCGTCGACCGGTTCGAGGTCACGTCGAAGGCGTCTACTGCGTGTCCCTCGTTGCCGACCTGCGCCCACGCCTCGTCGCCTGGGGCTGCGCGCTCCGGGACCGGCTCGGACCCGCCGCCTGGGCCAGGCCCGCCAAGCGCGTGGGGCGCACACCGACCTCGGCCGAGAGACCCGCGAGCAGCGCGGCCATCAACAACACGCTCGGTTTGTCGGCGCTCAGAGGGGCGATCGCCGCCTCGGCCACGGCCGGGCGCGGCCCGCCGGACGCCTCGAGCTCGAGCACGGCCCTGCGATCGAGGCCCTCGATGCCAGGTGGTCCACTGCGTCGAGCACGGCGGGCAAGTGGTCCGCGGCGCCGTCGGGGTCTCCGCTGCCAAGCGTCGCGAAGCGCCAGCACGCTGTGGGGGTGGCGGGCAAGCGCGACCAGTCGGCAGGACTGCTCGACATCAGGAAGGTCGAGCACCTCGAGCCAGACCTCCAGCTGGCAATCCTCGCAGAGCTGCTCGAGTTCACGTGATCCCCGCGCGCCAAGCGAGGCAAGGAGCTCAGCGTCATGCCCATCAGCGACCGGAGCCGTGACCTGCGCAACAGTGCTTGGCCTTCCTGCCGATCCCGCAGGGGCACGGCTCGTTGCGCCCCACTTTCATGCTTACCGCCGACATACGGCAATGCTCGCAGGCGAGCGGGCGGCAGTGGCGGATCTCCTATGTCGAGAGCGACAACGGGACGGGATCTCCCAATGCGCACCTGTTGGCATTCGGCCTAGACGCCACGCTTGGATCCCTCGGTGGCGCCCGCGTGACCGACAAGCCGGCGAGCCCCGACAACGGGGTGCTCGCGGGCCACTTCGGGCCACTTCGGGCCGATCGGCGACCCCGGCGAGCTGGCGCAGCGGCTGGCGGCGATACCAGGGGTGGTGGAGCACGGCCTGTTCCCGCCTGCCACAGGGGGGGGCTCATCACCTGCCGGGGTGACCCGTGCCCAGGCACTACCCACCCGGTCGTCACAGCCCCGGGAATCCGTCTTCGAGGGAGCGGAGCACGTGAGCGCCTCCGGCCGTCTCGAGCTCAGCGACCGAGTAGTGGCCGCTCGCCACCCCGACCGACACCGCGCCCGACGCGTTGGTCGCTTCCATGTCGTGGGGGGTGTCACCTACCACGAACACCTCGGACGCGCTGAGCCCGTCGTGCAGTCGAGTGGCCTTTTGGATGGCGAGCCCGGTGAGCTCGGCCCGGTCGGGGGAGTCCGACCCGTAGGCGCCGAAGACGAAGAACCGGTTCAGGTTGGCGGGGACGAGCTTGGTGCGCGCCGCGCCCTCCATGGCACCAGAGACGAGCCCGAGCATGACGCCGGCTAATCCCAGTCGGAGCAGGATCTCCTCCGCTCCGGGGAGCACCCGGTAGCCCTCTGAGGCCCCGATGTCGGTGGCCAGGTGCAAGAGGTATTGGGCGTAGAGCCGGTTGAGCTCGTCGTCGCTCGGGTCGCGGCCAAGCACGGCGTTGAAGGTGGCGCGGGCCACCTGTGGGTCGGTCTCACCCGCCGAGCTGTGCTCGCCGATGTCGGCGGGGATCCCGTAGAGCGTATCGAACGCGACCTTCCAGCTCCTCGCCCCCGACCCGCCGGTGTGCACCAGGGTCTCGTCGACGTCGAACAGCACGACGACCGGCATGGCCGTCTCCGTCAGCTCCGTCGGCTTCGTGGTCTTCGTCGTTGGGGCCATCTCAGGCCTTCTTCTCGTCGTGGCCGCCGAAGCCCTTGCGCATGGCTGAGAGCACTTTGTCGGCGAAGTCGTCGAGGCCCCGGGAGGCGAATCGCGAGTACAGGGCGGTGGTGAGCACCGGGGCGGGGACCCCTTCGTCGATCGCGGCGATCGAGGTCCACCGGCCTTCGCCGGAGTCCGACACCAGCCCGGCGTACTCCGCGAGATCAGGGGAGTCGTAAAGGGCGGTGGCAATCAGGTCCAACAGCCACGACTCGATGACGCTGCCGCGCCGCCACACCTCGGTGACCGCGGTGGTGTCGATGTCGTATTGGTAGAACTCGGGGGATTCCATCGGGGCCGTCTCGGCGTCGGACGCGACGTTCTTCTTGCCGGTGTTCGCGTTGTGCAAGACGTTGAGGCCCTCGGCAAAGGCCGCCATCATCCCGTACTCGATGCCGTTGTGGATCATCTTCACGAAGTGCCCAGCCCCGTTCGGTCCGCAATGCAAGTAGCCGTGCTCGGCCGAGTCGGGCTCGCCGGTGCGGCCCGGGGTCCGAGACGCCGAGTCGATGCCGGGGGCGATGGTGGAGAAGATCGGTCCGAGGTGCTCGACGACGTCGTGTTCGCCGCCGATCATGAGACAGTAGCCTCGGTCGATTCCCCACACCCCGCCGCTCGTCCCGCAGTCGACCAAGTGGATGCCCTGTCTAGAAAGCGATGCGGCGCGGGCGATGTCGTCTCGGTAGTAGGAGTTCCCCCCGTCGATGATCATGTCTCCTTCTTCCATGTGGGAGGACAGGTCCTCGATGGTCTTGCCGGTGATCGCTCCGGAGGGCACCATGACCCAGGCCGCCCGAGGCGCCGACAGCTTCTCGACGAAGTCGGCCACCGAGGTCGCACCGGTCGCTCCTTCTTTCTTGAGATCCTTGATGGCGTCGGCGTTCACGTCGAAGACCACGCAACTGTGGCCGTCGCGCATCAGGCGTCGAACGATGTTCGCCCCCATCCGGCCGAGGCCGACCACGCCGAGCTGCATCGGGTCATCCGTTGGCATATCTGTTCTCCTTGGTCGGTCGTGCTGTAGGTCGTGCTGTTGGTCGGTTGTCGCGCCGGTCGGTCCGCTCAGCTGTCGGCCCCGACCGATCCGTGACGGCCGTGCGTACCGGCGTCAGTCCTCCGGGTTCTTCGCATCGGGGAGCCATGGCAGCTGCCACGGCGGATGGCCTCTCAGGAGCTCGTGGGCCTCGTGAGGGCCCCACGACCCCTGCGGGTAGGTCAGGGGTGCGGGTGGATGTTCCACCAGCGGCTGAAGCACCCGCCAGGTCTCTTCCACCGAGTCCTCCCTCGTGAACAGGGAGTGGTCGCCGATGAGCGCGTCGTGCAACAGCCGCTCGTAGGGTTCGGGAGGGCGGCCGAGCTCGGCGGCGAAGGGGAGGTCCATGTGCACGTCTCTCGATGCTCTGCCCTCTGGGCCCTTGGACAGCATCACCAGGCGCAGGCCCGGGTCGGGGTCGACTCGGATGATCAGCTGGTTGACATTGGTGTGGCGCGGCTCGTCCAAGAAGGAAAGTCGTGGCGGGTGGCGGAAGACCACTCGCACCTCGGTGGCACAGGCTGCGAGCGCTTTTCCGGCCCGGATGAAGAACGGTACGCCCGCCCAGCGCCAGTTCTGCACCTCGAGGCGCAGCGCCACGTAGGTTTCGGTCACTGATCCCCTCTTCACGCCGGGGACCTTCGAGTAGCCGGCGTACTGTCCTCGCACACAGCGAGCCGGATTGACGTCGGCCATGGCGCGGAAGACGTCGACCTTCGCGTCCCATAGCGCCCGGTGCCCAGGGCTGACCGGTGCCTCCATGGTGACGAGGGCGAGGACCTGGAGGAGGTGGTTCTGGACCACGTCGCGAAGCGCCCCGACCGGATCGTAGAACGCGCCGCGGTCTTGCACCCCGAAGTCCTCGGCCAGCGTGATCTGTACGGCGGCCACGTGGTCGCGGTTCCACACCGGCTCGAGCAGCGCGTTGGCGAAACGCAGGAAGGAGATGTCCAGGACGGGCTGTTTGCCCAAGAAGTGGTCGATGCGAAGGATCTGGTCTTCGCCCAGCACCTGGTGCAGCTCGTGGTTGAGCTGGCGGGCCGAGGCGAGGTCGTGGCCGAAGGGCTTCTCGAGCATCACGGTGGCCCCTTCGGTGAGATGGGCCTGGTCGAGGGACGCCACCACAGGTGCGAACAGCGCCGGCGGGGTCTCGAGGTAGAACAGCGGCCGGGTGAAGCCCTCGAGGGCCTTGGCGAGCCTCGTGTAGGTGGCGGGGTCTGCGAGATCGCCGTGAACGTAGCCGAGTCGGCCTGCGAGTCGATCGAAGATCTCGTCTTTGACCGGCTCGCCGGTCGCCTCGAGGGCGGATCGTGCCGCGGCGCGCAGGTGATCTCCGGACCAGGGCTCCTTGGCCACGCCGAGGATCGGGCAGTCGAGGCGGTCGGCCGTTTCGAGGCGGTAGAGCGCCCGAAAGGTCATCTTCTTGGCGAGGTCCCCGGTGATCCCGAAGATGACCAGGACGTCGGCTGGCTTCGGCGTGGGCTTGCTCATGTGAGACGCGCCCCCCGTGCAGTGGACACGCTCTGAGCGGGTCCCAACCTGGGCAGTGAAGGCGAAGTCCAACGTCGTGGCCCCGAGAAGGCGTGGCAGCGGATCCCGCCGTCCACTTCGACGACGATGGCACGCTGGTCGTCGTAGGTGATCTCGATCTGGCGGCCCGACGGGCAGGTGTCCAACGTTGCTCCTTTGCTCCTGGGCATCTTTCGAGCACGACGCTCGGGGTCAGCGCCGCCAGGGTCTGGAGCAACGATGTCATCGACTGGGCCAAAAAACCCAGCCAGAACTTCTGTCCACCGGCCTACTACCCGTGGTGATGCGATGCAAGCCAGGCTCCTGCTTCTGGTGAAAGAGAGTTGAGGCCACGCCCAGCATCGTCTGTTCGGTGCTCCTGGTGACCCAGCGACTATTTCGGTCCCGAATGAGCTCCCGACCCTGTTGTTGCACTCCCGGTCGGAGGGGACGTACCCCCACTGGCGTGACCCTGGGGCGTCGAGTGGTGGGTGCGGTAGTAGTCCTTCCACACCAGACGATGGACCGGGATCCATCGAGGGAGGTCCCGGATGCCAGGGATGAAAGGAACGAGGACCAGCCCGAGGGAGAGGGCGGTCATGATGGCAATGACCTCCACATCTCCGTTGTGGGAGGTGGACATGGGGGGGATCTGGTACCACATGACGTACAGCCACAACCAAGGCTGTCCGGGCCACGACCCCGTCTCGTTCATCATGCCCCACTGATGACTTTGCATCTTTTGGGCCGTGACGATCTTGTTCCAGTAGCTCGATGGCTGGGCCACCGCCGAGTCGCCGATGAAGAGGAGAGGGTTGGTGTAGTTCGTCGCGTAGAAGGCCGAGTGGGCGACCAGCTGAGCGTCGAGGCCACCGGATCGGGCCATCGACAGAAAGCTCGCCAGCATGGTCCCGACCGGCCCGTAGTTGCCCGGTGGCACCTCCAATTGCGAGTCGGCCATCGTCGCCTTGGACAGTGCACGGCCATAGGCGTGATCCCACGATCGACGGGTCTGTTGGTCCGCGCTGGCGTAGCGCACGAGGGCTGCTTTCAGCGCCGGTTGACCCGAGACGGTGTCCAGTGGATCGACCACGAAGTCCTTGGCTGGGTCGATCGGGTCGGTCACCCCGATGGCCCGCTGGATCGACACCCCGAAGATATCCTGCACCGAGCCCGACCCGTGGTTGTAGGGCGGTCCGTAGGTGGCGGACGTGCTGGTCCCCTCGAGCTCGGACAGAGCGATCCGGGTGAACCCGATCGGCTGGGCCGACGACCACGCCTGGAGAGTGACCGGCGGCACGTCGGGCGAGGAGAACAAGATGGACAGGGCCGTCACGAGGAACACCACCACGACCAGAGCGATGGTGCCCTCCTTCAAGATGTCGTACCGGCGGTGGGGTCCTTTCCACGGGGCGGCCTCTGCCTCACGGTGTAACGCACGCTGCTGGCGGGGGCTCAGTGGGTGAGTCGTGCCGTCGAGCTGGCCCGGGCTTGCGCTCGGTACGCTCATGACCGGTCCCGCGAGGTCGTGGCGTCTTCCATGGCCAATCCCGCATCCGACGAGTCCGGAGAGCTGGGTGAGGATCTTGCTGTGCTCGAAACGGCGACGCTCGAAACGGCGACGCTCGAAACAGTCCCTTCAGGTCCGCCGAGATGCTCGGGCAGAGCTTCGATGGGGGGCGCCACCCCTCGCAACCGCACCATCACGATGTGTACGACCACGACGAGGCCGATCACCAGCGGCATGACGACGATGTGCAGCATCAATGCCTGGCCGAAGTTCATCGTGTTGAAGAAGGCCCCGATCCCCGCCCCGTTCATCGCGTCCTTGGCCTCGAAGGCGATCCACTGGGAATCGAAGTTGGTCTGCGAAATGTACCCGGTGAAGCCCTCGAAGACCGAGACGAGGAAGGCGATCGCCCCGGTCATCCAGGTGAGCTGACGCTTCCCACGCCACGAGGCCATCCAGAACTTCCCCCACAGGTGGATGGCCATGAACCCGAAGAAGCACTCCACGCTCCACAGATGCAGCGAGTTGACGAATAGCCCTACCGAGCTGGTGTGCCACCACACCGGACCCTCCAGTGCCAGCACCGTTCCCGAGGCGATGACGACGGTGAGGGACATGAGCGTGAGCACCCCGAAGACGTAGATCCACGACGCCACGTAGGCCGGTTGGCTGTCCGGCAGCATCTTGTCCGGAGGGAGATAGCGAAGCCAGGCATTACGGATCGTCGCCGTCCATAGGCCGGGCTCGTCTTTGTCCAGCACACCATGCCCGACAGGGCCAGATGCCGCCCCGACAGTGGGAGGCGCCGTAGCAAGAGCGGCGACCGGAGCGCCGTCGTGCGCGTGATTGGTGGCTCGGCCGCGATGGGCTCGCCGGCTGTGGACGAACGGCAGGGTCAGCGCCAGGACGAACACGATCAACATGGCGACGATGACCAGAAAGTTCGCCAGCGAAAGGAGGATGAACCCCCAGTGGATGTAGAGACCGGGGGGGTTCAGATTGACGACCGAACCGAGAAGTGGAGCAACGCCTGCTGGGGGGCTCACTGGCTCACCATTGCAAGTGGAGCTGATCAGTCGATGTGTCTTCCCGGGGAGGCGAGCACGTTCTACTGACCACCAGATATGCTGCGCCCGGGCAATGTCCTTGGGCCTTGCCCATACCTAGGATCTCCTTTCGCATTGGTAACTGCGCTCCTTTCCGCTCATGTGGGTTGTCCAGTCCGCGCTCTCGCAGGATCCGGTCAAGTCTCGAGTGGTGATGTACGAGCTGCCGGTCGCGACGGTCACCGCATCAACCTGAGTGGGTCTCCTGGTGATGCCAAATGCGCCCAGGGTCGCCCGGCTTAGAGCCCGATGACCCGGTAGCCGTCCTCCGCCCAGACTGCGACCGTTCGTCGATCGGTCCGCCCGAGGCGGGCCCGGTCCCGGCCGTGTGCGTCCCGAGAGAGGTCGGTGAAGGCGAAGTCCAGTGTCGTCGCCCCGAGGAGGCGTAGCTCGCGAAATTCGCGGGTGGCGCCGCCGACCAGTTCGGTGTTGGTGGGCAGCTGGTGCTTGTCGTTGAAGCGGCACTGTCCGTCGGTCAGGCGGTTGGGCGAGGGGATGAGCGGAGCTCTGGGCGCCGTCGCACAGGGTGTGGACCGGGTACGGGTCGAAGACGGATCGGCCCCCGACCTCGTGGCAGCGGATCCCGCCACCTACTTCTCCGACGATGGCACGCGGGCCGTCGTCGATGATCTCGATCCGGCGGCCCGGCGGGAAGGTCTCCAGCATTGCTCCTTGGCTCCTGGGCGTCTTTCGAGCACGACGCTCGGGGTCAGCGCTGCCAGGGTCTGGAGCAACGATGCCGTCGACTGGGCCACAAAGCTCAGTCGAAACTACTGGCCACCGTCCTACTACCGGTGGCGGTGTGGTGCAAGCCGACATCGCCGAGGGCGGCGCGATCTCGGGGCGCGGTGCTGGTCACGATGGCCAGCCTCGACGCTGCCCCGGAGAGGGAGGAGGTGCCGGCGTCGGGGGCGGGCTCAACCTATCGCTATGGCGGCGAACTGCTTGGCGTCGAGGCTCGCCCCGCCGACGAGGAACCCGTTCACGTTCCCCGCGCCGACCGGTCCCTCGGAGGTCTCGGCGGTGACCGAGCCGCCCTACTGGATGCGAACCATGGCGGCGGCACCCGCTCCAACCGGCTGTGCGAGCTCCTCCCGGATCACTGCACACGCCTCTTCTTCCTCCACGGGTGTGGTCGCATCGCCGGCGCCGCTGGCCCAGAGCGGCTCGTAGGCGATGACCGCCGCGGCCACCCACTCAGCTGGCCGGTCGCCGACCGGCGCGGTCACCAGGCGGCGCACCTTGTTTTCGGCGACGCCACGGTGACGCTCGCCGAGGGTCTCGCCGGCACAGAGCATCGGCTGCATCGCGCGCCGGCAGATGGCGTCGACGTTGTCACGCACGACCTCCTCGGCCTGCCGGACTCACTGCATTGCGCAGGTCGTTCGGAGTGCCGGGCGATCATGTACCGAACCTTCGTGGCGAGCATCCTTGTGCTCATCTCACCGGGATGGGCACCTGCGTCAGCGGAATAACAGGTCTGCGCCGAGCGCAACGGGGACGCGGTCGGCCCTGATGGCGGCCTTCACCGTGGTGGGAAAGGTGAGCGGAGGGTGGATGCTCACCTCGCGTACCGCCGGAATAGCCGAGGCGCGCAGGTGCCCTGCGAGCTGGCCCGCCAATCCCAGTGCCTCGACGTGGCTCGGATGCATCTCCCAGTTGGCGCTTACGAGCACCACACGCTGGTCGCCCATCGTTGAACGCCCCCTCTGTACCTGTGCTGAGCGGCATCGCCGATCCTCTTCTGACCGTCGTCGGCCGGGGCCCCGCCGAGCTCGACGGCGAGTACCCGCACGGCGGTATCGGTGCTGATGGAGATCATTCCTCGTCGGCGAGGCTGACCGGTGGCAGGTCGCGCACCTCGTCCTTGGTGAGGTTGAGCTGGACGCCGTCGTCGACGCCGGTCACGGCGCCGATCGGGATGGCGACCCTTTTTTTGCCCCACAGGTGCCCTTCGTCGAGCAGGACATGGGTGACGTGATGATCGTGGGGGTCGACGACCAGTCCCTGCACTTGTCCGATGGGGCCGTCGGTCGCGTGTACGTGCTCGCCGCGGCGGACCTCGACCTCACCGGCTGGGACACGGTCGGAGGTGATCGGCTGGGGACCAGCACTCATGCCCATGCCCATCCCGCCCATGCCAATTCCGCCCATCATGCCCATCCCACCCATGCCAATTCCGCCCATGCCCAGTCCGTAGTAGGGATGGGAGAGCATCTGGTCCTGCCTGTAGCCCCACGGGCCACGTGCGCCGGGCAGGAACTGGGTTTCTTCGGCGTGTTCGAGGGCGTCGAACTGCGCCATGGTGCAGCGCAGGCGGATCTCGGTTCCAGAAGAGCTCACGAGGTCGATCGGGACGAGATGGCCCGTTCCTTGGCGATGCTTCTCCTCGACGACGAGATGGGTGAGCGCGCGGGCGACGGGGTCGACGACCACGCGGCGCAGTTCCCCGCAGGATCCGTCGCTGCAGGACACGTCGCTTCCAATGGTGAACTGCGTGGTTTCGACCGAGCTATCCGGAGTGTCGGACCTGGGACCTTGTGTGTTCATGTTGCTTCCTTCCTGTAGTTGCTATTGAACTCTGTCGGGGGTCCGTCGGTGCAGACGCCGGCCAGCCCGGCGACGTGGGGTGGGAGATGCCGACAGGTCGTCGGGCGCCGGGCCCAGGTTGCGAGTAGGTCACGCAGGCGTCGATGTCGATGGCCGAGGTGTCGATGAGGAGGTGGAAGTGGGAGGGGTCGGTCATCTCCGTGCCGTAGAGGTGGCGGGCATACGGTCACGGGCCCGGTCGCTTTCGCGCGGAAGCCTGCGCGCGGTCGCCGCGTCGAGGTGGTCGTGGCCACTTGCCACAAGACGAGCTCGGTCGCTTGCCACAAGAGCTTCCCGTCACCGCCGGCGTCGCCGGCGTCGAGGCGCTGGACGCCGTAGAGGCGGGTGCCCTGGTTCATTGTTGCCAGGGCGCGGACGATCCCGTAGCTGGTGCGCTCGTCGTGGCTGAGCGCCTCTTCGAGGGGGATGGCCAACGCCGCGGTGGCCGCCCCAGGGTTGGCACGGTCGAGGGAGACCAGATCCCGGCGCTCGGCGAGGGCACCTTGGCGCCAGGACGCGAGCTCACCGACTAGCTCCTCGGGGGTCGGAGCCACGCTGTGTGCGGCGGCGCCGTTGCCAGCGGGCGGGGCGGCGCCGACCACCGAGCCGGCTAACGCCAAGAGTGGCAGCCGAGGAGCCTCCACGATCGGGGTGGTCGAGCCCCTGGCCGAAGGGCGAGCGTCGGCGTGTGGCGGCTTGGCGAGGACGCCGCTCGGAGCGAGCAGTGACCGGACCGGGTTGTAGCCCAGGAACGCCGCGAACAGCGTGTTCGCCGGCAGCAGGTGCGCCATGTGCTCGGCGGCCGCCCGGGGCATCCCGGGGGAGGTGAGCCGAAGGAGAATCGACCGCGAAAGAATTGCGGTGAGGCCGATGACGACGAGGGTGAAGGAGATCCCGATCGAGAGCACCATTGCCGCGTTCTGGAAGGTCGAAACCATCCCCGCTCCGGCGCCGCGCTGGTCGGGGGGCAGGCTGCTCATGATCCCGGCCCGGTTCGGCGTGGCGAACAGGCCCATGGCGAGGCCGTTCAAGCACAGCAGCGCGGCGAACCCCATGTAGGAGGAGTCGACCGGGAGCAGCGCCACGAGCCCGAAGGAGAGTGCGGCGGCCACCACGCCTCCCGTCGCGAACGGCCGGGGGCCGTAGCGGTCCGAGAGGATGCCCGAGACCGGCCCGGAGATGAGGAAGCCGACGGTGAGCGGCAGCATGTAGATCCCGGCCCACAAGGGGGTCTCTGCGAAGCTGTAGCCGTGCTCGGGGAGCCAGATCCCCTGCAGCCAGACGATGAGGATGAACATCAGCCGGTCCCGACCGAGCGAGGAGAGCAGGCTGGCGACGTTGCCGGCGCTGGACGCCCGAATCCGGAACAACTTGGGCGGAACATCGGGTCGGTCACCTTGGTCTCGATGACGGCGAAGAGCGCGAGCACTACCACCCTGACGGCCAGCTCGGTGAGGACCTTCGGGCTCGCCCAGCCCATCGCCGAGGACCCGCCGGCTCGATGCCGTAGGTGATGCCGACGAGCAGCACCCCGAGACCAATGGCGAAGGTGACGTTGCCCCGCCAGTCGATGCGCGCCTTGGTCCCCACGCCGGTGTCGTGGAGCTTGCGGTGGGCCCAGAACGTGCCGAACAGCCCGAAGGGGACCGACGCCGGGAAGACCAGCCGCCACTCGAGAGGGCCGAGCAGTCCCCCGAGGATGAGTCTCATGTACGAGCCGGCGATGCCGGCGACCGCGTTGACGCCGAGGGCGAGGCCGCGCTGGTCCTCGGGGAAGGCGTCGGTCAGGATCGTGCTCGAGCTCGCCATCAAGGCCATCAAGAAGGCACCGCCGACGCCTTGGAGCACCCGCATCGAGATGAGCCACAGAGAGTGACGTCGAACCCTGTCATCCACGTCACCCCGAGCAGGATGGAGAAGACGGTGAAGATCAAAGCCGAGGTTGTACATCTTCACCCTGTCGTACATGTCGCCCAGGCGTCCGAAGCTCACGACCAGCACGGCCGTCACGAGCAGGTAGCCCATGGGCAGCCACGGGAAGTAGGTCGTGTTCGAGGTGAGCAGCGGGTTCATCTCGATGCCCCGGAAGTGTCGGGCAGCGCGATGAGCACGATCGACGCGTTCATCGCCGCCATCAAGACGCCGATCGTGGTGTTCGACAAGGCGATCCACTCGTACCTGGGGTAAGTGGGTCGCGCGCCGAGGCGGCCAGGTCCGATCGCATCCTGTCGGGACGCGGGCGTGCGCTCACCATCAGGAGCTCGTCCTGTCGTGGAGCTGTGCACCCTGCCCGGCGCCCAGTGGTCGGCAGCGACGACGGGCCCTCAGACACCCACCGGGGCGCCCTCATGGTCGGGGGCGCACCGGAGGACGCCCAGGCTCTGTGGCCGCGGCGGACGGGCGGAGCCAGGCGCCGGCTCTCGGCTCGGGATTGGCCGGTACCATGGCCACCGCCTGCGGCGCCATGACTCGTTCCTGGCCTGGGCGTCGTTTCGGCATCCCGGTGATCGCTGCCAGGTCTGCGCCGTCGATCGTCTCTCGCTCTAAGAGCAGCTCGACGACCCGGCCGAGCGTGTCGAGGTGCGCCTGCAGCACGTCGGACGCTTGGGCCTCGGCCTCGCGGAGGAGCCGGGCGACCTCGGTGTCGATGGCGCGCTGGGTCTCCTCGGCATACGGCCGACCCGCGAAGGGGTTGTCGCGGCTCGGGCCTTCTGGCCCGTAGCCGATGGGCCCGACCTCGGCCGAGAACCCCCACTCGCGCACCATGCGCGTGGCGAGGTCGGTCGCGCCGGCCAAGTCATTGGACGCGCCGGTCGAGGGTTCGCCCAAGACGAGGATCTCTGCCGACCGCCCACCGAGGCGTACCGCCAGGGTGTCGGTGAGGTAGCTCTCAGGGTAGAGGTGACGTTCTGAGATCGGGAGCTGCTCGGTGACCCCGAGCGCGGCACCGCGGGGGAGGATCGTGACCTTGGCCACCGGGTCGGCGTGCTCGGAGAGGATCGCGACGAGGGCGTGCCCGGCCTCGTGGACGGCGACGGCGTGCTTCTCCTCGGGCAGCAGCGCGTTCGACGCGTCGCGCCGACCGATGAGCAGCCGCTCGCGGGCTGCGTCGAAGTCGGCAGCGGAGATGACGGCGCGCCGCGCTCGCACCGCGTTGATCGCTGCCTCGTTGACGAGGTTGGCGAGGTCCGCGCCGGAGAACCCCGGCGTACCTCGGGACACGGCGTCGAGATCGACGAGGGGACCGAGCTTCTTGGTCTTCGAATGAATGGCGAGGATCGCCATACGCTCTTTTTGGTTGGGAAGAGGGATCTCGACGGTCCGGTCGAAGCGTCCCGGTCGCAGCAGCGCGGCGTCGAGGATCTCGGCCCTGTTGGTCGCGGCCATGACGACCACGGCGGCGCCCGGCTCGAACCCGTCCATGTCCGAGAGCAGCTGGTTGAGCGTCTGCTCGCGCTCGTCGTTGGAGCCGAAGCCGCCTGGGCCGCGCCGTCCCCCGATGGCGTCGATCTCGTCGATGAAGATGATCGAGGGTGACCGCTTGCGGGCGTCGGCGAAGAGGTCCCGGACCCTGGAGGCGCCGACGCCCACGAACATCTCGACGAAGCTCGACCCCGACAGGGCGAAGAACGGGACACCGGCCTCACCGGCGACGGCTCTCGCCAGGTGGGTCTTGCCGGTCCCGGGTGGTCCGACCATGAGCACGCCTTTCGGGCCCACCGCACCAGCCGCCGCGTAGCGGTCCGGGTGCTTCAAGAAGTCGACGACCTCCATGACCTCGGCTTTGGAGCCCTCGTAGCCGGCGATGTCGGAGAAGCGGGTGGTAGGCCGCTCCTCGTCGTAGACCTTGGCCTTGGACTTGCCGATGCCCATGATCCCGCCGAGGCCGCCGAGCCCTCCGCCCATCTGCTTGCGGCTCTTGCGGCCGATCCAGATGAACACCCCGACGATGAGGACGAAGGGCAGCAGGAAGCTCAGCACGCTCAGCACCGAGCTGGTGGAGGGGATGGTTCCGGTCACCTGCACCTTGTGCGCACGAAGCAGGGGCGACAGAGAGGTGTCGTTCAAGGCGGTCGGGATCTGGGAGGTGTAGTGGGCGCCGCCGTGGAGCGTGCCGGTGACCGAGCCCGTCGAGGTGATCGTCGCCGTCGACACCTTGTTCGCCGTCACCTCGTTCACGAAGCCGGTGTAGGTCAACGTGCGGGTCGGCGTGGATTTGGAACCTGGGTGGAGGAGCAAGAGGAGGGCCAGCGCGATCCCGATCGGCAGGATCCACATCCGCCAGCGCGGTGCACCCGGGGTCGGAGCGGGCAGCAGAGGGCGCTGGTTGGACGGGCCGGGACGCGGCGGGGTCGTGCCGTTCGCGCTGGTCACATCGCGTCCCTGGACAAGAGCGCTACCGCGCATACCCGAGGCGACGCGGCAGCCGGTCGACTCATCGTCGGGCCCTGAGCGACGGCCCCGTGGCAAGAGAGGCTCCGTTCGGCCCCGCGGTGGCCGGATCGGCGGGGGTCCACGACGGGTAGGGCACCAGACTCGGAGGGGTGGGCTCCGCCGCCAACGCCGGTGGCATGCCAGTCTGCGCAGTCGATCTCGAGGAGCTGGCCCGAGGGGCAGATCTCCAACGTTGCTCCTTTGCTCCTGGTCGTCTTTTCGAGCATGACACTCGAGGTCAGCGCCGCCAGGGTCTGGAGCAACGATGTCGCAGACTGGGCCCGAGAGGGCTAAGTCTCCACTACTGCCAAAGAGGTTACTACCCGAGGCGATGCAAGCGCGTGCGGGAGACGTCGGGGCGAACTCGCCGAACGAGCGTGCAAAGGCTGGTGCGGCGTGTCCTGCCCGCTCGTCGACGCTCGATCCAGACCCCGCTGTAGCGTCCCTCTGCTCTCGCGGCCACTGCGCCAGAGGAAGGACAAATGCGGATCGAAGATGGCGCCCTCGAGGTATCGGTGCCGGACCGCGCACCTCGGCTCCGCATGGGACACCGTCGGGACCGCGGAGTGGAACGGTCGTGACGAGCCGGCGCCGGGCCGCCCATCGACGCTCATCGCATCCGAAGGGCTGTCCCTGAGCCAGATCCGAGCTCCTCGATTCGCTGGCCGGCGTTCGCTGTCGAGGCGGTCGTGGTAGGGGCGGCAGCGGTCTTCGCTCTGCCCTTGCAGATCGGCGCGGCGCGCTCTGGGACCTTGATCCTCTCTCGCGACCGGCCCAGGCCCCTCGGCGATGGGGTGCTCGCCGACGCGCTGGCGATGGGCGAGGTGGCGTGCGAGATCAAGCTTGGTCTGCAGGCCCAGGAGCCCCCCGGGTCGTTGCACGAGGTCGTCGTCGCGATTCGGGCACGGGCGTATGCCACCGATCACCCGGTGGGTGAGGTGGCCGCCGACGTGGTTGCGCGGAGGCTCCGCTTCGGTCCGGGTGGGATTGTGACGCCACCGGGAAGCCTGCAGCCGTGAACACCCGCCAAGCCGAGCCTCGACGATGACGAGGATGGTCGAACCGACTCGGTGCCGACTCGAACACGAGGAGGTGACGATGTCGTGGCTCGAGGGCACCTGATCGCGCGTACCTTCGTGGAGCTGGCCGACCCCCTCGTCGAAGGCTACGACCCGCTCGAGCTCCTCCACCACCCGGCCGAGCGCTGCGTCGAGGTGCTCGGGATGGCCGGGACGGGCCTGGTGTTGGCCGACGCCCGAGGGCAGCTGCAGGCACCGGCTTCCTCGAGCGAACGTACGCACCTCGACGAGCGGCTCGAGGTCCAGCACGAAGACGGCCCGTGCCTCGACTGCTGGTGCAGCGGAGAAGCCGCTGCCGAGGACCACCTCGCCGACACCGACCAGGTCCTCGCCCAGGCGATGGCCGACGTGGCCACCATCGGCATCCTCCACGAGCGGTCCATCGCCCGACGCGAGGGGTCACCGGGCAGCTCGAGGTGGCGTTCAACACCCGGGTGGTCCTCGAGCAGG
>JAKBTL010000073.1 GCA_021844425.1 Actinomycetes bacterium | reverse complement strand
GAACGACTGCATCACTTACTACCCGCCTCGAAGACCTCGCGGCGGCGCTGTGGGCGCAGGCGAGAGGAGCGCTGTGCGCTGAAGCAGCTGTCGACCTGCTGATCGAGCATGGCAGCTGGCTGCGGCGCCAGGACTTCGTCCGTCGGTTCGTGACCATGGTCGACCCCGCGCCGGACGCCACGGCGATGGCGTTCGTGGACTGGCCGGCGGCGGTCGACGGGCTCGACGCAGGACAGCTGCCATGCTCGTCGAGCGAGCGTCAGTTGCTGCAGCTGGCAGCGAGCATCGCCGTCGGCATCCCCGTCGACCTTCGTGATGCCGTGTCGGGGCTCGACGCCACCAACGCGACGCTCGTCGCGCGGGCCGTACTGCACGCAACGGGGCATCACCGGGCGAACCTGGCAACGGGCCGATGACAGAACTCTCGGTCACCATCACTCGGCGGCTGCACCCGCTCGAAGGTCAGACCTTGCGTGTCCTCGGCAGACTCCAGCGGCACGGGCACGAGGAGCTGCTCCTCGTGCTCCAAGACGGCAGCAAGTCGTTCATCCCGGCGAGCTGGACGGACCTCGACGGCACCGACCATGCGAGCTCGCCGGCGCCGACTGAGACGCTCGGGACGCTCGCCGACCTCCTGGCCGCCTCCAGGCTGGCGCGTGCAGGGATCACCGGCGTCGAGAAGGCCCAGGAGCAGGCTGCACGGAAGCCACCGACCAAGGGGGACGACCGTGCAACCTGCGCAGCTGAGCCTGCTGGCGGACCAGCTCCCGACGCCAATGCCCGTGGTGTTGGCGGAACTGCCCGAAACAGACGTCGGCGAGGCGATCAGCCTCCTCGGCGCCCTCATCGCCAAGGCCTCGACGAGTACTTCGGCCGAGACGGCGAGCGGAGCGGAGGTGAACGGTGATGAGTGAGCTGCACAAGGTGACGACCTCGCAGCTGCGTCGTCCGGCGGTCGTCTACGTCCGCCAGTCGAGCCCCACCCAGATCGAGCGCAACGCCGAGTCCACAGCGCGCCAGTACGCGCTGGTGGGCCGTGCCGTCGAGCTCGGCTGGCCGAAGAGCGCCGTGCGGGTGATCGACGACGACCTCGGCGTGAGCGGGACGTCGGTGACGGGACGCTCGGGGTTCGCCGGCCTGGCCGCCCAAGTCGGCCTGGGCGAGGTTGGGATCGTGCTCGCCTTGGAGGTCTCCCGCCTGGCCCGCAACAACTCGGACTGGTACAAGCTGCTCGACCTCGCCGGCATGACCGACACCCTCATCGCCGACGGCGACGGCGTCTACCACCCGGCGCTGTTCAACGACCGGCTGCTGCTCGGCATGAAGGGGGCCATGTCGGAGGCCGAGATCCACATCCTGCGGACCCGGCTGCACGGCGGGATCCGCAACAAGGCGCAACGGGGCGAGTTGCGCACCGCGCTGCCGGTGGGCCTGTGCTGGGGCGAGCGCGGGATCATGCTGCACCCCGATGAGGCCGTCCGCGGGATCATCGCCGCGATGTTCGAGCAGCTCCCGCTGCAAGGGTCGGCACGGGGGGTGTGGCTGTGGCTCAAGGACCAGGGCCTCAAGTTCCCCATGGCGCACCACGGCTATCTCCGGGGCGACGAGGAGCTCACGTGGGTGGAACCCACCTACACCGCGGTCCACGGCATCCTCACCCACCCTGCCTACGCTGGCGCATACATGTTCGGCAGGACGCAGACCCAGCGCTACGTCGACGAGAGCGGCGAAGTGAGGACACGGCTGCGGCGACTCCCAGAAGCGGAGTGGCAGGTGTTCATCAAGGACCACCACGAGGGGTACATCGACTGGGAGACCTACGAGGCGAACCAGGCGATCATCGACGCCAACACCCGACCGAGAGCGCACGAGCCCGGCACGGGAGCGATCCGAGAGGGCTGCGCGCTGCTGCAGGGACTTGCCACCTGCGGGGTCTGCGGGCGCAAGCTGTTCGTCTACTACGACGGGCCGACCAAGTCGACGCCCGGCTACTACTGCGCCACCGGAAGAGTGACAAACGGCCGGGGCACCTACCACATGCGCATTGGTGGCCTCGTGATCCAACGGGCCGTCACCGAGGCGTTCCTGGCCGCCTTGGAGCCCGCCGCCCTCCAGGCCTGCCTGGCCGCCGCCGAGCAGCTGGAGGAGACCCACGACGCCGCCCTCGACCAGTGGCGGCGCGAGGTCGAGCGAGCCCGCTACAGCGCGGGAAAGGCCGAGCGCCGCTATCGGGCGGTCGACCCCGAGAACCGCCTCGTCGCCCGTGGGCTCGAGACCGCTTGGGAGGCCGCCCTCCAAGAGCTCGCCCAGACCGAGGCGGAGCTCACTCGTCGAGAGGCGGCGCGACCGAAGGCCCTCTCGGCCGACGAGCGGACCGCCATCCTCGCCCTCGGCGACGATCTGGGTGCCGTCTTCGACGCGCCGACCACCACGGACAAGGACCGCAAACAGCTGCTGCACACCCTGCTCGACGAGGTGAACGTGACCGTCTGCCGGGACCGAAGCGGTGGCCGGGCGGACCTCGCGCTGCGCTGGAAGGGCGGCGCCACGAGCGAGCTTTCGGTGGACCTGAAGCGACGGCCGCCGTCGATCCGCACCGACGAGGACACCGTCGAGCTCGTCCGGCGCCTGGCGGTGTACTACCCCGATGCCACAATCGCAGGCATCTTGAGCCGCCAGCACCGCCGAACCGCCCGGGGCTTGTCCTTCACGGGAAGCCGAGTCCAGTCGTTGCGGCACTACTACGGCATCGCGTGCCACTCGCCGTCCGACGACCCACACGAGGGCGAGTTGCTCACGATCGCGGATGCCGCCAAAGAGCTGGGCCTGGCACCTTCCACGTTGCACCGCTGGCTCGGCGACGGCTTCATCGGGGGCGAGCAGGTCACACCAGGAGCGCCGTGGCGGATCCGGCTCACCTCCGAGCTGCGAGCGCTCTTCGTCGACGACGCCCCGCCCGGCTGGCTCGCCATGCTCGAGGCGACCCTCGCCTACAAGGTGTCCCGCCAGACGATCATGCAGCGTGTAAAGCGCGGAGAGCTCCATGCTGTGCACGTCCGGACCGGACGGAGAAAAGGCCTGCGTATCGAACCTCCTGCACCCCAGAACCAGCTGTTCGCGCCATGACAATGAACGAAAGGAGCAGTGTGTCGATGAGTCCAAGAAGTTCCGAATGTCGGCCTCGAAGACAAACGTCTTGCCTTCAATGAAGCCGATCCTGATCCTCTCCATGGCATCGGTCGCCGACCGCCTCGGGCGGAACCCGAAGCTGCAGGGCAAGAAGTCCGACTCGAAGATTGGCTCGAGGACGATCTTCGCTGCCTGCTGGCACACCCTGTCCTTCACCGTAGGGATCCCGAGCGGGCGTTTGGACCCGTCGGGTTTCGGGATCTCCACCCGGCGCACAGGCGACGGGCGGTAGATGCCTGACCGGAGGCTCTGCTGGAGCTCTGCGATCATTCGCCCGACCCCATAAGCCTCCACCACCGCCAGGGTCACACCATCGACCCCGGCAGCACCACGGTTCGCTCGGACCCGCTCCCACGCCTCCCACAGAACGTCACTTCTGTAGATGCGGTCGTACAGGGCGTGGAAACGCCGACCCGAAGACTGCTTGGCCGCAGCCCATAGCCGGTTCTGGAGTTGTCGCACTTTGGCGGGGGGAAGATGCTTCCCCTCGAGGTAGATGTCCGGGGCGGTCCCCGGCATGCCCTCGCGCTTACCTCCATCCCCGGCGTGACCGAAGTCGGGGCCCTTCCCTCCCACCGGGTTCCTCCCGGCGATCAGCGGTACTACGACCCCGTCGGACTCCCGCTTGCCTCCGTCGAGTTTCACCACTGGCTTATCCCGACGGTCTTTGCTGACGAGGCTGGCAAGACGGGCCTCTCCTGTTCCGAACCACCCCGTGCGTACGTGCCGCTCCCCGTACCCCGAGGGGACCCGACCATCGGCATCTCCGGAACTTGCCAGTCGGTCAGACATGGGCCTTCGCCGTGACATGAGCGGCTCGGCTCCCCTGTTGTAACTGTGACGAGGCTGCAGGACTCGGCCCTGGTGGACCTACGGCCCGCACACTTGCTCCCTCCAAAGAGGCTCTTGACGCCCCGCTCGACCCGCCGCCTCTCGGCGACGAGCTGGGGCCTGCTACCGGGCTCTCCGGCGATTACCCGGACGGGACTTCCACCCGCAGGGCTGGTCCAGCTTCCAGGACGCAACATGTGCGACAGTGTAGCACCACGGTCCCTGACGCGATGCCGGAGCCGTAACGACCGCCGCGGGTCGCTGGCGTTCGAGGATCACCTGCAGACGTTCTCGCAGTTCAGCGGGGCTTGAATACGACATCGTCTCCTCACTCGCTCCCTTCCCCGGCGAGAGCCCCCCCACGCCTCCCGGGCGGGCCTCCCCTGCAGCGACGGGCAGGTCGAGCGAACGGCCCACGCAGCGGCCCTGGGGGCGTGGGGTTGCCAACTGTTGAGCGGAATGGATGATTTTGTCTCAGCCGAGCGTAACTGTCACACCCTCTCGTCATGATGGAGTGCATGAAGCTGTCCGGGTGGGCAAGGGATAACGGTGTGAGCCGCCAGAGCGCTGCCCGCTGGTTCCACGCGGGAGTGCTGCCGGTGCCGGCCCGCCAGCT
>JAKBTL010000002.1 GCA_021844425.1 Actinomycetes bacterium | reverse complement strand
CGGCTCGAGCGGGCACTCGTGCACGACAGTGCGCTCGCCCGGCGCTACGAACAGTGGCTGAGCGACCGCAATCCGCCCGCAATCGAGAGTTCATCTCTCGCCGCTTGACAACGATAGGAGCATCATCGATAGTTCAGCGCATTCGCGCCTCGGTTCACGCGAAGTTCCCGGTAGCCAAGCCTGCATATGGCGGCGCCATGGCGGCCGCCTTCTCAATCTCGGGAGCGGCGAGCAAACCTTCACCGATGATCAGACCCGACCGCGCGTCGAAGGAACGTCGCCCTCCCCGGCGAACCTCCAGACGCCGCGGCCGTCGCAGAGCGGGGAGGGGAGACGCGCGTTGGATGGGGCGCGGTGTGGCTCGCGGTGGAAGGATCACCGCGGAGCTGGACCAAGGGGCGGCGACATGACGTCTCCTACACGCGAATGACCGACAATCCGTCCAGTTCGACGTAGTCGTCGTCCTGTGCGACCACCGGAACCTGGAGCGCCATTGCGGTCGCGGCGATCCACGAGTCGTTGATCGGCATACGCCGCTCCATGTGCCGAAGAAGCACCCGGAGCTTGGCCCACTGCGCAGCAACGTCGTCGTCGACCGGCACCGGGTCCAGCTCCAGCGCAGCGGTCAGGGTCGTCAGGCGCCGCTCTCGAACGCGGACGTCGTTCGCGGCGAGCACCCCAGCGCGCAGCTCCCCGACGGTGACGATTGAGACCGCGAGCTCGTCGGGCATCGAGGAATCGTCGAGCCGTCTCCCGGACTCCCTGGCGATGAAGACGGACGTATCGGCGAGTCCTTGGCTCACCGTTCGAGCTCGTCGGTCATGTCGGGCGCTAGAGCACGCAATTCCGCGTCGAGGCCAGGATCCGCCTGCCGCCCGGAGAGACGCCGAACGAACTCGGTTCTTTGCATCCAGCGAGGCCGGCGCCGTAGTGGTCGGAGTGCCGCCACTGGCTCGCCGTCCACCGTGATCACGATGTCCTCTCCCGCCGCAACCCGACGGAGAAGCCCTCTCGTGTCGTTGCGAAGTTCTCTTGACGCTACCTCCGTCATGCCACGAACGTAGCATACGTGCGACAGGGCGCGCCATCGGGACGTGGGTGCCGAGAATGCCATCCATGGAGCGTGACCGGACTGTGACGCCTGGACTTCGGCGCGGCGACCATCCGGCAGTGACCCTCTCGTTCCTCTACCGGGCGGTGCTGGCGGGACTCGCGCGACTGCTCCCCCGCCAGCATCTCGGACGACTCTTCGGCCAGCCGGCAACCCTGCTGCGCTGGCACCGGGCACTCGTCACCAAGCGCTGGACCTACCCGCACCGCCGGCCCGGCCGGTCGGCCATTGCAAAGGGAACCACTGCGCTCGTCGTCCGGTTGGCGAAAGAGGACCCAACCTCGGGCTACCGGCGCATCCACGGCGACATCGCCACCATGGGCATCGCCATCGCCTCCTCGAGCGTCTGGGCGATCCTGACGCGCCACGGCGTCGAACCGTCACCGCGCAGGTCAGAGCCGACCAGGACGGAGTTCCTCGCAACCCAAGCGAAGGGATTGATGGCGTGCGACTTCTTCCATGTCGACTCAGTTCTCCTCCTCAGGCTCTACCTCCTGGTGTTCATCCACCACGACACGCGGCTCGTCCGGATCGCCGGAGTGACCGCCAAGCCGGTCTCAGACTGGGTGACCCAGCAGGCCCGCAACCTCTCGATGGGCCTCGCCGACCACGCGGACCCCATCAAGTTCCTCATCCGCGATCGCGACATCACGTTCACGGCTTCTGCTGATACCGGCTGACGACGACGTCGTGGCTGTCGAACGAACGTGCACTGCGTTCGCGGCTGCCGGACGGCGGGTCACCTTCAACGCGGTCACTGCGCAGACCGTCATCAACCGCACGACGCTCAATCGCCGCGCGGATCTCCGCGCGCTCGTCGATGAGCACCGAGCGAAAGGGTGTGACTCCACGACCCTCACCGGCGTCACCGTCCAGATCGACGAGCTCCGCCGCAGCCTTGAGGCTGTGGCCAACAACGTGCGCCGGCACGAAGAGCGTCTCCGCCGCCTCGAACGACGCTCTGACGGACGGCAATAGGGCTCGTCACCTCCTTCGAGGTAATCCACAGACTGGCCACTGATTGGCTGGACAACCCCGGGCCAACGCCATCTGCGAGCGCGTGTTGGGCACCATCCGGCGCGAATGCCTCGACCGGATGCTCATCCTCGGGCGCCACCACTTCGTGGCAGTCCTTGCCGAGTACGTCGAGCATTACAACGCCCACCGCCCCCACAGCTCTCTCGGCCAAGCTGCGCCATCCGCACTGGAATCGGCTCCGGAGCACAACACGGAGCCAGACCTCGCCAAGCTGCGAAGAGCCGATCGTCTGGGCAGCCTCATCCATGAGTACCGGATGGTCGCTTGAGCTGGGAGGACGGGTTCTCGGCACCCACACGTCCTCTTCGACAAAGCTGGTCGCATGGAGCCAGAGATTGCCCGCCTGGTGGTCACCGTGTTCCGCTCCCGGCTGCGTCGAGACGCCGAGGCGAACGGCTACGCAGAGCTCGCCGCACGCATGGAGGACCGTGCCCGAGTGATGCCAGGATTCGTCGACTTCAAGAGCTTGGTCGCCGCCGACGGAGAGCGGCTCTCGGTGATCGTGTTCGACACCATCGCCCACCAGCACGCCTGGCGTGACGACCCAGAGCATCGCGTCGCGCAGCAACGAGGCCGAGACACCTTCTACAGCGAGTACTCGATCTCGGTCTGCCAAGAGCTCGACCGGCGAAGCTTCCAGACCGAGTACAAGCCGTGATGCGGGTATTCCTCGCGGGGGCGACCGGGGTGATCGGCATCCGGCTGCTGCCGCTGCTCGCCGGTTGCGGCCACCAGGTGGCGGGCATGACTCGCTCGTACGACAAGACCACCCAGATCGCGGCTCTCGGGGCGCAGCCTGTCGTGTGCGACGTGTTCGACACCGCAGCGCTCCTCGACGCGGTCTCGGCCTTCGCTCCTGATCTCGTGATGCACCAGCTCACCGATCTTCCCGACAACGTCGACCAGATCCCCGGCTACGCCAAGCGCAACAACCGGATCCGTACCGAAGGGACGCGCAATCTCCTAGCTGCCGCCGATGCAGCTGATGCACGCCGGACCCTCGCCCAGAGCATCGCCTGGGCGCCACCGGGGAGTGGCGAAGCCGTCGCCGAGCACGAGCGCCAAGTGCTCGACGCCAGCGGTGTCGTCGTCCGCTACGGCCAGCTCTACGGCCCTGGGACCTACTATCCCGACGACCTCCCTCCGCCGCCTCGGATCCACGTCGACGACGCCGCCCGGCGCACCATGGCGCTCCTCGGCGCGCCGAGCGGGATCATGGTGCTCACCGACGATGACGACGGGGTGAGCAACCTCGCACAGTGAATCCAGTGGACCTCCGGGCTCGCCACGCCACACGAGTGGCCCTCACGAGCCCGAGAAAGCGCCGTGAGCGGGCGGCTTCTCGCCCATCTCACTGCGTAGGGCAAATCGGGAGACAAGACGCGCCTTCGACACCAACGACCGCAAAACCCCAGCGTGCGGCCGGTGCACTTGCGAGATCCCCTACGTAGGGCTGCGTAGGGCAAGGTGATCAACGGTCGATAATCGCGTCGATACACCCTGTGGACAACCCCGTCAGAGAGCACCGGAACGGCATGAAAGCCCAGGACATTCTGGGCTCTCAGCGCGAAGATTCAAAACTTGCGGTGGAGGTGATATCACGTAGACGCGCGGCTTCAAGCCTCGTCGCGTAGAGCCGCGAATGTGCTGGTCATGGGCTCTGCATAGGGCACTGCCCCAGGGCAGTGCCTGCGCAGGTTTGGAGCATGTGGCGATAATCTTCGAGGTCGTTCGCCTCTCCGGAGATCAGGGTGGGCCCAGCTCCGCCAGGAGGGTCTCGACCGTCCAGGTCGGACAGCCGCAACCAAGAAAGTCGTTGTCGGCAGTCAGGATCGGGACGTCGAGGGCGAGGGCCAGCGCGACCGGTGCCCAGTCGGCGGGATCGCGTGGCACACGCCGGCGGGCGGCGTTCTCCATATGCTCGTAGAACCTGCGCGGCACGACTTCGAATACATCTCCCTCCACGAAGTCGTGCGCGATCCTCAGCAACTGCTGGCCCTGGCCGCTCGTCAGCCGGCCTTGGCCGACGATGGCAGCGACGCGCTTGTCGAGCTCGTGCTGCGCTTCGTCCCACTGGTCTTCTGCGACCAAGCACTGTAGGTCTGGCCGTGCGAGGAGCTCCCGGCCGCGGCGACGCAACAGCTCAGCTACGAGCACGCTGGCGTCGACGACGACGATCATCCTGGCAGCGGCCGGCGCAGGTCGAAGAGCTCCGACAGCTCCTCCTCGGTCATCCCCGTCTCGGCAAGAATCTCTTCGACCGAACGACCGAGCTGCTCGAAGGCACGCCGTGCCTGCTCCCGATCGGCTTCGACGGGGATGTAGAACCCGATCACCTGGCCGTGCTTGCTCACGGCTACAGGGTCGGAGCCTGACAGGTACATGGTGGCGTGGTCCCGGAACTCCCGGACCCCCACGTTTTTCAAGTTCGGCATTGTGGTCACCTCGTGGTCACACCATACCAGAACCTTGAAGAGCCCAAGAACGCGATCGGCGCCTTGACCAGGAAGGACCCGAACGGCGAACCTGCACGCCCATGGCGCTCAGCTTCCTCTACCGTCTATTCCGCCGCCTCGTCGGGGCGCTGTCGCTCCACC
>JAKBTL010000053.1 GCA_021844425.1 Actinomycetes bacterium | reverse complement strand
AACGTCGCTGGAGGTCCTCGAACCGACAGAGCGGGAACTGCCTCGTCACGTGGCGACCCGAGCACCTCGCCGCTGAGGCGATCGCCGCCTTCGACGCCGTCGTCGTGCTCGGCTCCGAGGAGACGTTGGAGGTCGTGGTGAACCTGGCAGCAGCAATCGGCGAGGTGCCGAGGGACGAGGTGGCTCGCCTCCTACGCAGCGAGATCGGCTGCGGCTTCGTCACGAGGCGTGACCTGCCCTGCCGCGCGCAGCCCTTCAGGGTGGGGAATCGCAGCACGACCCACCTGCGCCCACGCACAAGTACGCCAGTCATCCGCTCGAGCTCGATCGCGGCTCCCATTTCCGAAGCGGCGTGGCCGAGCACACCGGCACAGTGGCCCGGAACCTGGCAGATCTCGAAGACGTGCTCAGCCGTTGCGACCGTTCGGTGCTCCGCCACCACTGTCCCCGGCACGATTTCTCGCGGTGGGTCGGCGACGTGCTCCACGACTGGGTGCTCGCCGCGCGCCTCGCGGCGATCGAGGAGACGATCGAGGAGCACAGCCACGCCACCTCGGTCGACACGGCGCGCCTCGATCTCGTCGGCCTCCTGCGAGAGAAGCTCTCGTCATGAGCCGCCGTGCATGGTCTCGCGCCGCAGCGACTCGCGTTGGCCGAACGTGGCCACGGGTGCTCGATGACGCCCGGGCCAAAGCGGGCAAGACGGTCGTGATGGGTTACAAGAACCGCAGAGACGTCGCCGTCGAGCCAGGCAGGGGTGTAGATGAGGATCAGGGTCAGGGTTGTATCCCTTTTCGTGGCTCCTTCGTCTATGAGATGTATCGAGCAAAGGAGCGAGCCATGAAGAAGAACATGGGAACGGCGGACCGGGCCCTCCGGGTGGTCGTGGCAGCCGGGGCGGTCGCCGGGAGCGGTGTGCTCGGCTTCACGACGGCGTGGGGCATCGTGCTGCTGGTGGTGGCGGCCGTGATGGTCGTGACCTCGGCGAGCGGGTACTGCCCCATCTACAGCCTCCTTCACATCCAGACGACCGGGGCTCGACACACCAGCGCTGAGGGGCGCCGGATCTCGCACTTGCACCGGGCGGCCTGAGCGGGACGACTGGCCGCGTGGTCGACGGCGGATCGTCCGAGCCGAGCGAGAGCTTCGCCGCCCAAGTGGCGGCGGAGCTCCCCGGGCTCTACCGCTACGCCCACTCGATCACGGCCAACGAGGCGGAGGCGGAGGACCTCGTCGGCGACACCGTCGTGCGAGCCCTCGAGCGAGCCGCGCAGTACAGGCGCGAGGCTTCGATCCGGACCTGGCTCCATCAGATCCTCTACCACCTGGCCGTCGACCGAGCTCGCCACCACGCCCATGAGCTGAGCGTCGACGACGTGGAGGCTCGCTGGCGCGACGAGGCGTACAGCGTCGACGCCGCGCTGGTGGTCGAGCGCGCCGAGTCCGCGGCCGAGCTTCGCGACGCACTCATCCACCTCCCCCAGCACTATCGGAGCGCCGTGGTGCTCCACGATGCAGAAGGCTGGCCGGCGAACGAGGTCGCACGCGTCCTCGGCATCTCTGTCGCTGCGGCCAAGCAGCGGATCCGACGAGCAAGGATGATGCTCGTGAGCGCCCTGGCCCAAGGAGGACAACGGCGAATGGCCAATGCTGGTGTACCTCTGAGCTGCTGGGAGGCTCGGGAGCAGGTGTCGAGCTACGTCGACGGAGAGCTCCAAGCGGCAGAGCGCGCCGCACTCGAGGCCCATCTCGCCCGCTGCGCCACCTGCCCGCCTCTCTACCGGTCCCTTGTCGCGGCCACGACCTCCTTGGGCGCCCTGCACGATCCCGACAGCGTCATCCCGTCCGCACTCGCCGAGCGAGTCGAGAACTGTTGGGGTATCCGCCGGGCACGGTTGGACGACAGCTAAAGTGGCGAACATGTGTTCGACATCAGGCGACTACGTGAGCACTGCCAAGGCGGCACGGTTGCTCGGGGTCACGACCCGGACCATGCGTCGATACACGGCCTCGGGAAAGCTTCCTGACAACCGCTCCCCGGGTGGGGTCCGCGTCTTCGGGTTGGGAGACCTGCACACCTTCGCCGCCCGGGCGAGTGGAGCAGCGCTGCCCTGCGCCCGGGTGTCCTCTCGTCGCCAGCTGGCCGAAGGCGACCTCGCCCGCCAGGTAGCCCGACTCCAAGACCACCTGTCGGGCCGAGAGGTAGCCGGGGTGTCCACCGAGGTGGCCTCCGGGCTCTCCGACCGCCGCTCGGGGCTCCGCCGGGCGCTCCGGTCTTGCGTGGTGAAAGAAGCGAGGGCCGCCTCGTGACCAGGGCCAAAAAGGGATCGAACCCCAAGAAGAACAGGCGATCCTTCCTCTCGCCCGAGGGCCGTCTCGTGACCTGCGAGGACCACCTCACCCTGCTCTGGGCCTACGGCCGGGTCTTCGACGAGACCGTTCGTGCGGTCTACCGGCGCTGCTTCGCACGGGGCGAGGATTGGGCGACCGAGGTGCGAAAGGAGCTCATCTCGAAGCAGGGCTGGCCCGAGGACCTGGCCGACTCCATCTACGACACGGCCAAGGCCGCTCACGACTCGGCGGTCGAGTCCACCACGCTTGCACTGGAGCAGGCCAGGACCTCCCTCGAGGCCGTGACCGACAAGCTGGCCTGGGCCATGCGAGGAGAGTCCACGCACCGGGTCCGCCAGCGCCACGGCCTGGCCCGGCGCCGGGACATCCTTCGTTGCCGGGTGGAGCGGCTCGAGAGGCGCCTCGCCGAGGGTGACGTGCGGGTGTTCTTCGGCGGAAAGAAGCTGGCCCTGGCCGGCAACGCCCCCACTTCCCGCGGCTATGCGAGCAGGGGGCAGTGGCGAGCTGTCTTCGACCGGGCCCGCTCGGGGACGATCTACGCGAAGGGAGATGCCGAGGCCAGCCTCGGGAACCTGTGGGCCAGGGTGAGGCTCTCCAGCGAGACCGGGCAGACCGATGCCCTTCTCCTCCGGGTGCCCGAGGTGCAGATGGCCGACGGGCGATCCTTGCGAGATCTTTCGGTCGGCGCCGAGTGGGTGGAGATCCCCGTCGAAGGCCTCTCCTACGGCCGGGACGTCCTGGTAGCCGCCCAACGCCCCACCGAGTCCGCCCAGGTGGCCAGATCTCGCTGGAAGGAGAACCAGGACATTTTCCGCGCCTTTCTCGAGACCCCCGCAGCCCACGACGCTGCGGTCACCAGGTACCTCAAGGCGCCCCCCAAGACCCCCTACAAGGCCAGGCGCGCGTCCAAGGCGGTGTCCGTGCGGGTCTTCTGGCGGGAACCGAAGAGCGCTTGGTACGTGGCGGCCAGCGTGGAAGTGGGAGATCCCTCCCTCGTCCTCGGGCCCTCACGAGGGCTTCGCCGGCGATTTCCCCGCGTGCTCGGGGTCGACTGCAACCCGAGCCACCTGGCATGGTGCCTCGTCGACCCGGAGGGGAATCCGCTTCGCTGGGGCCGGATCGACTGGGATCTCTCGGGGGACGGCAACCAGGTTTCGGACGCCATCGGGGTGGCCGTAGCCGAGCTGGTCCACGTCGCCAAGGTCCACAGTGCGCCCATCGCTCACGAGGCGCTGGACTTCGGGGCCAAGTCCCGCTCCGATCTGCGCTACCTGCCGAGACGGCTGTCCCGGTTGCTCTCGTCGTTCGCATACTCCAAGTTCGCTTCCACCCTCGCCAGCCGATGTGCTCGCGAGCAGGTGGCAAGGATCCCCGTCAACCCTGCGTGGACCTCTGTCCTCGGGCAGGCCAACTACGCCGGGCCATACGGGGTGTCGGTGGACCAGGGCGCGGCATGTGCCATTGGAAGGCGCGCCCTGGGCCTTCGCGAGCGGGTTCGTCCCGCCGTCGCCCGTCGGGTGCCCAGGAGCGCTCCCGGTGGGCAGATGCCGAGCCTTCGGGCTGTGGCGAAGGCGTTGTCGTCTGGACCCCACAGGGCCGGGCGACGCTCCACCTGGGATCCGAGTGGGTTATGCCTTCGTGGTGAACCACGAAGGCCGGCTCCGACAACGGGGCCTCAAGGCAAGGGCGCGGTTGTCGTCCGACCCGCACCTGCCCTTCGCTCACACCGTGACCCGACCGCGGACCTCGAGTCCAAGGGCAAGCCACTCCCAAGTAGCGACGCCGTTTCCGCTGCGAGAAGCCGGGCCGAGCGCATCCCCGGCGACGACATGCCTACGACGGTCGTCTTTGGGCACCTGTCCAATGATGGCCAACGCGGGAAGTAACGGTACGCGAGGCCAGACAGCCCGATGGAGATCGCCAGCAGCGCGGCGTACACGGTCTTGGTCACGAACAGGCTGGCCACACGTTGCACGTTCGCGATGACCCGGCGTCCCTCGGCGAGGATGTGGGGGACCACGCCGAACTCGCCGTCGAGCAGCACGAGCCGGCCGACCGCCCGCGTCGCCGGGCTGCCCGTTCCCATCGCCATGCCGATGTCGGCCGCCTTGAGCGCCGGGATGTCGTTGACCCCGTCGCCGGTCATCGCCACGACGTGGCCACGCGACTGGAGCGCGAGCACCGCGTCCCGCTTCTGATGAGGCTGTACCCGGCCGAAGACCGCGGACCCCTCGAGCACGGTGGCGAGCGCGTCGATATCGGCCGGCAGGCTCCGGGCGTCGACGGGGTCCCCGGCCTCCGGCACCCCTACTCGGGCGGCCACGGCCGCGACAGTGGCAGGGCTGTCACCCGACAGGACCTTCACCGCGACGCCCTGCTGCAGGAGGTAGCCGATGGCGCGGGCGGCCTCTGGTCGCAATTGCTCCTCCAGGACGACCAGCCCCGCTCCAACGAGG
>JAKBTL010000034.1 GCA_021844425.1 Actinomycetes bacterium | reverse complement strand
CCCGGGCCAACGCCATCTGTGAGCGGGTGATCGGCACCATCCGGCGCGAGTGCCTCGACCGGATGCTCATCCTCGGCCGCCGCCACCTCGAGGCAGTCCTTACCGAGTACGTCGAGCATTACAACGCACACCGGCCCCACCGGTCCCTCAGCCAACGACCGCCCGCTGATTCCGATACGGCCCCTCCCACCATCAGCGACGTTGACGCCGCCAGGCTACGAAGAACCGATCACCTGGGCGGCCTCATCCACGAATACCAGATGGTCGCCTGAGCTGGGCGGACGGGGTTCTCGGCACCCACAGGCAACTGCATAGGCATGCACAGGGCATGCCTATGCAACGCTCCGCTCAACTCAACCTCGACCGCGAAACCCCAGCGTACGGGCCGCACGCGTCCGCGCCACCCTGCACATGCTGCATACGCAAGGGCTGAGTAGGTCCCCACAAACTGTCCCCAGAAACACAGAAGCCGCCGACCAAACACGCTGGTCAGCGGCCTGTGCATACGCAACGAGGCGCGTAAAGCGCCCGTACTTGGTGGCGGGGGTTCAGGACCAGCACGCACCTTCGGGCCCCGGACCCGACGAAGCCGCTGGTCAGGGCGCCTGCCCTATGCAGCCGCCAGGGCGGTTGCCCTACTCAATGTTGGCTCGGACATGCTGGGGTCCCGAGCAACTCCGCGACGAGGGTGCACCTTCGGGTTCGGTGCCCGAAGGTGCAAATGCCGACGGTGGCTCAACTATCGGGGTCCCCTCAGGGGCACCGGGCGGTGCGGGCAGTGGTGTTGATCGGATGATGACCGCTTCCGATCACGGCGACGCCGTCAGGAAGGGTCGTGACCGGTCAAGAGCGACCGCCGACGGAACTCGTAGAGACCGTCGAACACCACAGCGCCGACCTCGACGAGCTCGGGGTCGGCGAGGACGAACGACAGCCCGCGCGTCACCGCGTCCAGGCCCGGTGCCTCTGGCGCGTCGAAGCGCGAGTCGGCGAGGTCGGCCTCATGGACGATCCTCGCGAGATCCCAGAGCACGGGGTCGTCCAACCGGTAGCGGCGCAGCATCGTCTCGAAGGTGCAGTCCGTCCCGTGGTGGGATAGCTCCACGCCGGGGATGTCGAACGCGATCGCATCGCTCGACAGCTCGGCGCGGTCCTCGACGAAGGCGAACGCCGCCTCGGCGTCGATGAACCGGCGGATGAGCCAGGCACAGGCAATCCGGTCGATGTGGCAGTGGGCCCGGGTGACCCAGCGCATCAGTGCTGCTCCGGCCTGGCGGCGATCGGCCCCGTGCGGCTCGGGGACGCGGTTCGTTGCTCTCGCGGCTCGGAGGCGAGCGCTTCGATCGCCCCGACGGCACGCTCGCGCGCCGTCGGAGCGACGAAGTCACGCTGGCGGACCTGCTCGAGCTGCCTTCGGAGCCTCGACAGCGCCCGCGCCCGTGAGGCACCGGTGGTCCGTGCTGCCTCGTCGGCCTCGCGGGCCAGCGCCTCGTACTCGGCCGCGCGCTCCTCGCGCATGCGCTCCATGAGGAGCGCCGAGGCCTGGGTCGTCGTCGGGCGGCTGGTCCACACGCTGGCTTCGCCACCCGCTTCGACGATGCCGGCAGCCAGCCATTCGAGCTGCTCCTCGCTGCGAGCGGTGTGCGGGAGCATTGCGACGCCGTCCACGAGCCGGACCGCTCCGAGCTGGCGAAGTCGCCGCCACAGGCCGATGCGGGGCGTCGAAGGCTCTCGCGGGAGACGGTAGACGAGCATCACCCATGAGCGCTCTCCGGCCATCTGCGAAGCCTAGCCCGACCCTTGTCGAAGTATGAAACCGTGGTTACACTGACCGCAGCCGTCGGCCCGCGATGGCGCACGGGAGGACGGCACGCGTGGGGTTGACGAGGATCGCGACGGTAGAGCTGCCTTCGGGCGGCGACTACGACCACGCTGACGTGCACCTGCGAAGCGGCCGGGTCTACCTGGCCAACACGGCGCTCGACCAGGTCGAGGTCCTCGACGGACCGGGCGCAAGCCATCTCGGCAGCGTTGCGGGGTGTGCAGGCGGAAGCGGCGTGCTCGCCGTCGGCGAGGCGGTGGTCGCCGCGGCCCGCGGCTCGGGCGAGGTGCTCGTCCTCGACGGCGCGACCGCGCAGCTGCTGCGCCGCTTCCCGGTCGGTCCCGCGCCGAACGGCTTGGCGTGGGACCCCGACCGAGCCCGGCTGCTTGTCGCCGACACGAGCGAGCACACCGCTCGTGTCGTCGACTTGGGTGGATCGGCGATCGCCGCCGTCGCGCTCCCCGGTCGCCCTCGATGGGCGGTCCACGACGCGTGCTCGGGCCACTTCTACGTGAACGTGAAGGATCCCGCCGGCGTCGTCGCCCTCGATGCCGTGGACCTTGCCACGGTCGGCTGGTTGGCGCTCGAGGCGATCGGCCCGCACGGCCTCGGCCTCGACGCCGAGCGAGGCGTGTTGCTCGTCGCTTGCGACGACGCGTCGCTGCGCTGGGTGGACCCGAGCTCGGGTCATGAGCTGCACGCCGTCGCGCTCGCGGGTGAGCCCGACGTCGTCTTTGTCGATGCACGACGAGCCAGCGCGTACGTCTGCGTCGGCGACCCGCCGACCCTGCACGTCGTCGACCTCGACGAGCGCGCCGTGCGCGAGGCCATCACCACGGGCGCCGGCGCGAAGACGGCCGCCCTCGATGCCGAGCGCGGAAGGCTCTACGTCTTCTTGCCGGCGGCGGGCCAGGCGTGGGTCTACGGGCTGTGATCGGCGGGCACGGCCGCGCTGGGGGCAACGGGGATCTCCGCCGGATCCTCTTCGCCCGCGGCGCTCGGGGGCTTGCCTCGGGGTACTTCGCCGTGGTCCTCGGCGTCGAGCTGCACCACCAGGGACTGTCGGGCATCGAGGTCGGCCTCGTGCTCGGTGCCGTCCTCGGCGGTGCGGCGTTCGCCTTGCTGGGGGTTCGGCGCTTCGCCGACGGCGCTGGTCGCCGGCGCTGCTACCTCGCCGGCTACCTCGCCCAGTCGGCGGCGGGCCTCGTTCTCGTCCTCTCTCCGTGGTGGTGGCTGCTCGTCCTCGTCGGCCTGACCGGAGCGTTGTCGGGCGAGATCATCGACTCGGGCCCCTTGGGTGCGCTGGAGCAGGTGATGCTCACGACCGCCGTCACCGAGGAGCGGCGACTGCGCACCTTCAGCCGCTACGGCGCGGTCGGCACCGCGACGGGCGCGCTGGGAGCGCTCGGCGCCGGGCTGCTCCAGCTCGTCGGCCCCGGCGCGATCGGCCGGTCGAGCTTCCTGCCGATCATCCCTCTCGCGCTGCTCGGGGCAGCATGCGCCTGGGGGCTGTCCGCGCGCGTCGAGCACGTCGCGATCGACGTCACGAGCGGGGAGGGCGCGCCGGCCAGCGCCGGCCGGCCCGGTGGCGGCGAGACTCGCCGGATCGTGCACCGCCTGTCGGCGCTGTTCGCCGTCGACTCGTTCGGAGCCGGCTTCACGGTGCAGGCCTTCGTCGCCTACTGGCTCGCCGCCCGCTTCGACGCGAGCACGCTCTCGATCGGGTTGATCTTCCTCGGGCTCGGAGTGCTCCAGACGCTCTCGATGATGGTGGCCGGTCGCCTCGGCGAGCGGTTCGGGCTGCTTCAGACGATGGTGTTCACGCATCTGCCGTCGAACGGGTTCCTCGCCGCCATCGCCTTCGCCCCGAGCCTGCCCATCGCCGCGGTGCTGCTCTGCCTTCGTGCCTCCCTGTCGCAGATGGACGTCCCGACGCGCAACGCCTATGTCATGGCCCTCGTCCCGGCCCGGGACCGGACCGAGGCCGCGAGCACGACCGGCCTGGCGCGGCTCCTCGCGCGCCCGCTCGGTCCGCTGCTCGCAGGCGCGGCTCAGAGCCTGGCGCTCGGCGCGCCCTTCCTCATCTCCGGGACGCTGAAGGGCATCTACGACGTCAGCCTGTGGCTGTGGTTCCGGCGCGTCCCGCTTCCCGAAGAAGACGATCGCCCGGCAGTCCCTGCGATGCGAGCCAAACAAGCAACCACATGAACGAGGGAGCGACGACATGAAATGGATGACCCGTGCCCGCCCGAAGACCGATCGGATCGCGTGCCCCTGGCTGATCCGGCGCTTCATCGACCCCGAGGCGGCGATCATCTACGTCCCGGCGGACGAGGTGATCGAGCGAGGCAGGAGAGAAGGGGCGCGCACCTTCGACGCACCGGGGGCAGAGTTCACCCACCGCGACAACAAGTGCAGCTTCGAGGTGCTCATCGACGAGTTCGGTCTGGCCCGCGACAACCCTGCGCTCGTTCGGCTCGCCAAGATCGTGCACGCCGCCGACATCGCCGCCGACTCGGGCGCGGACCCCCTCGGAGCTGGGCTCGAGGCCATCGGTATCGGCGGCCTCGACGTCGAAGCGGACGACCAGGTCCTCCTCGAGCGCGCCTCGTTCGTCTACGACGCGCTCTACGCCTGGTGCCGGCGCGAGGTCGCCTCCTTGCCGTCCTGAAACGGCACTCGCCGGCCAGCCAAGGTCGGCTCGACCGACGGCGAGCCACAGGACGTGGGCAACGCACGCCTTTGGGTCAGGGGCGCATCCTTCGCCAGCCAGAGGTGCCGAGGTCCCCGGGAGAGCCCGCCGGCGCCCTCGGCAGCGGACGCCGTCCTGCCGGCGCTGCCCGGAGCCATGGGAAGCGACCGTGCCCACAACCCTCATTGAACCGCTGCCGGCAGACGACGACAAGCGGCGTGGTCAGCAAGCGCCAGCCTCCTCTCGCTGGACGGCGAGCGCGACGAAGCCGGCACCGGCGACCGCACCGCCGCGCACCGGCTCGACGACGGGCCCGTCACCCGGCGCCTGGAACAGGGTCGAGCGAGCCTCGACAAGCCGGAAGCCGGCGGTGGCGAGCATCCTGCGGTACTCGACCAGGGTCTGGAAGCGAGCATGGCGATAGAAGGGATGTCCCTCGCGTCCTTTCTCTTCATATGAACGGCCCCAGGCGCTGTCGAGTGGGACGAGGCCGACCACGAGACGGCCGCCGGCTCCAAGGACGCGGCTTACCTCGGTGAGGACGCCTGCAGGGTTCTCGGCGAAGCAGAGAGTGACGACGAGGGCGACCGCGCCGAAGGTGTTGTCGCCAAATGGAAGCTGCTCGCCGGCGCCGCGCACCACGCGCACGCCGCGTGCCTTGGCGAGACGCAGCGGCGCCTCTGCAGGATCGAGGCCGACCTCGATGCCGAGCGCGGCGGCGAAGCGCCCCGAGCCGACCCCGACCTCGAGCCGCGGGCGGGCCGTGCCGGCGAGCAGCGGCCGCAGGGCGGCCAGCTCGAGGTCGAACAGCACCCGTCCCGGCGTCGTGTCGTACCAGGCTTCGTAGCGGTCCGCGAGGTCCTCGAAGGCCTCTGCCGCCGGGCTGGCTTTGGTCCGCACGTCGACCTCCTCGTGGTCCAGCTCCGCGGCGCACCGATGTGCCGCCCCTACTATTCTATGGATCTATGGAGCATGAATCGGGACGCCGAGCCGATCTCTACGAGCAGCTGGCGCGCATCGGCAAGGTGGTCGTGCACCCCAAGCGGATCGAGCTGCTCGACCTGCTCTGCCAGGCCGAGCGCAGCGTAGAGGCGCTCGCCGAGGCGACGGGGCTGAAGCTCACGACGGCCTCCGCGCACCTGCAGGTGATGCGCCAGGCACGCCTCGTCGAGACCCGCCGGGAGGGGACCCGCGTCTTCTACCGCGCCGCGGGTGAGGAGGTGTGCCGCTTCGTCGGCGCGCTCAACGACCTCGCCCGCGCCCGCCTCGCCGAGGTCGACCAGATCCTCCGCTCGCTCGGCACGGACGCCGCGGGCACTGAGCGGGTCAGCCGGGACGAGCTCTTGGCGCGCGTGCAAGCCGGGGAGGTCGTGGTGCTCGACGTGCGGCCCGAAGAGGAGTTCTCGGCCGGCCACATCCCCGGTGCCCGCTCGCTCCCATTGGAGCACCTCGAAGCCCGCCTCTGTGAGCTCGACCCCGACCTCGAGGTCGTCGCCTACTGCCGCGGGCCGCTGTGCCTCCTCGCCCCAGAGGCCGTCGCGCTGCTTCGGGGCCGGGGACGAAGGGCGCGCTGCCTGGAGGACGGCCTGCCCGAGTGGCGCCAAGCCGGCCTCCCGGTCGAAGAGGGCGTCGGCACAGACGGCGCTCCGAGCGGTCGGAACGAGGCCCGTAGCTCTGGTCGGGACCGGCGTGCCCGGCGATCGCCGCCGGTTGGGGGGCGGTCGTGACGAGCGAGGGTCCGGCCGTCATCTACCTCGACCACAATGCGACGACGCCGCTGGCGCCCGAGGTCGCAGAGGCCATGGCGCCCCACCTCGGCGCCGAGTTCGGCAACCCTTCGAGCGAGCACGCGCTCGGACGGCGCGCCCGCCAGGCAGTCGACGAAGCCCGAGCAGCCGTCGCCGCCCTCATCGGCGCCGCTCCAGAGGAGGTCGTGTTCACCTCCGGCGGCACCGAATCGAACAACCTCGCCATCCGGGGCGTCGCCAAACAGGCGCCTCCGGCGCGGCGCCGCATCATGACCTCGACGGTCGAGCATCCGGCGACCACCGCACCCTTGGCCTTGCTCGAAGCCTCGGGATGGACGCTCACCCGTGTCCCTGTCACGGCGTCAGGGACCCTCGAGCTCGACACCGCGCTCGGCTCGCTCGGAGACGACCTGGCGCTCGTCACCGTGATGCTCGCCCAGAACGAGACCGGCGCCCTCATGCCCGTCGCCGACCTGGCCGCCGCCGCCCAAGCCCACGGGACGGTCGTCCACACCGACGCCGCACAGGCGATCGGCAAGATCCCCGTCTCGGTCGACGACCTGGGCGTGGACCTGTTGTCGATCGCCGCCCACAAGTGCTATGGCCCAAAGGGCGTCGGCGCCCTCTACGTCCGCCGGGGCACGCCGCTCTCACCCCTTGTCGTCGGAGCCGACCAAGAGGGCGGTCTGCGGCCCGGGACCGAGAACGTGGCGGGCATCGTCGGCCTCGGCGCGGCCGCCCGCCTCGCCATGGACCACCTCGAGAGCGACGCTGCTCGGATCGCCCAGCTCCGCGATGAGCTGTGGGCGGCACTGTCGGCAAGGGTGCCCGGCATCCGTCGCCACACCCCCGACGGCGCCTGCCTTCCGACCACGCTGCTGGTGTCGTTCCCCGGCGTCGTCGGCGCCGACGTCCTTGCCCGGGTGCCCCAGCTGGCGGCGTCCACCGGCTCCGCCTGCCACGCCGGCGAGCACACACCGAACGCGACGCTGCTCGCCATGGGCAACAGCCCCGAGATCGCCGTTGGTGCCGTTCGGCTCTCGCTCGGTCGCGGCACCACCCGGGCCGAGATCGAAGCGGCCGTCGAGCTGCTCGCCGACGCCCATGGGGCCCTTGTCGCCACGACGCCGTCACCGACCAGTCCAAGCACAAGCAAAGGAACGCCCCGATGAAGATCCTCGTCGTCTTGAACGACCCGCCCTACGGCACCGAACGCTCCTACAACGGCCTGCGCCTCGCCGGCGCGCTCTCCAAGCGCGACGGCGTCGAGGTGCGGGTGTTCCTCTTCGGCGACGCAGTCGGCTGCGCAATCGGGAACCAGAAGGTCCCCGACGGCTACTACCACCTCGACCGCATGGTCACCGCGGTCGTCCGCCACGGCGGGGACATCGGCTGCTGCGGCACGTGCATGGACGCCCGGGGCCTCCCCGACGAGCTGCTCGTCGACGGCGCCCGTCGATCGACCTTGGAGGAGGCGACCGACTGGACGATCTGGGCCGACAAGGTGGTGAGCTTCTGATGGCCCCGGTGCGCATCGTGATCGTCGGCGGCTCCTTCGGGGGGCTGACCACCGCCTACGAGCTCCGCCGGCACCTCACCCCCGAGCGCGCCGAGATCACCCTCCTCGCCAGAGACGACCAGTTCCGCTTCGTCCCGTCCTTCCCCTGGGTGGCGACCGGGCGGCGGCGCCTCGAGCAGATCTCCTTCCCCCTCGCCGGCCCGCTCGCCCGAAAGCAGGTCCGCTTCGCGAACGAGACCGTCACCCACATCGACACCACCACCAAGGTGGTCGCGACGGACGCCGGCGAGCACCCCTACGACTTCCTCGTCGTCGCCACCGGGCACCGCAGCGCCAACGAGGCCGTCCCCGGCCTCGGGCCCTTCGACGGCCCCGGCCACTCGCCGATGTCGGCACCCGAGACCGAGGAGCTCGCCCAGGCGATCAGGCGGCTCCTCGCCGAGCCAGGACCGGTCGTCATCGGCGCCGCGCCGGGCGCGAGCTGCATCGGACCGGTCTACGAGCTCGCCTTCGAGCTCGACCACCTGCTGCGCCGCCGCGGGCTCCGCCACCAGGTCCCGATCAGCCTGCTCACCCCCGAGCCGTTCCTCGGCCACATGGGCATGGGCGGCGCCGGCACCATCCGCCACCTCCTCGAGGCCGCCCTCGAAGAGCGAGACATCACCTATCGCACCTCGGCCACGATCACCCGGGTCACCGAGGACGCCGTCGAGACAGCCGAGACAGCCCCGACCCCCTCGGCCTGCTCGATCATCGTCCCGCCCCTCGCCGGCGTCGAAGCGGTCGCTTCAAGCGAAGGACTTGGGAACCCGAAGGGCTTCGTGCCCGTCGACGACCACTACCGCCACCAGACGGCCGACGGCGTCTACGCCGTCGGCGTCGCCGTCGCCCTCCCCCCGGTCGACGCCACGCCAGTGCCGGTGAACTTCCCCAAGACCGGCCACATGACCGAGCAGATGGCCAAGATCGCCGCCGCCGACCTCGCGGCGCGCCTCCAAGGCCACGAAGCCCCCACCGCCGAGCTGTCGGCCCGCTGCATCCTCGACATGGGCGACCGCGCCGCCTACCTCGCCGTCGATCCCGTCCGCCCGCCGCGCAACCGCATCCCGACGGTCTCCGAAGGACGACCCTGGCTCGTCGCCAAGATGGCCTTCGAGCGCGCCTACCTCGCCTTCGCCCGGCGCGGGAAGTTGGTGCCGACGGCCCTCGGATGGTGAGTGCTGCACGAGCGGCCAGCGTGTCGGCGTCCTTGCAGGAGCGTCGACGCCGTCCCGCCCGTCCGGCGGTCAGGCACCTTGATCGATGACGTGGCAGACGAGCCTCGGGTCGCATCGGCGGGGATCGAGGCGCCGTGCCCGCCGGTCGAGGCTTCGCAGCTCGTCACGCAGCGCCGCCAGCTCGGCGATGCGGGCATCGAGCTCGGCGGCTCGGCGCCCGATCAGGTCCACCACGAAGCCGCACGGCGTCTCGCCCCGGTCCCGAAGGGCGATGATCTCGCGGATCTCGCCGAGGCGCAGCCCGACCGCCTGGGCGGCGCGCACGAACCGGTAGCGGTCGAGGGCGTCCTCCCCGTAGAGGCGGTAGCCGGACTCGCTGCGCTCCTCGGCCTTCAGCACACCGATGCGGTCGTAGTAGCGGATCGTCTTCACCGACGTCCCCGCCCGCTCGGCAAGCTCCCCGATCCTCATTGCCATCACCGGCCACACTAGCCCTTGACTCTCCCCTACAGAGGAGGCTTTAGGGTCGATTCGTGGCCGACACGATCACCATCCTCCACACCCCCGACTGCCCGAACGTGACCCTGGTTCGCGAGCGGCTCGCCGACGCCCTCGCACGGCTCCCCGGACCCGCACCCCGGATCGTGGTCGAAGAGATCGCCGACCCAGAAGACGCCATCCGACGCCGCTTTCACGGCTCGCCGGCCCTGCTCATCGACGGCATCGACCCCTTCGCCCCGCCAGAGAGCCCTCCGGCGTTCGCCTGCCGCACCTACCGCACCGGGACCGGAGTCGAGGGGGCTCCCTCGGTCGACCAGATCGTGGCCGCCCTCACGGCCGGGTAGGAAACCTGGTCGATGGCCAACTCATTGCATCGAGACGGCGTCCGCCGCCTGGTGGCAAAGGGCGCCCAACTGGTCGAGGTGCTGCCCGCCGCCGAGTACGACGAAGAGCACCTCCCCGGCGCCGTCAACATCCCGCTCAAGACGCTCGGCACCGAGACCATCGCCGACCTCGACCGATCCCGGCCGGTGATCGTCTACTGCTGGGACAGCCTCTGAGACATGAGCCCACGGGCCGCGTGCCGGCTCGAGACGCTCGGCTTCACTGCCGTCTACGACTACACCGCCGGCAAGGCCGACTGGCTGGCCGCCGGGCTCCCAACCGAAGGCACCGCAACCACGACGCTCCGCCCCGGCGCCCTGGCGCGCACCGACGTCCCCACCTGCGCGCCCGACGAGACGGTCGCCATCGCACGCCGACGAGTGGCCGCATCCGGCGAGGACCGCTGCGTCGTCACCTTCGGCGGCGGGGTCGTGCTGGGCGTCCTCGATCAGTCCGCACTGGCCGGCGACGAGGACACCCCTGCCGTCGATGCCATGCGCTCCGGACCAGCCACCGTGCGAGCCCACGAGGACCTCCACGCGCTGGTCGGCCGCATGCGCGCACGCGACGTCGCCGCCATCCTCGTCACCGATCCCGACGGGCGGCTACTCGGCCTGCTCCATCGCGACGATGCCGACGCGGCCCTCGCACAGGCGCACCAAACCGGCCGGCAGGCCAGGTGAGACCCACGTGCCCGGCGCTAGCTTCGCGGGCCGCCCAACCCTGAAGTCCATTGATCAGGGCACCTGCATAGGCATGCACAGGGCATGCCCATGCACCGCTTCGCCCAATGCCAATCTCGACCGCGAAACCGCAGCGTACGGGCCACGCGCGCTCACACCACCCTGCGTAGGCTGCATGCGCAAGGGCTGAGTAGGTCCCCACAAACTGTCCCCATAAACACAGAAGCCGCCGACCAAACGTGCTGGTCAGCGGCCTGTGCATACGCAACGAGGCGCGGAAAGCGCCCGTACTTGGTGGCGGGGGGCATCGACCAACGCGCGGCCGTCGGGTTACAGACCCGACGAAAGCGCTGGTCGGGGCGTCGTGCCTATGCAGCTGCATACGCACACGCCTGCTCAACTTCGGCCGTCTCGGTGATCAGTCCCGAGAAACTCGACCCTGGCTACCAGGCCGGTCCGCCGAGGTTGTGGAGGTCGTCGCTCTGGAGCAGGCGGTGTACGGCCCTGGCATCGTGCTCGTCGACGATCCCGTCGGTGACGAGCTGCCTGAGAAGTGTCGGCGTTCAGGTAATCCCGCAGTTCAGCGGTCTGGCGTTCAAGTTATCCAGCACCCCTGCGTTCACGTAATCCCGCAGTCTTGAGGGATCCACCACCCGGGCTCCTTGTTGCATTAGCCGCGCCCTCGTCCACCGAGACGAGAGGCGCCCATGCCAAGGAGAACGTTCACCGTGATCGACATCGTCGAGATCCTGTTGCATTGGAGTGCGGGCCGGAACCGGTCCGAGATCGCCCGGAGCCTGGGGGTCGACCGGGGCACCGTCGCCAAGTACACGGCCAAGGCGGAGGCCGAGGGCTACGCGCCGAACGGCGCCGCGCTGTCGGCCGAGCAGTGGAACGAACTGGTCCACGGCTGGTTCCCCGAGCTGGTCGATCCCCGGGAGCGCAGCCGCACCCACGAGACCATCGAGGCGCACCGCACCGACATCGAGGAGATGCTCAAGACCAACACCGCGCAGACGGTGCATCAGCGCCTGCGCGACGAACACGGTCTGGCCGTCGGCATCTCGAGCTTCCGGCGCTACCTGTGGCGGGAGTTCCCAGAGGAGAACCTGCGCAACATCGCCACGCCGCCTCGCCCCGAGGTCCCCGCTGGCGAGGAGGCTCAGATCGACTACGGCTACCTCGGCACGTGGTTCGACCCGTTGGCCAACCGGATGCGGCGGGTGTGGGCGTTCGTCTTGGTGCTCGCGTGTTCGCGCCACATGTTCGTCAAGCCCGTGTTCACCATGGACCAGCGCACGTGGACGCAGTGCCACGTCGAGGCGTTCGCCTACTTCGGTGGCGTGACGCGCCGCCTGGTGAGCGACAACCTGAAGACCGGGGTGATCAAGCCCGACATCTACGACCCCAAGCTCAACCGCTCCTACGCCGAGTTCGCCGCCCACTACGGCTGCCTCATCGACCCGGCCCGGGCCCTGAAACCCAAGGACAAGCCCCGAGTCGAGCGGATGATGCCCTACGTCAGGGACTCTATGTGGAACGGGCGCGACTGGGTGAACGAAACCGACATGGCAACGGGGGCGCTGCGGTGGTGCAGCGGGGTGGCCGGTGAGCGTTCGCACCGCTCGCTCGACGGCGCCTCACCGCTCTTCGTGTTCGCCGAGATCGAGCTGCCCACCCTCATCGCCCTGCCCCGCTCACCCTTCGAGCTGGCGACGTGGAGCCGGCCCAAGGTCGGTCCCGATTGCTACGCCCGGTCGGGCAAGGCCCTCTACAGCGTCCCGTGGCGCTTCATCGGCCAACAGGTCGATGCCCGGCGCGCGGACCGCACCGTCGAGTTCTACGTCGACGGCCAGGTGATCAAGACCTGGGCCCGCATCGAGAAGGGCAGGCAGACCGACTGGGCGGACTTCCCGCCCGAGAAGGTGGCCTTCTTCATACGCACCCCGCAGTGGTGCATCAAGCAGGCGGGCGAACTGGGCGACGACGTGTTGTCCCTGGTGCAAGGCCTCTTGGAGGTCCAGGTCCTCTACCGTCTGCGCCAGGCCCAAGGGGTGGTGGGACTGGCGCAGAAGTACGGCAACGTGCGGCTCAACACGGCGTGCCGCCGAGCCACCGAGATCGGCGACCCCGAGTACCGCACCGTCAAGGGCATCTTGGTGGCCGGCACCGAGAACGACGGCAAAGAAGAGCAGTCGCCACCCGATGCCCCGGCGCACCTGCACGGGCCGCTGCGCCTGTTCGAGGACTTTGGTGATGTGGCGGCCGGCGCGTGAGGGCGCACCAGCTCGAGACGACGCTGCGCTCGCTCAAGCTGTCGGGGATGCTCGACACCTTGGAGGTGCGACTGGCCCAGGCCGACGCCGGCGATCTCGGCCACATCGAGTTCCTCCAGGCGCTGTGCGAGGACGAGCTGTCCCGGCGAGACGCGGCGGGCATCGACCGGCGGGTGCGAGCCGCGCACTTCGAGCAGACCTGCACCATTGAAGACTTCGACTTCAACTACAACAAGTTGATCCCCGCGGCGCGCATTCGCGACCTGGCCACGTTGCGCTTCGTCGAACACGGCGAGTCGGTGGTGCTGCACGGTCCGGTCGGTGTCGGCAAGTCCATGATCGCCCAGGCGCTTGGCCACCAAGCATGTCGCCGGGGTTACACCGTGGCGTTCACCAAGACCTCGCGTCTTTTGGCCGACCTCGCTGGCGGACACGCCGATCGCACCTGGGAGACCAGGCTGCGGCGCTGGGCCCGCCCGGCCATCTTGATCTTGGACGACTTTGCCATGCGTGACTTCTCCCCGGCGCAGTCCGACGACCTCTACGAGTTGATCACCGAGCGTGCCGGCAGGAGTCTCATCACGACGGCCAACCGTGGGGCCACCGACTGGTACTCGCTGTTCCCGAACCCCGTCGTCGCCGAGTTTCTATTGGTGTAGGCCCGCGCCTCTGGGACGGACGAAGGGGGACTGTTCCTTCCTGTCGTGGAGATCGTCTTTTGGGGTTGACTGTCACAGCCCGCACGTATGTTCGATCTCTGTGGAGTTCTGGGCGCAGCGCACCGTTTCCCCGGTCGACGGTCGAGTCGGCTGGACCGTCGTCGACGACGCCTACGTGGAGCACGAGCGGGCAGCGACGTGGTTGCGGGTCCTTCTCGATGCCCAGGGTCGTTCGGTGGGCACCGCGCAGGCTTACGCCGGGCGTCTGGCGCTGTATCTCACCTGGGCTGGGGGCGCGGGCGTGGAGCCGGTGGCGCCGAAGGTCGATCAGCTCGCCTCGTTCGCCCGTTGGCTGGAGCGCACGCCGTCGCGCAAGCACCGTCGGGGACGGGAGCGGCGGCGGGCGGCCGAGCCCAACGTGGTGGCCCTGGGCCCGGCGCGTTCGCCGGCGACGGTGGAGGGGATCCTCGCGGCGGTGCTCGAGTTCGTGCGTTTCGGGGCGGGCCGAGGCTGGTGCGAGCCGGGTGTCGCGGAGCGGCTGAGCTTCCGGGCCGAGCTGTCCTTCGCTCCTCGCGGCTGGGACCGAGGCGAAAGAGCAGGCCGTCCGGTGGTCAACCGGCGGGTGGTCCGCCGCCGGCGGGCGCAGCGACCGCCAGAGACGCTCAGCCGGGCTCAGGTCGGCGAGCTGGTTGATGCCTGCTCGAACATCCGGGACCGCTTTGTCGTCGAGGCTCTCTACGCCACTGGGCTGCGGGTGGCCGAGGTGTGCGGGTTGCGCTTGGCCGATCTGCACCTGGTGCCGTCGGCTGCTCATCTGGGCTGCCAGGTGGCCGGCGCGCACCTGCACGTGCTGCGCCGGGAGGACAACGAGAACGGGGCGTTGGCGAAGTCGGTCTGGCCTCGGGTGGTGCCGGTCACCAGGGACCTGGTGGCCTGCCATGACGCCTACCGCTTCGAGCGCGACGCCCTTGGCCCAGCAGCGGAGAGCGACTATTTGCTGGTGAACCTGTGGCGGGCGCCGCTGGGGCGGGCGTTGACGCCCGACGCTGTCGAGCGGCTGTTCGTTCGCCTCTCGGGCAGGGTCGGTTTCCGGGCCCGTCCGCACATGTTGCGTCACAGCTTCGCCTCGGAGGTGGCGTTTGCGACCAAGGACCCGGCGCTGGTCAAGGAGCTTTTGGGGCACGCCTCGGTCGCATCCACCGACGTCTACCTGCACGCCCGCTGGGCCGACATGCGCGCTGCGGTCGATGGGCACGCCTCCTTCGGGCAGGACCGAAGATGACCACAGCCGCGCAGGCGGTGGCCCGCCAGCTGGCCGTGGCGAGGGTCGACTGGCGCATCAGCCGGCTCGGGTCGCTGATGGGCGACGACTGGCTGGGCGGCGAATGGCACCCCGAGCTTCAGCTGATCGTGGCCCAGCCCGGCGGCCCGCTGCACCGGGTCGCTGTCTGTGCCGTCCCCGGCTGCCCGAGCGACGGGCACTGGTCGTCCTCGTTGTGTGTTCGTCACCGAAGCCAGTTGGAGGCCTCGGGCGCCGAGAGTGTCGAGTCGTGGCTTGCGGGCGGGGAGCCCGCTGTCTTCACTCGTCGGCGTGGCACCGACCAGGTGTGCGTGGTGACCGGCGGTGACGGGCAGAGCTGCCCGCGCCCGGCGTTGGGGCGTTTCGGGCTGTGCCAGACCCACAGCGTCGGCTGGTGGAAATATCGGAGCAAGGGAACGTCATTCGAGGAGTTCCTCGCCGACGCTTTGCCGCTGTCGGCGCTCGGTGATTGCGCGGCGGCCTGTTGCTACCGTCCCGCCGCCCATCCCGACGCCGGCCTGTGCGTGCCTCACGCACAGATCTGGCGGGCCGAGGGGCGGCCACGCGACGCTGCCTTCTCGGCCTGGGCGGCCCGGGTGCGCCAGCCGGTCAACAGCCGGGTGCTCTCTCTACGAGGCTTGCCCGAGCTGGTCCGCCTCGAGCTGGTCTACGCCATCGGGGTCCGGGCGGCCGAGCAGGTCAGCGTGGTCACCGGCGGGATGCGCCCGTGGATCGATCAGCTCCGAGCCGCCGGGGTGGCCTCGGTGACCGAGTTCGACCTGGCCTGCCTGGAAGGCGTCGGCGATCGCTCCCACGTACGCTTCGCCCGCTTCAGCGTCGACCGGGTGAGCCTCGCCTACGCCGATCCCGAGACGGAGCGAACCAAAGACATCTGGGACCTGCGCCTCTTCGGTGTCGCCGGGCGCCGACGGCTCGACTTCACCGGCATCCGCCAGCCCTGGCTGCGCGATGCGGCCAAGGCCTGGGCGGCGGCCACCATCGGGCGGGTCGGCGACGGAGCGCTCAGCCACCGGGTGGGCTCGGTCTCGGTGCTGTCGGCGGTGCTCGCCTCTGGGCCTGGTGGCGGCGAGGACCCGGCCACCCTCGGACGCTCCGACATCGAGCGGTTCTTGACCCGCGTGGCCTCCCGCTCGTTCCCGGCAGGCCGCCCATCGTGGGGTCCCAAGGCGAAGGCGGCGCTGATCGAGGAATCGAGCCTCATGCTGCGCGAGTCACGCGAGCTCGGTCTGCTCGACGACCTCGGGCCAACCTTCGCGTTCCGCCGCGGTGATCGCAGTCCGAGGGTGACCGAGGAACCTCCCGGCCGCGCGCTGCCCGCTGGGGTGGTCGCCCAGCTCGATGCCAACATCGAGCTGCTCGCCGCTGTCCCCGGCGCCGCCGGCGCGGCCCGGGTCCCGACCCTCGGCGTCTTGGGTGAGCACGCCGGGGAGATGGCCGTGCTCGTCTACCGGCTGCTCAAGGGCACCGGCCGACGCGTCGGCGAGGTGGCCAGCCTGCACTTGGAGTGCCTCGATGTCGACGAGCACGGCAAGGACGTGTTGGTCTACGACAACCACAAAGCGGCGCGCATGGGCCGGCGCCTCCCCCTCGCCGACTCCGCTCTCGTGGCCGCCGTGCGCTCCCAGCAGTCCTGGGTCCGCTCCCGGTTCCCCACCACCGCGCCGGAGCAACTGTGGCTGCTGCCCCGCCCGCACAAGAACGCGGATGGCTCCAACCACATCGACACCGGGCTCATCAACGCCTGGATGCGGTCGTGGATGACGGCCATACCCCGCGTCGACGCCGGCCCCTTGGATCATGACGGAAGCCCGGTGGCCTTCGATCGCTCCGCCATCCAGCCCCACGCCTTGCGTCACACCTACGCACAGACCATGGCCGACCAAGGCGTGGCCCCCTCGGTGCTACGCGACCTCATGGACCACCGCAGCCTGTCCACCACCCTCGGCTACTACCGGGTGGGAGATGCCCGCAAACGTGCCGCCATGGAGCTGCTCGCCCGCCACACCATCGACAACCGGGGTCTCACCCGCCCCGTCGACGCCGTCGCATCGCGTGCCGGTCGCCTGCGCGAGCACCTGTCGTGGGTGGCGGTGCCGATGGGCAAGTGCTCCGAACCGACCAACGTGCGTGCCGGCGGCGGGGCCTGCCCGATCCGTTACCAGTGCGCCGGCTGCGCTCACTTCGAGTCCGACCCTTCCTACCTTCCGGAGCTGCGCGCCTACGCCGATCAGCTGCGCAAAGAACGCGAGGCCATGCTGGCAGCCGGGGCGACGGACTGGGCGGTGGATCACGTCGGCCGCCAGCTCGAGGTCATCGCCAACCACATCCGCGCCCACGAGGCCCTGCTCGGAGATCTCGCCGATGATGAGCGAGTCGTCATCGAAGACGCCTCGGCGACCCTGCGCAAGGCCCGACAGTCCGTCCCCGTCGCCTTCGGTCAACGGAGGGCCAACGATGGCTGACAACAGCGCAGCACTGCGCCGTGCCCGCCACTACGACGGGCGGACCAAGCGCCACCACGCCGGTGACGTGATCACCACCATGGAGGCCTCGGGCGAGCCGATCACCTTCCCCGCCGTCGCCCGCCGGGCCGGGGTGTCGACCTCGCTGCTCTACAGCGACCCGCAACTCGCCGGTCGCATCGCCGCCGCCCGGGACCGGCAACGCCAAGCCGGACGAGACCGAGCCTGGAAGTTGCCGGCCCGCTCGCTGGTGACCGAGCAGAGCCTGCGTGCCGAGCTGGCCAACGCCAAGGAACAGAACCGTCGCCTGACCGAGGAGATCAAGCTTCTACGCGAGCGCCTCTGCCGCCAGCTCGGCGCCGACGCTGACCTCGCCCGGGGTGAGGCCCTTGGCCCCGCTCTCGATCAGGCCGAGCAACGCGCCGCGGAGCTTGAAGCGGACAACCACCGGCAGCGGACCCACGTCGCCGAACTCGAGACCGAACGCCGCGAGCTGACCGAAACCCTCGATGCAGCCCGGGCCATGAATCGTGAGCTGATGAGCGAGCTCAACCGTCGCGGCTCGGACACCTCGCCTGGCCCGGTGCGCAGGCCGACGGGATAGCTGTGTCGACTACGTCCGCCACACTGGACACGGTCCGTGACCAGGGCGTCCTCCGGTGAGGACAATAGAACCTCGGCCATCCTCGACCGCGTCGTCAACAGCGCGCACCACGTCCACATGGACGGCAAGTCCTACCGGCCGACCCTCCGCCCCGGCGCAGCAGAGAAGAGGCGGCCGTGAACGCCCCGCAGCGGTGGCCGTCACGGTGCGCGGCGCCGGGCTGCCACGTGGCGTTGCCGGACTACAACGGCCGGGGCCGTCCCCGCCTCTACTGCTCTCCACGATGCCGGTCCGCCGGCCGGGGCGCTAGGAGCAACACCCCACTCAGCGTCGAGGTCGATCACACCGTCGCCAGCGACGCCGCCGGTCGTCCGATCGGTCGGGTGTGGTTGGTTCGCCTACGGCGTGGCGCAGAGGAGGTGACCGTCGCCAGCGAACTCGGCCGCCCAACGGCCGACCACCTCGCCGGCCAGATCGCTCAGCTCATCGACGGACGCCAGCGGGCGCCGGGAGCCGCCATGGAGTAGACAGAATTCCCAGGGGCCCAGTGGTGGATTACTTGAACGCAGGGCTGCGGGATAACGAGAACGCTGACAAGAAGGTCCCGGGTTCGCCGTCCGGGTACACCGGCCAACGCTTCCCAGACGGTGAGGGCATCCTCGTCATCGCTGGCAAAGACCCGTGACCTGGTAGCCGCGATGGCGATGGATGCTGACTCCCCGGCGTCGAGTCGCCGAGCTTTCGCGCCGAGCGACTCGCGCCATGCTCGGTCCTCGGGCCGTCTGGACTGCAAACGCACTGCCAGGTGGACCTCCTCGGCGGTGAGCGTGACCACGGTGAGCTCATCCGGACCAAGGGCAAGGAGCTCGCCGAGGCCCTGCACGGCGGCGAGCCCCCGACCAGCCAGCCCAGATCCATAGCCTGATTGGTCGACCTGACGTTGGAGGGCGACCTGGATCCGGCGCAGCTCGCTCGGATCCTCGGGATCCGCCCCGTGGACCCCGTCGGCGATGAGGACCGTGCCGCCGCACACCTGGATCAGCTGGCGGGTCCAGCCCACGACGGCGAAGCTGCGGGCAACCAAGGCATCGAGCAGCACGGTGGTGCCTGCTCAGCGCTCACGGTTGGCGAATGCTGCCTCCTCGAGGTCGCGCTGCACCCGGCGCTCGCCCTCGGCGGGCCCGGGTCGTGCGAGCAGCTGGCGGACCTCCTCGCTGCTCGTGCCGAGCACCTCCGCCGCGTCACCTGCAGTGAGCGCCCCGCGTTCGAGCGCGCTGCGCACGAGCAATAGGACCCGGGTCGGCTGGGCCTCGAGCGGATGGAGATCGTAGCTGCCCAGGTCGGCAGGATGCACCCGGTAACCGAGGGCCCGGGCGAGCCGGCTCGGGGACGTCTCGGCCAGGGAGTCGTAGACGGGCTTGGTGATCAGCTTCTCCTGGAGGAGCCGCACCCGCAGCGTGGCGAAGCTCACCCCGAAGTGCCGCTGGAGATGGACGACCAGCGTCGGGTCGGCCAGGTCGTCGAATGGGGCCAGCTCACCGGCCACCCGGCGCAGCTCGTCCGCGGGCACCAGGAACTCCCCCGCGAAGGCGTCCGCGAACCGCTCCCGGCCGTGATCACCCCCGCTCATCGACACGACGACGTCCGCGTGCTGCGAGTGGAAGTAGGCATGCGCCAGCTCGTGGGCCAGGGTGAACACCTGCCGGCCGAGGGTGATCTCGGAGTTCACCGCTATGCAGAACCCTGCCTTCGGATGGTTGTAGAAGAACCCCGACGGGGCCTCGTCGAGATTCGCGCCAAGGGGCAGCCGCCAGATGAGCACGTGCTCGTCGAGCACCTGGAAGGGATCCCCTAGCGCCCCTCCTCCGAGATTGAGCTGGCCGCGCAGCTGGCGGGCTGCCCAAGCAGCCTCCTTCGCGGATCCGGTGCGCACTGGCGCCAGCGGGCTGCGCCCCAAGCCTGGCAGCACCGAGCGCATCTCCTCGGCCAGCTCCACGTAGTCGCCGACACGCTGCTCGAACAGTCGGAGACCCGCCTGGGCCCGGTCTCCCAGATCTCGGGGTGCCGCTCGAAAGAGCATGCCGCTCACGTCGATCGTCCCTCCGACCATCTCCTCGCCGACTAGCAGCGACTCGACCGAGGTCCCGTACAAGCGAGCCAACGCCGCCGCCACGGTGAGCGGGACCTGGCGGCGCCCCGCCTCGTAGTAGTTGAGGAGCACCCGGTTGATCCCCACCGCCTCAGCCGCCGCCTCCTGCGACAGCCCTGCCCGCTCCCTGGCCTCCCGCAGCATCTGACCGATCGAGTCCAGCACGCACCTCCCAGGTGTTACACTATCCACAAGATCAAATCTAAGTGTAACATCATAGCTGGGAAGGTGTCGGAGGCCGGCTAAGTGTGCCGGCCAGAGCAGCCAAGCCTGCCCCTCATACAGCGATCGACGGAGGCCCCATGAGTCCAACCGCACAGACCGATCCTGGCTTCGTCTTCCAACCGAAGCCGGCAATCACGACGGCCGGCACCTACCCGGCCCCACCTCCCGGGCCGCCCGCACCGCCGTCCCCGATTCCCGGACCGCCTGTCCCGTCCAGCCCACTCGACCAACTCGTCGGCACCTGGCACGGCACCGGTTTCAACACGATCTGGCGACCGCACTTCCCCGACAGTCCGCAGGACCGATTTCTCGAGCTGAACCTCACCGACGAGATACTCACGTTCTCGCCGATCAACGGCCCCATCCCCAACCGGGGACTTCTCCAAGAAGACATCAAGATGTTCGGCCTGACCTACATGCAACAGATCTCTGACTCCTCCGACGGAGCCGGCTTGCACGTCGAGCCGGGCATCTGGGCCATCGTCCCCGAGACCACCAACCCGGCCGAGCCACCCACGGTCATCCGGATGGCGTCCATCCCCCACGGCACCGTCATCTTGACCCAAGGGACGGCCTCAACCACCGCCGGTGCTCCAGCGATCCCCGACAACAACATCATCCCATTCGGCATCGGTGCGACGCCGCCGCCCAATACAGAGTTCAGTCAGGCCGCCCAGACCTTTACGGAGATGAACCTGGCGGTCCCCTCACAGTTCCGAAGCCCTGCGCAGCCGGGCATCACCCAGGCGATGGTGGAGAACCCCAACAGTATCCTCCAGGCCGCTCTCGCTGATCGAGCAGTTAGGACCACCACGGCCCTTGTAGTGTCGACCACCGACACTCCGGTGCCAGGGGGCGGCACCGCCAACACCGCCTTCTTGGCGGCTGGCAACGCTAATGCCACCCTCGTCGCTGCCACCTTCTGGGTAGAGGCGGTCGAAAACTCGTCCGGTCCCGATATTCTCCAACTTCAGTACTCGCAAACCGTGATGCTGGACTTCAACGGCCTGCACTGGCCCCACGTCACCGTCGCCACGTTGACCAAGACCGCTCCACCCGCTGGCGCCTGAGCGAAGGCCCCGAGAGCCCCATCTGACCCCGGGCGCCCCTACCCTCACACGTATGGAGACAGCAGGAACGCACTCGCTCGGCGTCTGGAGGCAGGAACCCGATCAGAAGGGCTTCGACATCCAGCAGGTCGTAGAAATCTCCGCGGCCGAATTCGATAACTACCTCAAGGCGATCTCCACATTCCGCGCGCTCTCCGAGCGGAGCACCCACGAACTGCTGCAGCGTCACTGGCATCGCCTGACGTCAATGCGGCACTTCTACGCGAACGTCGAACGGGTCGGCGGAAGCTTCCGGGCGATCGACAGGCGGACCGTCGCGGTCACCTTCATGGGAGAGGTCACCAACTGGCTCACCACGGCCCGCATGTACCTGGTGAGCGAGGAGGACTCGCTTTCCCGGACGTCTCGGAATGGAGCAGAGGAGCTCAAGCGCTACCAGTCCGTGTGCAGCGAGGTCTTCGACTCGAACGCCAGCTACCGGTTTCTCTACAACCTGCGCGACTATGCCCAGCACTGCGGCCCACCGCTCGGTGGCCTCATCGTCGCCGCCACCGGGAACGGGGGTCGGACCCTCGAGCTCTACATCAGCCGCTCCGACCTGCTCATGGCGAACTTCAAGTGGAGCCGGCACGCCCGCCCGCTGATCGAGAGCTGGCCCGAGCAGATCTTGCTGCTTCCTCTCCTCGAGGAAGCGATGGGGGGATTCCGACGCATCGAGGACGAGACGCTGAGGATCCTCCTCGGACGTTGCGCCGATGCCGTTCCCGCCATGCAGCAGGGCATCGCGAGGGTCTCACATGTTCCGGGGCATCCCGCCATCTTCGGACTGCCCGACGGCGAACCGACGCACATCAGCTGGCAGTCCTTCCCGGAGATATCGAGTCTGGAAAGCCTTATGCTGGCACTGGCCGAGCCCGACCCGCTCGCCGTCCTGCGGCCACCTTCTGTCGATCCGACCGCAGGACGTCCCGCCGAGATGATGCACAGCGAAGCCCAGGCCGCAGCGGTCGTCGGCGCCTGGCTGGAACACGGGCCCGGGACCGTGCTTGACGACACGGTCAATCGCGTCATCCAAGAGGATCGAGAGGTCGGGCCCTTGGTCGGCGGTCTCGTCAACCTGGCTGCCTACCTGTCGGCGATGCTTGCGAACTCCTTGGGTTCGTCGTCGCAGGCACTTCTCGGCTCCTTTGTCGTAGGCGAGGATGTAACTTCGTTCGTCGAATAATGACGCCCAGTTCCTTCCCAGGCCGTCATTCGGTCGTGACTGGTGACCGCTTTCGCGGGCATGCGTCGACCTCATGGTCGACGCCCAACGCTTCGGCCCGAGAGAACGCCCGGTACACGCGCCACGCCCCAACTGCGCCACTTCCACCTGGTTCAGTCAGCGCGTGGCAAGGTGGCGGTCACGGTCCGGCTCGCTATGGCCTCTCGCGTCTCATTATTTTCCCAAAGTTTGCTGGTGCCAGAGGGGCGCGTTGGGGTAACAGAAATTTGGCTGGCGACGAGGTCAGTCGAAAGATCCTGAGCGAGTCGGGCCAACGCCGACTGCGTCTTCGCTTTGATCCGTGCTTGCACGCCCGCGCCGGTGATGCCAACGACGCCGAGGGCAGCGAGCGCCGCCTCCAGTGTCGAGTTCTTGCTGGCATCCGCCATCAGAACGCCGAACGCGGCGATGAGGGCGACGCCGATGACCGCCACTACCGCTTCTGCGAAGAGCACTCGAAGAGCCTTGCCGGCCGACCTCCACGAGCGCAGCACCGCGTACGGCTTCAGCAGGGTCTCAGGGTCGAGACCTGCTACGAGCAACGAATACCAATTTGCGACCTGCCGCCGGAGGCTCGATTGCGCATCTACTGCCCTACACCACGTGTTCGGTCTCGTCTCACGCTTCTGCCTCTTGGTGCACCAGAGATGTCTCTTGGGCACCTGCGGGGCAACAACAGTTCCCCACACCTCCACCGAGGCGGCGACGGAGGGCGCCACGAGGGGGCCGAAGTAGGGCGCGAGGCGTTGGAGCAGCTGTGAGATCACCCCGCGGCGCTCCTCTCCGAGAAGGAACTCCCAGCTTCCCGGATTGGGAAGCAGCGTTCCCGACTCCTCGACGAGAGCGGCGGCCTTCGGGTCGAGAGACCAATACGTCTCTGCGACGGCCCGCCCGAGCTCATAGCCGTTGGCAAGGCGGTCGGACCTCGAGATGAGGGAATCCTGGATCACGGCGTCCCAGTGATAGAGCACTTCTCCGAGGGCGCCCACCAGCTTCTCGAAGTCCTTGGATTCCTTGGCGTTTTGCCCGGGGCGTCCTCTCAGGACTTTCGTGACGATGACCCGCATGAGCGGCGCGTAGGTCGGCGGGCCATCGGGGCCCGCATCAAGCAAGTCCGGCGGGAGGCCCGGCACGCTTGATATGTCCTTCAGAACATCAGCGTTGATGACAGCATCCACGTGCAGCTGCTCCGTCGCCACCGAAGCCAGGGCATTGGCGCGCTCGATGCCGAGCTCTACCGGGCTCCGCTCGGCGGCCAGCGGCAAGGCCCATCTCCCGCGGGCCATAGGGCGCTCCCCCTCCCATGCAGGACTGTCGGGGCGGGCCCGACCGCGCACTTCCGCCATCAGCCAGCCAAGGCGGATCGCAGCCTGCACTTCCCGGAGATCTGTCGGTGTCATGCCATCACGTCGCTTCCGAAGTCCTCATTGGCCCTGGTCGGTACTCGACTTCCCCGTTGCGCCCGCGACTGCTAGCTGGGAAATCGTCTTCACGACAGTCGTCAGCTGGAGCACAGCGTTGACGCCGACGGCTCCAAGAATGCCGAGACAGACTCGCAGGGCTATATCGACGTGCTGTGTCGGAATTGTCGTCGGCGGCGCTTCGGCCAGGTAGAGACCGACGCTGGCCCCAACGACGGCGAGCTGGCTCATGGCGGACCAGGTGAAGACGAAGATCAGGTCACTGAAGTGGGAGAATCGGCTCCCGGGAAGGCCGGACTGTGACCAGTAATCGCGCTGGTCCTTGGATGGCACCGTCAGGGCCAGGACCGCTCCAGTGAGGCACGCCCCGAAAGAGATCGAAGCGAAAGTCAGCGCGGTCGCCGCTAGGTCCGACACCAGCGCCTGCTCGTTGGCGATACGGGGAATGAGGAGGGCTGCGACCACCCCCACAGCCGCGGCCACGATGCCTCGCCCCCAGGAGATGAGCTTCCTGCGGCGCTCCCAGACCTGGCACGACCAGAAATGGTTGAGGTTGTCCCGGCGCCGGGGCGGATCAGGCATCGGGGTCGAGGCTGACTGGCTCCGGCGGGTCGACGGAGGCAGCAGCAAGCTCCAGCCGATCGAGGAGTCCGGTGGCTCCTTGGGCGACTTGGGCGCGTTGGTCCTCTACCGAGGCGTTGCCGTCGACTGGTACGAACTGGCGCTCCTGGTGACTGGCGAGCGTAAGGGTCCGCTCACGGGTCTCGTCAGCATGGCGACCGACGATCTTGACCTTCTTCAGCGGTCCGATGGCGCGCTGTACCAGCTCCTTGATGTCCTGCACGATCCCCCGCTCCTTCGCCAGCGATCCGCCCCGCGGGGCTGAAATCTCCAGCTCGGCAGTCTGCCCGTCTGATTCGGCGGCGTAGGTGGTCAGGGTGTTGGCGTTCTCGGTCCAGTCGTAGTTGGGGCGGGCTACGGTGACCGAGGCCTGCCGAATGCGGTCGAACTGCTCCAGCTCCTCTTTGAACGACTCGGCGGTGACCGGGTTGAGGTCGATGACCAGGTCGTCGTCAAAGCCGATCGCGGTGCCGATGATCCCGAGCGCTTTGCCGATCTCGCCAGGGCTGAGCCCCGGGCGGCGGCGCTCTAGCGCGACGAAGCGGCTCTCCGGATTCAGATAGAGGAAGGTTGGCCGGACGACGATCTCACCTGCCGAGCGAGGGTCGTCCCGCTCCCGGTCGTTCTCGACGTCGAAGAGCGTCAGGGACTCTTGGTCGCTGCCGGAGAGGAATCGGAGTTCCCAGACTCGACCGCGCTGCCGAACATCACGCAGCAAGACCACCTCATCCTGGTTGATGGTGGCACGCCTGAGGGGCGATGGGGCGGCCACAAGCGCTTGCGCGAACGCCACGTAGTCGATCACCTCGCCAGAGCGCCCGCGGCCGTGAATCGAGTAGGCATAGAGCGCGCGTTGGGTGGTCGGCATCGAAGGCTCCTACGGCTCGTCGAGCAAGATGGTCACCAACCGTACCGATGCGGTGTGACAACTCCACGGACCGGTTGACCGTCACCGTCGGCGCCGATCGGAGACGGCGAACGAGTGTTCGCCAAAATCCACCCCTTGGTCGGCGGGGACGCGTAGTGTGTGGGGCTAATGCCAACCCGGGCCACCCGACGAAGCACCACACCGCCGCAGCGGTCCTTCGTCGACCTCTTCGCCGGGGCAGGCGGCATCTCCGAAGGGTTCCGGCAGGCTGGCTGGCGACCCATGGCGGGGTCGGACATCGACCCGGACGCCTGTGCCACCTACCGGCTGAACTTCCCTGAGGCGGAGACCGTCTGGGGTGACCTCCGCCAGCCAGGCACCCACGCGGCACTGGTCGACCAGGCGAGAGCGGTCGATGTCGTGGCCGGCGGCCCGCCCTGCCAGGGCTTTTCCCAAGTGCGGAACCATGCGCGCCTGATCGACGACCCCAAGAACAGCCTGTACAGGGAGTTCGTGCAGCTCGTGGGGCAGCTGGAGCCCCGGGCCTTTGTCATGGAGAACGTCCCGGGCATGGCCCAGATGGGCGTCCTCGAACAGGTCGAAGCCGACCTGTCCTGTGGGGGGCGGTACGTCGTGCACCCGATGGTGCTTGACGCCGCGGACTTCGGCGTCCCCCAGACCCGTAAGCGCATCGTCTTCATCGGCTTCCACCATGATCTCAAGCTGACCCCGCCACATCTCGTCGGGACCGGCGCCAGTGCGGCCATCGCGCTCGGGCGCCCACTGGACGCCACGCAGCGGTCCGTCCGCTATAGCCCGGAGCTCGACGGGGCCGGGGACCTGCTCGACTGGCTCGCCGACCCCTGGGACGAGCGCATCGTTACGGTTGAACAGGCCCTCGGCGACCTCGCGCGCCTGGAGCCCTCCGGGTACAAGCGGGACTCCCGGCCAGCGAGTGACGTGCGCGGTGAGCCGGCGTCGGCCTACCAGAAGGTGATGAGCGACGGTGGCGGCGATGTGCTCCACAACGTGGCGGTCCCCCGCATCAACGCCGACACCCGTGCCCGGCTACGGGCGATCCCGCCCGGTGGCAACTATCTCGACCTGCCCGAGGCCCTGACCGCTCGGTACCTCACGGGGCTGCGCTGGGGGCAGGACAACGGCAGCGGCGTCCTGAGCCGCAAGCATTTCTACGCCTACCGGCGCTTGCACCCCGCGATCTGGTCGTGGACGCTCAACACCAAAGCGGACAGCGTGTACCACTGGCGCGCCGAGCGCTCCCTGTCGGTGCGGGAGTTCGCGCGGCTCCAGAGCTTCCCCGATCGCTACGTATTCACGACCGATGAACGCCGCGGCGAGCTGCTCGGCCGCATCGACGGCGGTGCGGCCCACTCCCGCTACCGCCAGGTCGGTAACGCCGTGCCACCCCTGATGGCCAGGGCCATCGCCCAGGCCATCGACGAGGTGCTGCCCGCCTGACCTATCCTCGCCCCCGTGGCAGGTGAGGACGACGAGCTCCCAGGCGAAACGGAGGCCATCGAACGTGCCTTTGGCGCCGCCAACCGCCAGCGCATCCTCGCCGACTACTTCAGGGAGGCCGGCGACGTCACCCCGCAGAACGCCTGGCAGCACGTCTACCGGCTGCTCCTATGGATCAACCCGACGATCTCCCTGGCGCACTGCTACGAGTCCGACAAGTGCCAGCCAGGCAAAGCTTGGTACCCCCGGTCCCTCGTCTTCCACCGCTGGGTCTCCGAGCAGTTCGGCGTAGCCCCGCTGGACCTGCGCGAGCACATCGATGTGCTGTTCCGATCAGCCCTGCCGGCGCTCGCCCATAGTGAGTCCGAGGTCCGCCGCAATGCCGCAGCCCGCCTGCTGGCCGAGTACCGCGAGGCCATGCCACTGCCCGGCGACGACGCCGACCTCGTTGAGCTGGTCACGAGCACCCTCGAGCTTGACCCCCTTCCCGACGACGTCGGCCGGAATCTCATCGAGCGCATCTACACCCACTTCGCCCGGGAGAACAAGCGCAAGAACCTCCTGGGGCGCGGCTTCGAGGACACCTTGGCAGCCGTCGTCCGCCAGCTACCCGATGCAGCAGGGTGGAACCTGGACACCCGGGTACTGCTGGCTGGCATCCCGGGCTTCTTGCCGCAGAGCGAGCACCTCAAGCGCAACGAGGTCGACCTGGCGCTCTGGCAGGCCCGTGAGCGGGGCCG
>JAKBTL010000015.1 GCA_021844425.1 Actinomycetes bacterium | reverse complement strand
ATGGCTGCCGCTGCACCATGGGAGGGGCGCTGCCGACGTGGTGCACGAGGGGCTCGACCGTATCGCCGCGTGGCAGGAGCGTCGCGGCATGTCGGTGACTTCCCCGCCCGAGGTGGTGCTGAACGCCGGGCGCATCGACGAGATCGCCCCGGAGCTCGCAGGCCTGGCTGCGGCTGGTGTCGGCGAGGTGTTGATCGACGGGGAGTTCGGGGAGGCCGACGGGCCCAGGCGCGCGCTCGAACGTGCGAGAGACGCCGTCTCGTAGGCAGGGCGTGCAGTGTCGTGCGCGGCCGATCCGCGGGTGCTTCGAGGGGCGCGCCGATCAAGGGTCTTGACGGCAAGATCGTCCTTCTGACCGTCGCGCCCGCTGCCGCCGGTGCCGTCGCTTCCGCCCGCGCCGCGCGCGCCGGGGCCACAGGACGTGCTCCGCGCCGACGTGCCTCTGCGACGCGCCCGCTTCCGCCGGTGCCGTGGAGCCCGACGCGTCCTCCCATCCCGGCGAGGGGATTGACGAGGAAGCCGACGATCCGTCCCATCCCAGAAGGTCGATCAGCTCCGGGCGAGGTCGGCCGCGACCTCTTCGAGAGCGGCGCCGGTGCCCTCGACCATCTGGTCGATCTCGCTCTCGGTCACGATGAAGGGTGGTGAGAAGGCGATGGTGTCTGCCTCTGGGAGAGCCCGGGTGATGACGCCGTGGCCGAGGCTGGCGCGCGCCACGCGGGCGCCCATCTTGAGGGCCGGGTCGAAGCGGCGGAGCGGGTCGCGCGAGGCGACGAGCTCGACGGCGGCGATGAGCCCCTCGCCGCGCACCTCTGCGACGTAGGGGTGGTCCTCGAAACGTTCACGCAGGCGCTCGAGCATGTAGGCGCCACGTTTGGCCGCCTGGTCCACGAGCCCGTCGCGCTCGACGATGCCCAGGTTGGCGAGGGCAGCGGCCGCGGCGAGGGGGTGCGCGGAGTAGGTGTAGCCGTGGCCGATGGGCCCGAAGCGCTCGCCGCCCTCGGCGAGCACGTCGAAGACCCGGGCAGAGATGTAGCTCGCGGACAGGGGTACGTAGGCCGAGGTGATGCCCTTGGCCACGGTGATGAGGTCGGGCTCGATCCCGAAGCGCTCGGTGCCGAACCACCGTCCCAGGCGGCCGAAGCCGCACACCACCTCGTCGGCGATGAGCAGGACGTCGTAGCGGTGCAGCACCTCGGTGATCGCCTGGAAGTAGCCGGCCGGGGGGATGATGACCCCGCCGGCGGCCTGGACCGGCTCGGCGATGAAGGCGGCGACGGTCTCGGGCCCCTCTGAGACGATGAGCTCTTCGAGCTCTCGGGCGAGGCTCGCACTGAACTCCTCGTCGGTCATCTGCGGCTCGGCTTCCCACAGGCGCTGGGGGGCGCGCACGTGGCGGATCATCGGCATCGGCGCGTCGAAGCCGGCATGGACGTTGTCGAGCCCGGTGAGCCCGGCGGTGAGTGCGCTCACCCCGTGGTAGCCGCGCCGACGCGAGACGATCTTCTTCTTCTCGGGGCGCCCGAGGACGTTGTTGTAGTACCAGACGAGCTTGATCTCGGTGTCGTTGGCGTCCGACCCGCTGTTGCCGAAGAACACCTTGGACATGGGGACGGGCGCCGTGGTGACGAGCCGCTCGGCGAGCCGGGTCGACACGTCGTTGCCCATCGAGGAGAAGGAGTGGTAGTAGGAGAGCCGCTTGGACTGCGCGGCGATCGCCTCTGCGATCTCGGTGTTGCCGTAGCCGACGTTCACGCACCAGAGCCCCGCCATGGCGTCGAGGTAGCTCCTGCCTGCGGAATCGACGAGGCGGCACCCCTTGCCCTCGACGATCATGAGCGGCCCGGACTCCAGGTGGTCGCGGATCGCGGTGAACGGGTGGAGCACGTACCGGCGGTCGAGGTCGTCGAGGGATTGCAATAGGGTTCCTTCCTCGTGCACGGTAAGCGAACGACCGTCCGTCTGACGAACGACATCACGATAGTATCGGGGCTCCGATGACGCCGCCCAGTTCAGGATGTCTCGAGGTTCCCCCCTCGTGCTGCAACGGCTGCCTTGACACGGGGGATCGCTGATCGGATAATCGGACTGCAGTCTGATCTGTGTACATTTGTTCGAGTAACGAACGACCGGTGCGGGCACGCCGGTGAGGGGGCAGGCACTGTGGAGCTCGAGCCGACCGGCTGGTACGGCCAGCCGGTGGAGAGGGCACGACCGAGGGGCCATGTCGCACCGCTACTGCACCGGCGAGCGGGATGAATTCTTGTGACGCGTCGCCGAGGCTTGGGGCGGCGCCGGACCGACGGGCCTGACATGGCGAAGCAGATGTCCGGCACCGACGAGGCGATGAGCCCATGGACCGCGGGCATGGTGGCCGATCCTCCGGCCCATACGCAGACGCGCGCCCTGGACTCGTCGGGCTTGCTCCGCGGCGAGTCGACCCGGGCCGGCGCCGCGGTCTCGCTGACGAGTGACCCCGTGCTCGCGATGCAAGAGGAGTCGATCGTCGAGCTGCGGGGGATCCGGAAGTGCTTCGGGAGCGTGGAGGTGCTCCACGGGGTCGACCTGACCGTGCGTGCGGGAGAGCACGTCGTCATCTTCGGGCGGTCCGGGTCCGGAAAGTCGACCCTGCTGCGAACCATGAACCTCTTGGAGCAGCCCGACGAAGGGTCGCTTCGCGTCCTCGGTGTCGAGTACGGACCGGCGCCGTGCCCGAAGGAAGAGCGCGGAGGTCCGCTCGAGCTTCGCCGCCAGGTAGGCATGGTGTTCCAGCACTTCAATCTGTTCCCCCACCTCACTGCGTTCGAGAACGTCACGCTCGCGCTACGTCGTGCGAAGGGGCTCAGCCGGCGTGACGCCGAGGAGCGCGCCGCGGATGCGCTCGAGAGCGTCGGCCTTCTTCGTTGGGCTGGGCACTACCCCGGGCAGCTGTCCGGGGGCCAGCAGCAGCGGGTGGCGATCGCTCGTGCGGTCAGCCTCGACCCGAAGGTGATGCTGTTCGACGAGCCGACGTCGGCGCTCGACCCAGAGCTCGTCGGGGAGGTCCTGGGAGTGATGCGGGCCCTTGCCGAGTCAGGGATGACGATGGTGATCGTGACCCATGAGCTGAACTTCGCGCGTGAGATCGGCGACCTGAACGTCTTCATGGAAGACGGAGTCATCGTCGAGTCCGGTCCGCGGAGCTTCTTCGACGAGTGCTCGAACCCTCGTGCACGTGAGTTCATCAGCGCGGTGCTCTGATGGGTGTCAAAGCATGATGAGCGCGACCATCTTCGAGTGGAACATCGTGTGGCAGTACCGGATGCAGCTTCTCGGCGGTCTGGGCACCGCATTGGCCGTCGCAGCGGTCGCCTTGGTCATCTCGGTGATCCTCGGCCTCATATTGGCAGTCGGGAGAATGTCCAAGCCGCCGGTCTCCTGGCTTGCTGCCCTGTGGATCAACGTGTTCCGTGGCGTGCCGGCCCTCGTGAGCGTGCTGTGGGTGTATTTCGGCTGGTCGCTTCTCCTGGGGATCAACCTCTCGACGTTCGAGGCTGGGGTGGTCGCGCTCGTCCTGCTCTATGGAGCATTCATTGCGGAGATCTACCGATCGGCCCTCGATGCGATCCCACGAGGGCAGCGTGAGGCGGGCTTGGCACTCGGTCTCCATCGTCTCCGCGTCTTCGTCTTCGTCATCCTTCCCCAGGCGACCAAGATCGCTGTGCCGAACATTGGCAGCATGTTCATCGGCATGGTCAAGACAACGTCAGTGTTCTCCGTGATCGGACTTCTCGAGGTGATCCACGTGACGGAGAACATCGAGGCAACGACCTTCCAGCCCTTCGTCCTCTACACGGCGGCGGCGGGCATCTACGTCGCCATCGCGTTCTTGCTCGACTTCGCCTTCCGGCTCGTCGAGCGCGTCCTGGCCAAGCCTGCGAAGGGAGGTCTGTCCGCCTTGTTCACGGCCCGCTCCCGGCGCCGGATCGCCGCGGTGATCGCCGCGCGTTCGAGCGGCGTTTCCGGCGTCGCAGGAACGTGATCGGGGAGGCACGCAGAACCAGAACCAAGAACCAGGATCCTGGACCCGACTCCCACCAAGCGGGGGTACGGGAGTGAATGGAGGAACAAAGGAATGAGACGAAGGTCAGTTCAGCTCGGCAGGGTGCTCTGCGCGGTTGCGGCCGTGGCTGTGGCATCTGTGGGTGTGCTCGGCAGCGGGGTTGCAGGTGCGGCCGATCGCGGAACCCGCAAGAAGGATGCGAACCCGTACCATCTGATCCACCCGGGTACGCTCAACGTCGGGATGGACGCCTCCTTCAAGCCGGAGATGTACATCAAGAAGACAGGGAAGTTCGCTGGCTACGATGTCGTGCTCCTCCACAAGCTGGCCAAGACAATGCATGTGAAGCTGCACATCTACAACGTTGCGTTCACAGGACAGATCCCGGGGCTCGAAGCCAAGAAGTTCGACCTGATCTCCAACGGGCTTTCGCCCACGCCAGCAAGGAAGAAGTCTGTGACATTCAGCCGGGCCTATGTTCCATACGAGCTCGTGCTGGGGGTTCCGGTCACATCCAAGATCCCAGCGACGATCAGCGCATGGAACAAGCCCACACGGACGATCACCGCTCTCGAGGGGTCAACCGACACACAGCTCGCCAAGAAATTGTTCCCGAAGGCGCACGTCATTGGGTACTCGGGCGACACAGCTGCCATCCTCCAGGTGGCGACGAAGCGCGCGTCGGCGGTCATGGTGGAGAGCTACCTCCTCGGCGAGTTCTCCAAGTCGAACCCTGGCAAGGTCAAAGTGGAGAAGTTCAAGAAGCCTCTGACAATCCAGTACGGCTCGTACGCGGTGCACAAGGGCAACAAGGCGCTCGTGCGATACCTGAACCGCTGGATCTGCAAGATCCAGAAGTCCGGGTTCATGGCGAAGGCCTACCGGGAGACCGAGTCCGCCCCGTTGCCGCCCATGCCCAAGTGTTGACGAGGGAGACCGCCAGCCCACGGGTTCCCACACGGCCGTGCCGGTGCACCCAGCGCCGGCACGCGCAGGCAGGAGAGACACGCATCGGCAGGAGAGAGGAGATGCTGCATGGAAGATGAGCGCAGACAGGCCTTGGTGAAGGGGGTCCACCACGTGGGTCTCACGGTGTCCGACCTCGAGCGGTCGTTCGCCTTCTACGAGCGGCTCCTGGGTCGGGTCCGGGACTTCTCAACGGAGAGCGAAGGACCGGTCCTCAGCAAGGCCGTCGGGGTTCCCGGAGCGCATCTCCGCTTCGGCTTCATCACGCTGGGCTCGGTCCACCTCGAATTACTCGAGTACCGCAACCCTCGGCGGGAGCGCTACGAGCTTTCGAATGCCGACCCGGGGGCGCCCCACGTCTGCTTCGAGGTGACGGACCTGAAGGAGGCGATGGCCTCACTCGCTGCGGACGGCATCCGCTTCTACTCCGATCCGCTCGACATCGACGAGGGGCCGCTTGCCGGCTACAGCTTCGTCTACTTCGACGATCCAGACGGCATCACGCTGGAGCTCTTCGCGCACCGGGGAGGGGGATGAGGTTCGGGGCGAAGGTGCTGAACTATGGCGCTGGCGCCACGATGGCGACGGTGCTCGAACAGGCGCGCCGCGCCGAGGAGGCCGGGTTCGACTCGGTCTGGCTCGGGGACCACCTCGCGATCCCCGAACGCAACGAGTCGCGCTACCCGTACAGCGCGGACGGGAAGATCGACTGGGACCCGGAAGAGCCCTGGCTCGAACCGGTGGTCGTGCTCGCGGCGCTCGCCGCGGTTACCTCACGCCCGCGGCTCGGAGTGGCCGTACTGGTTGCGCCGCTGCGCGAGCCGATCGGGCTAGCGAAGCAGCTCGCCTGCGTGACACAGCTCTCGAGCGGACGGGTGCTCCTGGGGGTGGGCGACGGGTGGCTGCGCGAGGAGCTCGAGCTCGTGGGCGGGGACTTCGAACGGCGCCGGGAGCGCACGGACGAGGTCCTCGCCGCATGCCGGGAAGTCTGGTCGGGCTCGTACGTGGCGCATCGGGAGACGGGCGACCGTCGCTTCCTGACTCAGCCCACGCCCGAGCGGCCGCTTCCCGTCTTTCTCGGTGGGTCCTCCGAGGCGACGTTCCGGCGCGTCGCGCTCCGAGGTTACGGATGGCTGCCGCTGCACCATGGGAGGGGCGCTGCCGACGTGGTGCACGAGGGGCTCGACCGTATCGCCGCGTGGCAGGAGCGTCGCGGCATGTCGGTGACTTCCCCGCCCGAGGTGGTGCTGAACGCCGGGCGCATCGACGAGATCGCCCCGGAGCTCGCAGGCCTGGCTGCGGCTGGTGTCGGCGAGGTGTTGATCGACGGGGAGTTCGGGGAGGCCGACGGGCCCAGGCGCGCGCTCGAACGTGCGAGAGACGCCGTCTCGTAGGCAGGGCGTGCAGTGTCGTGCGCGGCCGATCCGCGGGTGCTTCGAGGGGCGCGCCGATCAAGGGTCTTGACGGCAAGATCGTCCTTCTGACCGTCGCGCCCGCTGCCGCCGGTGCCGTCGCTTCCGCCCGCGCCGCGCGCGCCGGGGCCACAGGACGTGCTCCGCGCCGACGTGCCTCTGCGACGCGCCCGCTTCCGCCGGTGCCGTGGAGCCCGACGCGTCCTCCCATCCCGGCGAGGGGATTGACGAGGAAGCCGACGATCCGTCCCATCCCAGAAGGTCGATCAGCTCCGGGCGAGGTCGGCCGCGACCTCTTCGAGAGCGGCGCCGGTGCCCTCGACCATCTGGTCGATCTCGCTCTCGGTCACGATGAAGGGTGGTGAGAAGGCGATGGTGTCTGCCTCTGGGAGAGCCCGGGTGATGACGCCGTGGCCGAGGCTGGCGCGCGCCACGCGGGCGCCCATCTTGAGGGCCGGGTCGAAGCGGCGGAGCGGGTCGCGCGAGGCGACGAGCTCGACGGCGGCGATGAGCCCCTCGCCGCGCACCTCTGCGACGTAGGGGTGGTCCTCGAAACGTTCACGCAGGCGCTCGAGCATGTAGGCGCCACGTTTGGCCGCCTGGTCCACGAGCCCGTCGCGCTCGACGATGCCCAGGTTGGCGAGGGCAGCGGCCGCGGCGAGGGGGTGCGCGGAGTAGGTGTAGCCGTGGCCGATGGGCCCGAAGCGCTCGCCGCCCTCGGCGAGCACGTCGAAGACCCGGGCAGAGATGTAGCTCGCGGACAGGGGTACGTAGGCCGAGGTGATGCCCTTGGCCACGGTGATGAGGTCGGGCTCGATCCCGAAGCGCTCGGTGCCGAACCACCGTCCCAGGCGGCCGAAGCCGCACACCACCTCGTCGGCGATGAGCAGGACGTCGTAGCGGTGCAGCACCTCGGTGATCGCCTGGAAGTAGCCGGCCGGGGGGATGATGACCCCGCCGGCGGCCTGGACCGGCTCGGCGATGAAGGCGGCGACGGTCTCGGGCCCCTCTGAGACGATGAGCTCTTCGAGCTCTCGGGCGAGGCTCGCACTGAACTCCTCGTCGGTCATCTGCGGCTCGGCTTCCCACAGGCGCTGGGGGGCGCGCACGTGGCGGATCATCGGCATCGGCGCGTCGAAGCCGGCATGGACGTTGTCGAGCCCGGTGAGCCCGGCGGTGAGTGCGCTCACCCCGTGGTAGCCGCGCCGACGCGAGACGATCTTCTTCTTCTCGGGGCGCCCGAGGACGTTGTTGTAGTACCAGACGAGCTTGATCTCGGTGTCGTTGGCGTCCGACCCGCTGTTGCCGAAGAACACCTTGGACATGGGGACGGGCGCCGTGGTGACGAGCCGCTCGGCGAGCCGGGTCGACACGTCGTTGCCCATCGAGGAGAAGGAGTGGTAGTAGGAGAGCCGCTTGGACTGCGCGGCGATCGCCTCTGCGATCTCGGTGTTGCCGTAGCCGACGTTCACGCACCAGAGCCCCGCCATGGCGTCGAGGTAGCTCCTGCCTGCGGAATCGACGAGGCGGCACCCCTTGCCCTCGACGATCATGAGCGGCCCGGACTCCAGGTGGTCGCGGATCGCGGTGAACGGGTGGAGCACGTACCGGCGGTCGAGGTCGTCGAGGGATTGCAATAGGGTTCCTTCCTCGTGCACGGTAAGCGAACGACCGTCCGTCTGACGAACGACATCACGATAGTATCGGGGCTCCGATGACGCCGCCCAGTTCACCTGCCACCTCACTCGATGCGGCCTCGACCCTCGTTGCCGCGCGGCTCGACGGGCTGCGCGAAGCGGGGCTTGTCCGAGAGGACCTCTATGTCGACGGCCGCTGGAGACAGGCCTCCAACGACCAACGGTTGGAGGTGCACGACCCGGCGACCGGGATCCTCGTGGGGGCAGTTGCCACAGCGTCCGCGGAGGACACTCGCGAGGCCATCGCGGCAGCGTCCAGGGCGCTGGCCGGCTGGCGGGCTCTCCCTGCGGGCGTACGGGCAGAAGTGCTCTGGCGCTGGCAGCAGCTGTTGACCTCTTCGTCCGAGGAGCTGGCAGCGCTGCTCACCATCGAGCAAGGTAAGCCGATCGGCGAAGCGGTGGGCGAGCTCACCTACAGCGCCGCTTTCCTGCGTTACTTCGCCGAAGAGGCGCGTCGTGCCTACGGCGAGGTGATCCCGTACAACCGGCCCGGGCGGCGGCTCTTTGCGCTCCGCCAGCCGGTTGGCGTGGTCGCTGCCATCACCCCGTGGAACTTCCCTGCCCTGATGATTGCCCGCAAGGTCGCGCCTGCCATCGCCGCTGGCTGCACCGTGGTGCTGAAGCCGCCGAGCGAGGCGCCTCTCTCGGCGCTGGCGCTCGCCGAGCTCGCCTCTCGAGCCGGGATGCCCCCGGGTGTCCTGAACGTGGTGCATGGTGACCCGGTCGTCGTCGGCGCCGTGCTGACCGAGTCGCCCGATGTCCGCATGCTCACCTTCACCGGCTCCACCGAGGTCGGGAAGCTGCTGATGGCCCAGTGCGCGCCAACGGTCAAGCGCGTCGCCCTCGAGCTGGGCGGCAACGCCCCCTTCGTTGTCTTCGACGACGCCGACCTCGAGGCGGCCGTGACCGGCGCAATCGAGTCCAAGTTTCGTAACGCCGGTCAAACGTGCGTCTGCTCGAACCGGGTGCTCGTCCATGCGAAGGTCCACGACGAGTTCGTGGAGCGCTTGACCCAGGGCGTCGGGGAATTGGTCGTCGGGCACGGCATCGACCCTCGAGTGCAAGTGGGTCCGCTCATCGACGGCCGTGCCCTCGCGAAAGTCCAGCGACATCTCCTGGATGCAACCTCCTTGGGCGCCGAGGTGCGCCGAGGCGGGCGACCCCATGAGCTGGGCGGGACCTTCTTCGAGCCCACCGTCGTGGTGGGGGCCCAGGCTGGGATGGCGATCGCGCGTGAGGAGACCTTCGGCCCGGTGGCCCCTGTCTTCCGCTTCGAGACCGAGGAGGAGGCCCTCGCGCTCGCGAATGCCACCGAGTCAGGGCTCGCAGCGTACTTCTACACGCGCGATCTCGGCCGTGCCCTGCGCTTCGGCGAGGCGCTCGAATTCGGCGTCGTCGGGGTGAACACGGGCTCCATCTCCTACGAGGGCGCCCCGTTCGGAGGCATGAAGCAGTCCGGTCTGGGCCGGGAGGGCTCGCATCACGGCCTCGAGGAGTTCCTCGAGGTGAAGTACCTCTGCGTCGACGGCGTGACAGCGACGGCGCGCTGAGCAGGGCGCGCCGGTGAGGGGCGCTCATGGTCCGCTGGAGAGGAGGAGGAGATGACCGAGCGACTGTCGAGCTTCGACGCGGTGGTCCGGGAGCTGCGCGACAAGCAGGAGATCACGGAGGTGCTCCACTCGTACTGCGCGTTCCTCGACAAGATGGACCTGGACGCGCTGGCGTCGCTGTTCACGGACGACTGCGTAGTGGACTACGGCCCTGAGCCGCACCTGCGCAGTAGCGGCGCCGAAGGGCTTCGCCACGACCTCGCCAGGATGTGGCGTTGGGCGCGCACCTCGCACCACCTTTCCAACGTGCTCGTCACCTTGGATCCCGACGGGGTCTCCGCGGTCGCGTCGAGCTACGTCCTGGCCTGGCACGAGCGCCCAGACGGCTCGACTGCCACGATGATGGGCAAGTACGAGGACCGCCTCGTACGTTGTCCCGACGATCGCTGGAGGATCTCATCACGCCGGCAGCTCCTCACCGGCAACGACGCCGGCTTCGACGTCAACATCAACCGATTCGAGCGACTTCCTCGTCCGACGTCGGCTTGATGTCAGCTGGTGAAGCGAATTCCCCCGAGTGTGACTGGCTTATGCCGGTACGGTTGCCGTCGCGTCCAACTCGTCGACAAGGGCGTCGAGGCGCAGCATGAGGTCGGAGAGGATCGCTACCCGTCGTTCGCCCTCGTCGCCTAGGGCGGTGAACGGGGTGATGGGCGCGCGCACGTCACCGACCGGGTAGCCGGCGACGGCAGCCAGCCGCTTCGAGTAGCACTGATGGCCGTAGGTGGGGTGCCCCTCGGCGATCGTGTGGTCCATCGCGTCGAGCAGACGCTGGATCCGCCGGGCGTCGTCCACCCGACCCTCCTCGAGGAGCCCCCACATCCGTGCGGAGGCCCGGGGCACGTAGTTGCCGTAGGGATTTACGTAGCCAATGGCGCCCAGCAGGAAAGAGTCCACGGCGCGCTCGCCCGCGTAGACGTTCATCACACCCTCGGTCGCCTCGATGACGTCGCGCACCCGGGCCAGGTCCCGGCTCGACTCCTTGATGTACCGCACCTGTTCGAACGCTCGGGTGAGCCTGGCGACGAGCGCAGCCGACATGTCCACGTTGGACGTGACCGGGTTGTTGTAGAGCATGATCGGGACGGAGACCGCCTCGCAGATTGCGCGGTAGTAGCCGAAGATCTCGTCGTCGGTCGGGGTGTAGTAGTAGGGGGGCAGGATCATGAGGCCATCCGCGCCCAGCTCCTCCGCCTGGCGGCTGTAGGCCACCGCCCTGGGCGTGAAGGCGTTCATCGTGCCGACCAGCACGGGGATCCGCCCGCCGACCGTGTCCACGGTGGTCTCGACGACCTGAGCGCGCTCGTCATCGCTCACGGTGAGGAATTCGCCGGTCGTCCCGAGGACGATCACCCCTGGCACTCCGACGTCGAGCTGCCAGGCGAGGAAGCGTCGCAGCGCGTGGGTGTCGACGCGTGAGCCGTCCTCGCTGAAGGGCGTGACGCAGACCGTATAGCTGCCGTGGAACTGTGGTGCCATGGGTATCCTCTCTGCGAACAATCAGCCGCATAGTGTACGTCCCCGCCCCGCCCATGTCCCCTCTCGCAAGCCCTTCCGAGACGACGAGCCCCATCCCCTAGCCTCGAGCGCTCCATGCACGGAACCAGCACACAGCCCAGTGCGTCGACCTCGGGTGCCCACTCCGGTACGGCCCCGGACGAATTCGTGGTCGGGGGGCCCGCTCGTGCTTCCCGCCGCTACGACGTCGCCGTCGTCGGCGGCGGCATCACCGGCTGCGCCACCGCCTACCACCTCGCGTGCGCTGGCGCCTCGGTTGTCCTGGCAGAGCGCGGTGAGGTGGGAACCGAGGCGTCGGGGCGCAACGCGGGCAGCCTGCACGGCCAGATCCAGCGTGAGCCCTTCGAGCGCTTCGGGCCCGGCTGGGCCCGTGACTTCCTGCCTGCTCTGCGCTTCCTGCTCGACGCGCTCGAGATGTGGGGGAGGCTCGACGAGGAGCTCGGCACCGACCTCGAGGTTCGAACCAAGGGCGGCTTGCTCCTCGCGGACGACCCTGCTCAGATGCAGCTCATCGAGGAGAAAGTTCGCGTCGAGCAGGAGGCCGGGCTCGATGCCCAGGTGCTCTCCCGCGCGGACGTGATGGCGCTCGCCCCCTACGTCTCGGAGCGGGTGGTCGGGGCGGAGTACAGCCCAGTTGAGGGCAAGGCAAATCCGATGCTCGCGACGCCGGCCTTTGCTCGCGCTGCTGCCCGTGCGGGTGCCGAGATCCGCGCTCGGTGCGCGCTCGTCGACCTCGAGATGAAGGGTCAGGCGGCCCGGCTGACGTTCGCGGCGTCCGAAGGCGGGCGCACCGAGACGCAGGTGCTCGAGGCAGAACGGGTGGTCCTGGCGTCGGGCGACGCCCTGGCGTACCAGGTGCGGTCGCTCGAGCCCGGGCTCGCGCTGCCTATCTCGAGTGAGCCCGTCCAGGTCGCCGCCACTGAGCCGGTACAGCCCTTCATCGAGCATCTCCTCTACTACGCAGGCCAGCGTCTCACGCTCAAACAGGCGAAGGCCGGTACGGTCCTGGTCGGCGGCGGCTGGCCTGCACGCCTCGAGCGAGGGACGGGTTACCCGCTCGTGCGCCTCGACTCGATGCGTGCGAACCTTGCCGTGGCGCTCGGCGTCGTGCCGCGCCTCGGTTCGGCGCTCGTTCTGCGGTCTTGGGCGGGGATCGGCAACGGCACGCCTGACCACCGCCCGGTCCTCGGAGTGCTCCGCCGTGCTCCCCGGGTGGTCGTTGGCCTGTTCCCGCACATGGGGTTCACCGCGGGCCCGCTCATGGGGCGCGTGCTCGCCGATCTGGCGGTCGAGCGCCAGCCGGAGCTCGATCTCGCTCCGTTCTCCCCGGAGCGCTTCGCGACGAGCTGAGTTGGCCTCTCCCTCTCCCCTCCCCCCTCCGTCGGCGGCGGGCGAGAAGCTCCGCTCCGGGTCCAACATCCACTCAGCCCTTCCTGGGGCTACGCGCGTTCTCCGTCGCCGACAAAGACGATCGATGCTGCGAACAATTGTGCGGTTGACGAACAGGCGAGCTGCGCGCTAGAACGTCGCCAACGTATTGCCGATCGGTGAAGAACGAGGAACGGGGGCGACATGAGCCAGATCGACGAAGCGGGCGTTGCAGGTCCGATGGCGCGCCATGCCGCTGGCCGAACCGGGGTGGTCGCGCCACGTTCGCACCGAGCATTGCTCAGGGGCGTAGGGGTGGTCGCTCTCGGTGCTTCGCTGGCTCTCGGCGCAACGGTGCTTGCCCCGTCGGCGCAGGCGAGCCCCGCCCGTCTGCGGGCGGCGCACAAGCCTGTCACGATCGAGGGCGCCAAGATCACCGTGGACAAGGCGCTCGCGAAGAAGGTCCCCACCTCGGTGAAGAAGACCGGCTTGGTGGACGTGACCTACAACGATGCCCCGCCTGACGAACTGGTTGTCGGGAGCAAGCTCGTCGGTTGGGAGGTCGACCTGGGGAAGGCGGTCGCGGCGACTCTCGGGATTCGCTGGCACGCGATCGCCTCGGGGAACTTCACAGGGTTCATCCCCGGGCTCCAGAATGGCCGGTACAACACGTCGTTCACCTCGTTCATCTACACGCCCGCACGCGTGAAGGCGATCGACATCGTGACCTACTACAACGTGGGTACCGGGTTCGCGGTCGTGAAGCGCAGTCCCATCCACATCAAGACTTTCACGGACCTGTGTGGGAAGAGCGTCGCGGTCATCGAGGGCTCTGCGTTCATCGAGCAGCTCAACGGTATCGACCCGACCTGCTCGAAGAAGAAGCTGCCGCCGGTGAAGGTTGCCACCTTCCCCTCGGACGCTGCCGCGGAGCTCGCGGTCACGAGCGGCAGGGACCAGGTCTATTCGAGCTCGGAGGATCAGCTGGCCTGGCTCATCAAGAAGTCCGAGCACTCGCTGGTCCTTCAGCCACTCAACTACCTGCCCACCCCCGAAGGTGCAGGAGTGGCAAAGTCTGCCAAGATCGCAGGACTCGTGACCAAGGCGATGGACCATCTCATCTCGACGGGCGCGTACAAGAAGATCATGAAACACTGGGGTATCACCTACGGACTCGTCCGCGCTGCCCACCTCTACACCTAGCCTGTCCCGCGGTGAGGGAAGCCCATCGCCGACGATGGCGACCCGACCTGGCGTGCGCGCGACCGATCTGCCTGGTTCAGCATCCGCATTGGACGAGGCAAGCGTCGTATCAGGCGTAGCCACTGGCTCGGGGGGCGGTGCCGGCGGTGCCTCCCGCTGGAACCGGGCAGACCTCTCTGCCCTGGTTCGAAAGCCAGCGCGCTGGACGGTCGTTGCCGTCGCGTTGGTCTTCCTTGCGATGCTCGGCCACCTGCTTGCGACCTCGAGCAGCCTCCAGTGGAGCGTCGTCGGACATTGGTTCGTGAACGGCGGCATTCTCGCCGGCTTGGTGCGAACGCTCTACCTGACCGCGGCCGCCATGGCGATTGGGATCGTCGGGGGGACGGTGCTCGCGCTCATGCGACTCTCGAGGAGCTGGGTGCTCTCGAGCGCAGCATCCGCCTACATCTGGTTCTTCCGGGGCACCCCTCTTCTCGTACAGATCCTCTTCTGGTTCAACATCGCGTCGTTCGTTCCGCGGATTTCGATCGGGGTCCCCTTCGGACCGAGCTTCGCGTCCGCGAGCACCAACGCCCTGGTGACGACCCTCGTGGCTGCACTGCTCGGTCTCGGACTGAACGAGGCTGCCTACATGTCGGAGATCGTCCGAGCCGGCATCGTCTCGGTGGACGCCGGCCAGACGGAGGCGGCGCTCGCGCTCGGGATGACCAAGCGGCTGACGTATCGCCGGATCGTGCTGCCGCAGGCGATGCGGATCATCATCCCTCCGACGGGCAATCAGACCATCGGGATGCTGAAGGGGACCAGCCTGGTGAGCGTCATCTCACTTCCCGAGCTGCTCTACTCGGTCCAGGAGGTCTACGCCCGCAATTTTGAGACCATTCCGCTCCTGGTGGTCGCGAGCCTCTGGTATCTCATCGTGACGAGCGTCCTCTCGGTCGGCCAACATTTCGTCGAGCGCCGGTTCCGCCGCGGACAGGAGCGCGATGCAAAGACGACGTTCCGGGAGCGTCTCCGCTCGCACCAGTTCTCGACGACTGCGCCTGGCCACGACGTCGACATTCAGGCCGACGTGCATTTCTAGGCGGATGGACAAGATGATGCCGTGACCAGGACTACGCCATCCGGCTCTGGGGCGTCGGAGCCGATCTTACGCATCGAGGCGCTCGAGAAGTCCTTCGGGAGGATCGTCGTGCTTCGTGGCGTCAGCTTGGAGGTTCAGCTCGGCGAGGTACTTTGCATCATCGGTCCCTCGGGGTCAGGAAAGAGCACGATGCTGCGCTGCATCAACCACCTCGAACGACCGTCGTCCGGGCGGATCTACGTCGACGGCCAGCTCATTGGCAACCGTCTGGAAAGGGGGCGGTTCGTCGAGCTTTCCGCCAACGAGCTTGCCGTCCAGCGCCGACACATCGGAATGGTTTTCCAGAGCTTCAACCTCTTCTCCCACATGACCGCGCTGGGCAACGTGATGGAGGCGCCGATCAGGGTGAATATGGAACCCAAGGCCGAGGTCGAGCGCAACGCGCGCGAGCTGCTCGCGCGAGTCGGGCTCGCTGACAAGGCAGATGCTTACCCGGTCCAGCTCTCAGGCGGCCAGCAGCAGCGCGTGGCCATCGCTCGCGCCCTCGCGATGCGACCGAAGCTGATGCTTTTCGACGAGCCGACTTCGGCCCTCGATCCCGAGATCGTAGGCGAGGTGCTCGACGTGATGCGAGGGCTCGCGAACGACGGGATGACCATGGTCGTCGTCACCCACGAGATGGGGTTCGCGCGCGAGGTGAGCGACAGGGTCGTCTTCATGGACGGGGGGGTGATCGTGGAGGAGGGCAGTCCCGACCAGGTGCTCGGCCACCCGAGCCACCAGCGCACGCGCCAGTTCCTCTCGCGCATCACGGGTGCCACTGGCGACGGTGGCGTGGAGGAGCCTGCCGAGGAGGCGGGTGGGAACGGAGGTGTGCGATGAGGATAGGGGCGAAGGTGCCGAACAGCGGTCCACTGCCCGCAGAGCGCGGGATCGCGGCCATGGCCGTGGAGCTCGAGGTCGCAGGGTTCGAGTCGCTGTGGGTGAGCGACCACGTCGTCATGACCGAGCGGGTCGAGTCGCGCTACCCCTTCGCTGCCGACGGGAAGGTCACGTGGCCGTCGGACACCCCCTATGTCGACGCCATGATCGCCCTGGCGGCGATCGCCACGGCCACTGAACGCGCGGTCATCGGCACGGCAGTGCTCGTCCTGCCTCAGCGCCAGCCAGTCGTCCTCGCCAAGCAGGCCGCATCTATCGACGTCATGAGCGGGGGACGCCTCGCTCTCGGGGTGGGAGCGGGCTGGCTCGCAGAAGAGTTCGAGGCGCTGAACGTGCCTTTTGCCTCGCGCGGGAGCCGGTTCGTGGAGTGGATGCAGCTCTTGCGGGCGTGCTGGACGGGTGTGCCTGCTCCCTTCGAAGGCCAGCACTACAGGCTGCCTCCTGGGGTGCGCAGCGTTCCGACGCCGGCGCACCGCGTCCCGCTCCTCGTGGGAGGTCACTCGAAGGCGGCGTGGCGCCGCGCCGGGGAGGTCGGCGACGGCTGGCTCGCGCACCAGTCCGCCGGCGCGCTCGACGTCGCGGAGCTCCACGTCGGGATCGCCGCCAGCCGTGACGCCGCGGTCCGGGCGGGCCGCGATCCCGAGGGGTTGTGGACCACCCTGCGCATCATCGACTCGGCGACGCGCACCGACGTCGTCGCGGACGCTCTCGTGGCGCTCGCCGAAGCCGGGGTGGACGAGGTGGTGGTGGACACTGACTGGGCGACGCCAGGGGCCGCTGCCGAAGCTTTCGGTGCTCTCGCCGCGGCCAGAAGGAACCTCGGTCGATGACCGAGGAAGACGACGGGAGCTCGCTCCCTGTCGGCTCGCAGGTCCTTCGCTCTGGGGCGGGTGAGCGGCTGGAGGAGCCGTCCAACGCCGCGCACGTGCGACCGATCGTGCGTTTCTCCGAGGGGTCCTCGTCGACGAGCGTCACCTGGGTGTCGATCGACGGCCGGCACCGGCCCCTCTCCTCTCGACGCTCCGCGCGCTGCTACTACGTCCTCTCCGGGGAGCTGACCTTCGTGCTCGATTCCAGGCGCCCAATCCGTCTGCAAGCGAGCGACGCGCTGGTGATCCCGCGAGGCTGCGTCTACGAGCTCGAGGGGAGCGCGACGTACCTCGTGATGAACACGCCTGCGTTCGAGCCGGGCGACGACGAGTACGTGGAGGAGCCGGTTCGGGGCTGAGCTGGGAGGCGCGGTGCTATGTCGGGAGCGGGTTAGCGCACGTACGCCGCCCCGTTGATGTCGAGGGTGGCACCGGAGAGGTGACGGCACAACCCGCTCGCGGTGAACGCCACCAGATTCGCGACCTCCAGTGGCGGCACCATGTCTCCGAGCGGGAGGATCGCCTTGACCGCGTCCTCGCCGCCGCGGGTCGCCGCGGCGATCTCCGACATGCGGGTCCGGACGATCCCGGGCGCGATGACGTAGGCGAGCACGCCGTCTTTCGCGTGGTTCCTCGCGACGGTCTGGGTCATGGCCCGGATGGCCGCTTTGCTCGCCGCGTAGGCGGTGAGCTGGGGGATGGCCGAGCCCTGCTCGGCGACCCAGCTCGACATGGTCACGATGATGCCACCGCCCGTCTCACGGAAGTGCCGCACCGCCTCACGGATGAGGTTGGCCGGCTCTCGGACGTTCACCTGGAGCACGTAGTCCCACGTGGTGTCCCAGTCCGCTTCGTCCGCGTCGATCGGGGTCTCGGGCATTACCCCCGCGTTGAGCACGAGGACGTCCACTCGCCCGCGCCACGACACGGCTCTCGCCCACAGCTCCCGTCCCGAACCAGGCTCGGTGAAGTCTGACTCCACGAGCAGCTTTCGCTCGGGCGGCAAGGCACGGGTCGCCTCCTGTGCGCCAACCCCGTTCTCCCCGTAGTGGGCCACCAGGTTGGCGCCCGCCGCGCCGAGGACCGTCGCCGTGGCAGCACCGATACCCCGGGAGGCACCGGTGAGGAGGACGGTCTTGCCGCTGAGATCGATCATCGCTCCCTCCTTTCTCGACATCTACATGCAAGAGCACGCATATTGCGAACCCTCTTGCTGGGCTCCACGCTCAGAGCACCCCTGCGTCCACGGCAAGGAACTGCCCCGTTATCCCGGACGCGAGGTCGCTCGCCAAGAAGAGCACGGCGTTCGCCACCTCCTCTGCGGTCACGACCCTGCCGAGCGCCGTGGCTGAGCCGACGAGGTGCAGAGCGTCCTCGACCGGTGGGCCTCCCAGCGCCGCGCGGGCGGCCATACGGGATCGCAGCGCGTCGGTCGGGACCGGGCCCGGACCGACGGCGTTCACCCGGATCCGGTCGCGCCCGACGTCAAGCGCCACCGAGCGCACGATCCCCACGGCGGCGTGCTTGCTCGCGACGTAGGACGCAATATGGGGGTCGCCCTTCCAGCCGTTGACCGACGACATGACCACGATCGATCCTCCGTGCCCCCGGCGCATGGACCGTACGGCCTCGCGCAACGTGAGCATGACTCCCCGAGTGTTCACCGCGAACACGGCGTCCCACTCCGCGGGGTCGATCTCCGTGGTACCGGCCCAGGGAGGGACGATCCCCGCGTTGGCGACGACGACATCGGGAGCGCCGACGCCCGCGGCGACGTCGGCGAACGCACGCTCGACCGAGCGCGGGTCCCGGACGTCGCCGGTGACGGTTGCCCAGCTGGAGGGGACCGCGCCGATGGGCGGCTCCACGAGGTCGACGACCGCCCCGCGCGCTCCTGCGGCCGCGAACGTCGTGGCGATCACTGCCCCGAGCCCTGCCGCGCCGCCGGTGACCAGCGCGACCCTGCCCGCGAGGATGTCCGGCGCCACGCTCACCGCGTGCCCCTGAGCAGGCAAGAAGTGCCGCGCGAGATCTGGGTCACGTCCGAGCGGGTCGGTACCATGATGTCGTGCCTCTCGTCTCGCGTGGTCGTTTCCCGCTCACCGCTGCATCTCCACTTGCGCGCGGCCGCAGGGTGAATGTCACCCTCGATGGTCGCCCGACCGTGGCGTACGAGGGCGAGACGGTCGCTGCGGTTCTCATCGCCGAGGAGGGGCTGACCACGCGACAGACGGCGAGCGGGGCCAGCCGCGGCATCTACTGCGGGATGGGAGTGTGCTTCGAGTGCCTCGTCGTGGTGGACGGAGTGCCCAACACGCGATCGTGCATGACCCTTGTGACCGACGGCATGCGAGTGGAGCGCCAGAAGGGCGCGGGTCCCCCGCGCTGAGGTGCACCTCGCCCATATCGTGCCGAAGGGGCGCCTGGGTCCGACTACGCCCGCGCGCCCGTTCGCCTCGCGGAGGGCAGCTGTCATCTTGGGCGAAGCCGCCTGTGCGCGGGATCGTCGGGAGTGGCCGGCCTGGGGAAGCTTGGGAAGTTCGGCATGCGATCGTGAGTACGATAACCGAACTGTGCACCAAGTCGAGGACGACACGTGAACCAGTCGATCGCCGTGGTCGGGGGAGGGAGCATCGGTATCGCGTGGTCCATCGTCTTCGCTCGGGCGAAGCGCCCGGTCATGCTCTACGAGCCCGACGACGCACGCCGGGAGCTCGCGCAAGACGATGTCATGCGGCGGCTGCGCGCGCTCGCCGCGCACGACCTGCTCGACGAGAGCCCTGGTGACGTCGTCGCGCGGATCGAGCCCGTCGGCAACCTCTCGGCTGCGGCGCGGGGCGTGTCGTACGTCCAAGAGTGTGCCCCAGAGAACCTCGATCTGAAGCGCTCGTTGTTCCAGGAGCTCGAGGAGATCGCCGCGCCGGACGCGGTCCTCGCCTCGTCGTCGTCGGCGATCCCACCCTCTTTGCTTGCCACGGCGGTCCGTGACCCGAGCCGCGTGCTGGTGGCGCACCCCGGGAACCCGCCCTACCTGCTCCCCGTCGTCGAGCTGGTCCCGTCGCCGGAGACCGTCGCCACGACGCTCGATCGAGCCCATGCGTTGCTCGAGTCGGTCGGCATGTCCCCCGTCCGCCTCCATAAGGAGGTCGAAGGGTTCGTGTTCAACCGGCTCCAGGGCGCGGTGCTGCGCGAGGCGTACTGCCTGGTACGCGACGGGGTCGTCGATCCCCGAGACGTCGACAAGGTGATGCGCGACGGCCTGGGGCGTCGGTGGGCGTTCCTGGGGCCGTTCGAGACGGTGGAGCTGAACACCGAGGGTGGTGTCGACGCGCACGCGACGCGCATGGGCCCGGCGTACGCCCGGATGGGTGCAGAGCGCGGTCAGCACGACCCGTGGACCGAGGCGATGGTGGCGCAGGTGTCCGAGGCTGTCCAGTCCCGTTTCCCGCGTGACCGCTGGCGTGACCACGTCCTCTGGCGGGACTCGGTCCTGATGGCCCTAGAGGCGTTCTACCGGCGTACGCCGCTGCTCTCTGGGCCGGCTGCCGCCGAGCCGGCCGATGGGGGGGGAGCGTCGACGTCGGGCGAGAACGACCCGGGTGCTGCGCGGGACGTGGGAGCGGCGCGCACCGCCGGCGCGGCGAACGCGACGAAGAAGAGGGCTGGCAACGTCGCCGAGACGGGGGATCGGTGAGCACTGTGCCTCGCGACCTCGAGCAGCGCATCCAGTCGCTCGGTAGAGCATTCTGGTCGTGGCGTGCTCTCCAGCAGCCGAGGTCTCGGGATGACATCCCGCGCATCGAGCGGCCTGCCGACTGGGTTCCCGACTGGAGCGCAGCCGCGCTGGGGAGCTACCGGGAGCGGCTCGTCGAGCTCGAGCTCGCCCATCGCTCGATCGACGTCGCCGGCGGGCCGGTCGCACTGGTGGTCGACCACGCACTGCTCGGGAGTGCCATCGCGCGGGTCCGTTTCGAGCTCGAGGTCCTCGAGCCCTGGCGTCGCCAGCCGAGCTTCTACGTGGACCAGACCCTAGGTGTGGTCTTCGACCTGCTCGTCGAGCAGCGGCCGCTTGACGCCGAGCGGGCGCTTCGCGTGCTCCACGTGCTCGATGCGATCGACCCGGGGCTCTCGATCGCGCGCGAGAACCTCGAGGGAGAGGCCGTCGAGCCGTTCGCCGTGGTCGCCGTCGGTGAGCTCGAGCGCGTCGAGGAGCAGGTCGAAAGGCTTGCAAGGGCGCTCACCCCGGCGTTCCCGACGGAGCTGCGCGGTCGCTTGGCGACCGCGTCGAGCGACGCTGGCACGGCGCTCGGCTCCTACCGCGACTGGCTCGCAGCGGGTGCCGGCGGGCTGCGGGAGTGGCGCCCGATCGGTGAAGAGGCGCTGGGCCGTTTCCTCCGCGAGGTCGCCCTGGTCCCGTGCTCGCCTGCGGACCTGCTCGAGCTGGCACGCGTGGAGCACGCCCGCGCGGTCGCGCTGTCCGTGGCGGAGGCGACGCGTCCGCCAGAGAGCCAGCGCCCGCTCGACGACGTCGAGCGGCTCGTGCGACGAGCCGCCGAGGAGGAGGCGGCTACCCGGGCCTTCTACGAAGAGCGCGGGATCCTCAGCCAGCCCGAGACGCTCGGTCACTACCTGATGGCGCCGATGCCCGACTACTTGGAGCCGATCTCGTGGCTGGGCGTCACCGACGACCTCACCTCCGAGTCGCGTCTCGACCAGGATGGGGTCCGCTATCTGCCACCGGTCACCGACGACCTGCCGTACTTCTTCGAGGCCAACGCTCGCGACCCCCGCTCCATGATCGCCCACGAGGGCGTCCACTACCAGCAGCTCGCCCTCTCGTGGCGCCATCCGGACGCCCTGCGGCGCCACTACTACGACTCGTGCGCCAACGAGGGCATCGCCTTCTACAACGAGGAGATGATGTTGCAGGCAGGCTATTTCTCGGACAGCTCACCTACCAGAGCGACGATCCTCTCCTTCATGCGCCTGCGCGCCCTGCGCGTGGAGGTGGACGTGCGGCTCGCGACCGGTGAGATGACCCTCGCGGCTGCCCGCGACTACCTCGTGTCGGCCGTGCCGATGGATGTGGAGACGGCGGCAGAGGAGGCGGCCTTCTTCGCGGCGTCTCCGGGCCAGGGTCTGAGCTACCAGGTCGGCAAGAGCCAGATCCAGCGATTCTTGGCCGACGCGGTGCGTACCCAGGGGGATCACTTCGACCTCCGGCGTTTTCACGACTCTCTCTGGTGCAACGGGAACGTGCCGATCGAGCTCCAGCGGGTCGAGCTCCTCGGAGGTGCGGGTCAGGGGGAGCTGTCGATCGAGCCCTGAGCTCTCGAGGAGCGGGGGACGAGGCCTGCCCACCCGTGTCTTCGAGTCGGCAATCGTCGGCGGTCTTCGTGTGCCTTCTGCCTTGACACGAGCGCGCGGCGAACTGAGAATGACCTATCGGTACTATTGCGTACATTCGCTCGGAATACGAACGCGATGCGGCTCTCACGGCACCAGCCCCAGGGTGTGCGGGGTGCGCGTCGTGATCGTCGTGGCCTCGGGCGTTCCCGGCTCCGCATCCGGATCGACGGGCGTGCCTCATCCCCGTCGATGGGGCCTGTGATGCCGCCCGGAGCTCCCCGGAACCTCGCTGGGTCCGACGGTGCCGTGGGAACGAGGTCCGAAGAGGTGGACCTCTTCGTCGTCGGTGGCGGTCCGGCTGGTCTCAGCGCGGCGGGCGAGGCCGCACGCCACGGGCTGCGGGTCGTGCTCGTCGACGAACGGGTCACGCTAGGCGGCCAGATCTATCGCCAGCCCGGCCCGGGCTTCGTCGTGCGCGACGCCCGCCGTGTCGGACGGGACTATCAGCGTGGCGTGGCGTTGGTGGACGCAGCGCTCCGCGCGGGGGCAGAGCTGCGGTGCAGGACGAGTGTGCTGTCGCTGCGTGGGACCACCGCGGCGTGCCTGACCGAAGGCCGAGGACATGTGACGCTCATACGTGCGCGGCGGGTCCTCGTCGCGCCCGGGGCCAGCGATCGACCGGTTCCGTTCCCCGGCTGGACGCTCCCGGGGGTTGTCACGGCTGGTGGGGCGCAGGCCCTGGTGAAGGCGTCCCGCGTCGCGCCGGGCAGCCGTCTCGTCTTCGCGGGCAGCGGTCCGCTCGCGCTGGCCTTCCCTGCGCAGCTCCGCCACTTGGGGGTGCACGTCGTGCTGGCGCTCGAGGCGGGGCCCATGCCACGAGTGCGCCACTTGGCGAGGATCCTCGCTGCCGGGTGGGGGAACGCGGCCCTGCTTCGTGACGCCCTTTCCTACCGGGCGCAGCTGGTCGAGGCGCGCGTCCCGCTGCGCTACGCGCGCGCCGTGGTCCGTGCCGAAGGCGAGGACCGGGTGGAGGCCGTCGTCCACGCCGCTGTCGACGCCGACTGGCGAGTGATCCCAGGCACTGAGGAACGGCTCGATGCCGACACTCTGTGCGTGGGCTACGGCTTCGTTCCGTCCACCGAGCTGCTGCGGCTCGCGGGATGCCGCTTCACCTACGACGAGGACCTGGGAGGCCTGGTGGTGGAGGTCGACGCCTGGCAGCGGACGAGCGCCGAGGGGGTGTCCGCGGCAGGAGATGGCACCGGGGTGCGCGGCGCGCCGGCCGCCTTGGGCCAAGGCCGCCTGGCGGCTCTGGGAGCAGCCGCCGACCTCGGTGCGATCACCCAGGCCCGGGCGGACGAGCTGGCGCGTCCGGTACGGCGAAGGCTGGCGGCGAAGGAGCGCTTCCGCCGCGCCCTGCTTCCTCTGTATGCGGTCGGTGCTGGGATCTACGAGCTCGCGAGCCCCGAGACGGTGGTGTGTCGCTGCGAGGAGGTGACCCTGGCTCGGCTCGAGGAGGTCATGGAAGCGACTCTCGACGTCGACGCCGTGAAGAGCTACACCCGCGCGGGGATGGGGCTCTGCCAAGGGCGGAACTGCCAGCGACAGGTCAGCGCGCTCCTCACCCGTCGAAGGGGGCCCAGCACGTATGCAGCTCCCTCCCTCTCCGTGACGGCGGGCTCTGCGGTGGCGCTGTCGGAGGAGCAACTCGCGACGCTGGCGGGAACCACTCCGAGGCCGCCGGTCCGCCCTGCACCTATCGGTGTGCTCGCTGACGACTCAGTTCCCGACCAAGGGTTGTTCGTCGGTGGGTGACGGGGTGCTCCCTCCGGACAGGGGTCGGTCCCCGGGGAGCGCGCAAGCTCCGGACGTCGGCGAACGCCGGTCGGGCATGCTCCTTCCGCGGCGGCAGGACCTGGCCGGCGACGTGCCTACGGACAGCGACGTCGTGATCGTGGGTGGGGGTCTGGCCGGGTGTGCGCTCGCGTACTTTCTTGCGGTCGCTGGGGTCGAGGTCGTACTGCTCGAACGTGCCGAGCTGAACCGGGAGGCGTCGGGGACCAACGCGGGAAGCTTTCACTTCCAGATCGCCATCCACCAGCTGACCGGTGCTGGCTGGGACGCCGATCGAGCTCGCCTCCTCGACGACGTGCGCTTCCTGTCGCGTGCCGCGTCCATGTGGATGGACCTCGAGCGCGAGCTGCGCGCAGACCTCGGCGTGCACGTGACCGGCGGCCTCATGGTCGCCGAGACGCCCGAGCAGCTCGACATCTTGGTGCAGAAGCAGCGCGTCGAGCGCGAAGGGGGCCTCGAGACCGAGGTGCTGACGGGGGCGGGGCTGCGCACCTTCGCGCCGTACCTCGCCGAGGACCTCGTGGGTGCCACGTACTGTCCGAGCGAGGGCTACGCCAATCCCTTGGTGACCGCACCGGCGTTCGCCGCGCGCGCGATCGAGGCGGGAGCTGCGGTCCGCACGCATGTGCCGGTCTGGGAGGTCGAGCGGCTCGAGGACCACTCGGGTGGCTCTCGCTTCGTGGTGCGCCACGCCCGTGGTGCACTTCGCGCGCGCCGGGTGGTGAATGCTGCGGGCGCGTGGGCGCCCGACCTTGCGCGCGCAAACGGGCTCAAGTTGCCGCTCCATGCCGAGGGGCTGCACGTGAACGTCACCGAGCCAAGAGCGCGGCTGCTCCACCCGGTGGTCCAGCACATTGGCAGGCGCCTCACGCTCAAGCAGTCCGCGAACGGCACCTTCATCATCGGTGGCGGATGGCCGGCACGCGCGGAGCCCTGGCCGGCGCGCTACTCGATCCGTTGGACCTCGATGACCGGCAACGCCGCGGTGGCTCGCAGGGTGGTGCCCGCGCTCGCCGACGTCCGCGTGATCCACACGTGGGCCGGCGTCTGGGCGGGGAGCGAGGACCTCCTGCCCGTCGTGGGCGAGTCGGCGCGCCTCCCCGGCTACTTCACCTTCGTGGTGCCGACCGGGTTCACCCTGGGGCCGCTCATGGCCAGCCTTCTCGCAGAGCAGATGACCCTGAGCGCTACCACGCGCGTGCCCCTCGAGTACAGCCCCGACCGGGCGCCTGTGTTCGCCGGCGGCGCCCGCCGAGCCGTTCCGGGCTGAGAGGAGGAAGGATGAACCGCGACGACGTCGAGTGGAGGGGGTACTGGCCCTCGTGCCCAACGCCGTACCGTGAGGGCGGCGACCAGGTGGACTTCGACGCGCTGCGCGCGCTCCTCGAGTACTACGTGAGCTGCGGTTTCCACGGGGTGCTCGTGAACGGGACGGTCGGGGAGTGGTTCTCCCAGACCGAGGACGAGCGTCGGGCGGTGGCGGAGACCGCGGTCGACCAAGTCGCGCACCGCATGAGCGTCGTGATCGGCTGCACCGGGTACACCGCGAAGGAGGTGGTCGCTTTCGGGCGTCACGCGATGAGCTGCGGCGCCGACGGCGTCGAGGCGAGCGCCCCGCCGTACTCGAAGCCCTTCCCCGACGAGATCGTCCAGTACTACCGGGACATCTCCGACGCGCTGGACGCGCCGCTGCTCGTGTACAACTGGCCGCACGGCACGAACGTCGACATCGGACCGGACCTGTTCGAGCGCCTCGTCGCCATCGACAACGTCGTGGCGGTGAAGGACAGCACGCCCAACGCCGAGCAGTTCTACGAGACGGCGCGGCGGGTGGTCGGCGAGGTGCGTGTCTTCGGGCCGTTCATGACGTTGCAGGGGCTCGACGTGCTGCGGACGAGCGGCGGCGACGGGTTCATCGGCGGCGGCAGCCTCTTCGGTCCCCCTGACGCCGCCTTCTGGGAGGACTTCTGGCGTGGCGATCTCGAGCGGTGCCAAGCGCACGCCCGCCGTAGCGAAGAGCTCTTTCCTGCTCTGTGGCTTCCCGGGGGCTGGGCTGGCGTTCACGGCGCCTACCAGAGCGAGCTCAAGGCCGCGATGGCGATGCTCGGGCAGCCCGGCGGCACGGTACGGCGACCGAGGCTCCCCGTCACCGACGAGGGAGCGCTCGAGGAGATCCGGACGGCGCTCGCCGACGCGGGGCTGGTCGACCGATGAGCGGGTCCGTCGACCAGAGCAACCGCCCGCTCTTCAAAGGGGTCGACCACGTCGGCGTCGGGGTGGGGGACATGGATGCCGCCCTCTGGTGGTTCGGCCGTTCGCTCGGCTTTTCCCAGGTGCTCTTCGACTACACCGGCGAGCTCCCGGGGCTCGAGGATCTGACTCTGCGTCGTCGGACCCGCGCACGCGTGGCGATGCTCGCCAGTCCCTTTGCCACGCCGATCGGTCCGGGGCGGATCAAGCTCGTCCAGGTCCTCGAGGACGGCGGTGCCCCGCCGCTCCCCGGCGATGCAGGGTGGGGCGAGCTCGGCATCTGCGAGGTGTGCGTGCACGCTCGGAATGTGCCTGCGGTGCACGAGCAACTCGTTCACGCACGCGGGTGCGCCGAGCTGATGGCACCGGTCAGCGCGAAGGTGACCCCGTTCGACGTCGATGTGGACCTCTCCTACGTGGCCGACCCCGAGGGCGGCAAAGTCGAGATCCTCGAATGGAGGGGTCTATGGCGATCGCTGCCTGGTGAGCCGCGTCTCGAGGGCGTGAACCACGTTGCATTCGGCGTCACCGACATGACTGTGACTCGAGAGTTCTACGGGAGCCTTGGGTTTTCCCACCTCGTCTTGGAGAGTGACGGCTACTTCGAGCCCATGCGCCCCTGGTACCCGAGGGAGATGCCTCGTCAGCACATGATCCTCGTCCTCCCGGGGCAGGGTGCCGGCATCGAGCCCGTGCGCCTGCACCCCGAGACCCTCGATCGGCGCGGGGAGTGGGGCCACCGGGGACCGATGGAGTTCGCCATCGGCGTGTCGAACCTCGATCGCGCGTGTGCGCAGCTCCGGCGCGCCGGAGTGCAGTTCCACAGCGATCCCCAGCTCGTCGACGTCGGCGTAGGCGAATGGCGGTACGCGTACTTCGAGGACCCCGACGGATTGTACGTCTCGTTGGTCGAGGCGCGCTATTGACGCAGTCGAATCCCTCCCGCGCGTGCAGGTTCGCACTGCCCAGGGTTCCGTAGGCCGGTACTCGCGGTACTCGCGGCACTCGCGGTACTCGCGGCACTCGCGGACTGCGGTTGACCGAGGGTGGCACCTACTCCATAATGGTCAGGTTACGAACCTGTGCTCGCCTTGCGAACGCAGCTGAGCGGTGGGGCGGCGAAGACGTCGAGGTTCGCCAGGGGACCGAGCCCGAGCACGCGTAGAGGAGATCTAGACGAGAGCGGGCTGACCAACCGAATCGGTAGCAGCCAACCAGCGGGTACGGCGTCTCTTACGGCGTGGTTGCGACGGACCGCTCTGTAACACCTCGCTCGAACGGATGGGCAATGGAGTTCAAGAAGCACTACAGGTCACGTCGGGGCATCGTGCGACCTGTCGTCGGGTTGGGTCCGTCGAATGCGTGGCAGCCAACGAGCACCACGAGCTACTGCTGCTCCCCAAGGCGACGCATATAGTGATCGATCCAGACGTGGCGGGCGGCCTGTTTGCTCATGAGTTGGAGTTCATCGGCCGGAACTTCCGCTTGCCGCCGGCAACTGACAGCAAGGCAGACCCGCGGCCGTGACTCCTGACCGAATTGCGAGCGCAAGCCCCCGGCTTTAGCCGTGGGGTGAGCGAGCTCACGACGTCGTAACGAACGTGTGTTCGACATAGTTACGCTGATTCGGTATACTGAAGGTTGTGGCTGGTGCAACCGTTCGGTCCAACGCCAACGTGATGTTCCGCTGCGCCTACCACGTCGTGTGGTGCCCGAAGTACCGGCGCAAGGTGCTCGTCGGGAAGGTGGAGGAGCGACTGAAGGAGCTGATAGCGGAGGTGGTCGAAGAGAAGCAGGGCTGGCTGGTCGAGGTGGAGACGATGCCCGACCACGTCCACCTGCTTGTAGAAGTCGACCCCCAGTTCGGCATCCACCGGATGGTGAAGGCCATCAAAGGACGAACCAGTAGGTTGCTGCGCCAAGAGCTCCCGACACTGCGCTCGCGCCTGCCGACGCTTTGGACCAACAGCT
>JAKBTL010000039.1 GCA_021844425.1 Actinomycetes bacterium | reverse complement strand
CGCTCGCAAAGCGCGCCGAGGATCGCCCGGTCCACCTTGTCGAGCCCGAGCCCGTCGATGCCGAACAGCGCCAGGCCCTCCTCTGCGGTCTGGGCCGTCACCGTGCCGTCGCCGCGCACCTCCGCGAAGTCCCGCACCCGGCGGAGGAGCCGGTTCGCCACGCGCGGCGTGCCACGTGCCCGCGTGGCGATCCTCCTCGCCCCCTCGGGGTCGACCTCGACGCCGAGGATGTGCGCAGAGCGCCGCACGATCGCCTCGAGGTCCTCGGGCTCGTAGAGGTCCAGCCGTCCGACGAACCCGAAGCGGTCACGCAGCGGCCCGGCGACCAGGCCCGTCCGCGTCGTCGCGCCGACGAGCGTGAAGTGCGGCAGGTCGAGCCGGATCGAACGCGCCGTCGGGCCCTTGCCGATGAGGATGTCGATCTTCGCGTCCTCCATCGCCGGGTAGAGGACCTCTTCGACCGACCGGTGGAGCCGGTGGATCTCGTCGATGAAGAGCACGTCTCCTTCCTGGAGGCCCGTGAGCAGCGCGGCGAGGTCGCCGGCTCGGGCGAGCACGGGTCCCGAGGTGATCCGGAGACCGACACCCATCTCTGCGGCCACGATGCCGGCAAGAGAGGTCTTGCCGAGACCCGGGGGTCCCGCGAAGAGGATGTGGTCGACCGGCTGGTGGCGGCCTCGGGCGGCCTGGAGCACGATCCCGAGATGCTCCACGAGGTCGGGCTGGCCGACGAATTCCTCGAGGCGACGTGGCCGCAGGTCGGCGTCGTACGCGGCGTCGTCGTCGGCGCCTTCCGAGGGGTCGACGGCACGGGGCGTGCCGGGCCCGACGCCGTGCGGGGCCCCATGTGCGGGGCGGCCCTCGGCAGGGGGGCCCTTCGCGGGCACGAGGACCTCGCGGCGGGTCATCGGCGGGTCATCGGTGGGTCATCGCCCGGCGAGGTCCCGCAAGGCGAGCTTCAAGAGCTCCTCCACTCCGACATCCTCGCGCCGGCCCTCGAGCGCACGGCGGATCTCCTCAGGGCCGTAGCCGAGCTCGGCGAGCGCAGCACGCGCCTCGGCGCGCGCGGATCCCGCTCCGGCGTCGGCGCCAGAGCGCTCGGGCAGGTCGAGACGGCTCTTCAGATCGAGGAGCAGGCGCGCGGCGGTCTTGCGGCCGATCCCTGGGACGGTGCACAGGGTCTCGGCGTCGTCCTCGAGCACGGCGGCCGACAGCGCAGCGGGCGACAGCGCAGAGAGCACCGACAAGGCGAGCGCCGGGCCGACGCCGTGCGCACCGAGGAGCGCCTCGAAGCAGCGGCGCTCGTCCTCGTGACCGAACCCGTACAGGACGATCGCGTCCTCGCGCACGTGGGTGTGCACGTGCAGGAAGACCTCGCTCCCCACGACGCCCAGCGCGACGGCGGTGCGCGCCGGGACGCTCACCCGGTACCCGACGCCGCCGACCTCGACGAGCAGCTCGCCATCGCCACCCCGCCGTGCGAGGGTGCCGCGCAGCGAGCCGATCACCTCTCCGCCTCCCCGAGCGTCGCGGCGTCGACCGCCCGCCGCAGCGGAGCGGAGAAGAGGTGGCACAGCGCGAGGGCGAGCGCGTCGGCGACGTCTGGAGGTCCCGGGATCGTGCCCAGCCCCAGGACCGCGGCGACCATCCCCTGCACCTGCTCCTTGTCGGCGGCCCCCCAGCCCGCGAGCGCCTGCTTCACCTCGTTCGACGTGTACTGGACGACCTCGCAGCCGCAGGCGGCCGCCTCGGCGAGCGCGAGGCCGCTCGCCTGCCCGACCGACATCGCGGTGCGGGCGTTCACCTGGAAGAAGACGCGCTCGACCGCGACGACCTGAGGACGCTGCTCGGCCATCACGCTTCGCAGCTCCTCCCGCAGCAGCCAGAGCCGCTCGGGGAGCGGCGCCGCCGGGTCGGTCTCGAGGACACCGGCGGCCACGGCGCTCAAGACCCCCGGTCCCCCCGCCCCACCGCCTGCGGCGACGACGCCGTACCCACAGCGCGAGAGCCCAGGGTCGATGCCCATCACGAACATGCGTTCGACGCTAGCGCAGGCGGGCGCGCCGGCGGCGGCTTGTGCAGGTGCGCGAGCGGGTCGCCTGGGGCGGGCGAACCGGCTGCCTCAGCCGGCGTAGCCGGCGAGGACCGCCTCGGGGATGTCGTAGTTGGCATGCACGGCCTGGACGTCGTCGTGGTCCTCGATGGCCTCGAGCAGCCGAAGGACGCGCTGGGCCTCCTGCGGATCGGTGATGTCGACCGTGGTCGTAGGCACCAAGGCGAGCTCCGCGCCGAGCGGGGTCATGCCCGCGGCCTCGATCCGCGCGCGCACGGCGGCGAGGTCGGTCGCAGCCGACACCACCTGCCAGCGCTCTCCGACGTCCTCGACGTCCTCGGCCCCCGCGTCGGCCGCGGCCTCGGTGATCGCGTCCTCGTCGAGCGAGCGGTCGAGCTCGACCACCCCCTTGCGCTCGAACTGCCAGCTCACCGCTCCGGGCTCTGCGAGCGAGCCGCCGTTCCTCGTGAACAGGTTGCGCAGCTCGGCAGCAGTGCGGTTCCGGTTGTCCGTGAGCGTCTCGACGATCACGGCCACGCCCCCCGGCGCGTACCCCTCGTAGGAGACCGCCTCGTAGCGGACCCCCTCGAGCTCGCCGGTGCCCCGCTTGATGGCGCGCTCGATCGTGTCCATCGGCATGGAGTCGGCGCGCGCACGCTCGAAGGCGGTACGCAACGCTGCGTTGTTGTTCAGGTCGCCGCCGCCCTCCCGCGCGGCCACCTCGAGCGACCGGATGTGCTTTACGAAGCGCTTCGAGCGCGCAGCGTCCTGCGCGCCCTTGCGGTACTTGGTGGTTGCCCACTTGGAGTGACCCGACATTCTGCGAGCGTCCTTCCTGCCCCTATCGAACCTGCGGCCCCGCTCGGTGCCCGAGCCCCCGCGCTCGAGCAGGGCGATGCTAGCGCCACGCCACCGCCGGGCTCCTGGCTACCTCCATCCCCCAGCTCGTGCCATACCCGCGAACAGCCGGTGCACACGGCGATCCGACGTGAGCTCGGGGTGGAAGGTCGCTCCAAGCACGTTGCTCTGGCGGAGGACCACAGGCGCCCCCCCTCCGTCCTGTCCTTCGCGCGCGAGCACCTCTGCGTCCCCCCACACCTCGGTGACGAGCGGGGCACGGATGAAGACGGCGGGAAGGGGTGCTTTCCCCGCGCCCAGCGCGTCGCCCACAGGCGCTGCCACCCCTTCGAAGGAGAAGCGCTGCGAGCCGTAGCCGTTGCGGCGCACCGTGCAGTCGAGCGCCGCGAACGACCGCTGGTCGGGCCTGCCATCCTCGACCTTGGCAGCGAGAAGGATCAGGCCCGCGCACGTGCCGAACGTCGGGAGCCCTCCGGCGACTGCCTCGGCGATCGGCGCGAAGAGACCGGAGGACTCGAGCAGCTTCGACATCGTCGTGGACTCCCCGCCTGGCAGGACCAGACCCTCGATACCGGCGAGGTCCGCTGGACGCCGCACCCGGCGGACCACGACGCCCACCTCGCGCAAGGCGGCCTCGTGCTCCAAGACGTCACCTTGGAGGGCGAGGACGCCGACGGTCGCCGCCGGCTCCTCCACCGCTACCAGCCGCGGTCGGCCAGACGCTCGCCCAGCTCGGAGAGCTCCTCGCCCCGCATGGCCTCGCCCAGCCCCCGGCTCACCTTCGCGACGTACCCGGCATCCTCGAAGTGGGTGGTCGCCTCCACGATCGCCCGGGCCCGGCGTGCCGGGTCCTCGCTCTTGAAGATCCCCGAGCCGACGAACACCGCCTCTGCGCCGAGCTGCATCACGAGCGAGGCGTCTGCGGGCGTCGCGATCCCGCCCGCGCAGAACAGCGGCACCGGCAGCTTGCCCGTCTCTGCGATCTCTTGGACGAGACCGATCGGTGCACGCAGCTCCTTCGCCCATCCGTAGAGCTCCGCGCTGTCCGCCTGGGTGAGCTTTCGGAGGTCGCCCAGGATGGAGCGGAGGTGACGCACGGCCTCCACGATGTTGCCGGTGCCGGCCTCGCCTTTCGAGCGGATCATCGCAGCACCCTCGGAGATCCGCCGCAGCGCCTCGCCCAGGTTGGTCGCGCCGCACACGAAGGGCACCGTGAACGCCCACTTGTCGATGTGGTACGCCTCGTCGGCCGGGGTCAAGACCTCGCTCTCGTCGACGTAGTCGACGCCCAGCGCCTGGAGGACCTGCGCCTCGGCGAAATGCCCGATCCGGGCCTTCGCCATGACCGGGATCGTGACCGCCTGCTGGATCCCCTCGATCAACGCAGGGTCGCTCATCCTTGCCACGCCGCCCTCGCGCCGGATGTCCGCCGGGACCCGCTCGAGCGCCATCACCGAGACCGCGCCGGCGTCCTCGGCGATCGTGGCCTGCTCGGCGTCGACGACGTCCATGATCACGCCGCCGCGCAGCATGTCAGCCAGCCCGCGCTTCACCTTGAACGTGCCCGTCTCGCGTCCCGCGTCGGCCGTCGTCATGACCTCCATGCTACCGGGCTGCCCGCGGTGCCGTGGCGGCCCAGGCAGCACCGACCGTGGCCGGCTGGCCGACCTGGGTGTGCGCCGCGTACCGCGCTCACCATTGCGCGAGCGCGTCGACCCGGACTGTCGTCGCGTCGAGCTCCCCGACCGCAGGACGCTCAGGTGCGCCGAGCATCGGGTCGATCCAGATCCATCGGGTCGCGGCCCAGCGCCGTCCCCTGAACGGCGAATCCTGGCCGGAGGGCTGGCCACCCATCGACGCGAGGGCGTCGTGCAGCCCCGGCGGGTACCGAACCGCGAGCACGGCGGCCTGGTCCGTCTCGTACTCACGCCCGCGCCCGACGGCGAGGTGGACGAGCGCGTCCCGACCGCTCACCCACGCGACCACCCCGGCGGTGGCGACGGCCAGCGCCGAGACGGCGGCGTCCCTGCGCTTCAGGTGCACCAGCTCGTGGGCGACGACGCCCTCCATCTCGATGAGCCCCAACCGAGAGAGGAGACCCGAGGTGACGACGAGCAGCGACCGTCCTCGACGACCGGCGAGCGCGCACGTGTTCGCGACCGGGTCGTCGACGAGCCACAGCTTTGGCTGCGCCACTCCGAGCGTCGAGCACAGCCCCTCCACTTGGTTCTCGAGTGCCGCCAGCGCGCCCGGCGGCACCGGCGCGCCGCCCACCAGTCGGAGCGCGAGCCACAGCGAGGCTGCGCAGGCGGCGTACGCGAGGCCGACGAAGACCACCGCCGCCACGACCGCGCCGGCCACGACCCCGACGACGACCCCGACGAGCGCGCCCACGGCGGCCGCCGGCAGCGCGCCGGCGGCCGCCGCGAGCACCCGCAACCGCGCGCCGTTGGCTCGCCGCCGCTCCTCGTTCTTCGCGTCGACCAGGTCGTGCGCGCTGGGAGGAGCGCCGCCGCTCGGCACCACCGAAGTCGCCGCGGCGTGCTGCGCCGAGGCGCGCCCGGCCGCCGGACGCTGCGCGTTCTGGGCACCGCGCCCATTGCCCCGTGACTGCGTCTTTCCCTGCGTCTTTCCCTGCGTCTTCTTTCCCTGCGACGCTCCCTGCGACCGGGCCGCGCCCTGCGCCTTGCCCTGCGAAAGCGTCTTCTTTCCCTGCGACGCTCCCTGCGACCGGGCGGCGAGTGCGGCGCGCGACCCGCCCTTGGACCGCTGCCGGCGACGGCGCGCCCCGGTTCCCTGGCGCTCCTCGGCCGGCTCGCTCATCGGGCGCCCACGTTACCGCGAGACCCTCGGCGTCCGACCCGCCGGCCGCCGTCGCATGTGCCCCGCGTCGGCGTTCCGCCCAGGGCACCTTGGCCCCAGAGCCGAGCCGCGCTGCGGTAGGCCTCGACGTAGCGCAGTGCGAGCCGGTCCATCGACCACTGCGCTGCATAGGACGCCGCGGCGTCACGCGCGGCCGCGTCGCTCGGCGCAGAGAGCGCCACCGAGAGCGCGCCGCGGAGGGCCGCGGCGTCCCCCGGCGGGACCAGCGTCGCGTGCCCGCCTGCGGCATCGCGGTACCCCGGAATGTCCGACGCCACGACGTGGCAGCGTGCGGCCATCCCCTCGAGCAGCACCATGCCGAACGACTCCCCGCCGAGGGACGGCGCGCACAGCACCGAGGCGCCGCGGAGCCTCTCCGCCACCTCCTCGTCGCCGAGCTTCCCGAGCCAGCGAATCCGGTCCGACTCGGGGTAGCGGGCTCGCAGCTTCGCCGTCTCGGGACCGTCGCCGATCACCCACAACGCCGCGTCGAGCCGGCTCGAGGAGAACGCCTCGAGCAGCACGCCGAGCCCCTTGCGTCGCTCGTGGCGACCGAGGAAGACGACCGCGGGAAGCTCCGACTCGACGGGGCGCGCGCGCACGAACAAGTCCGCGTCGAGCCCGTTGAAGAGGACCTCGAAGCTCCCGCCGCACCAGGCTGCGGCCGTGCGGCGCGCAGCCTCGGACACTGCGGCACGCACCTGGATGCGGCCACACATCCATCGGGTCACAGGGGCGGCGAGCGGTGCTGCCCGAGGAACCCCGGAACGGTGGAACGTCGCGACGACCGGCCATCGGCCGGCGAGGAGGAACCCGTAGCCGAGGACCGGCGCGAGCGGCTCGTGCAGGTGCACCACGTCGGCACCCCACTCGCGCGCCGCGTCCAGCGCGCGCCTCGCGGCGAGCGGCGACACCGAGACGGGGGCGACCGAGCCGTTCGCGCGGACCGCCACCGAGCGCCCCGCTGCGAACACCTGGCCTGTGGCCCATCCGCGCGCGCGATCGTCGGGCGCGAGCACCGCCACCTCGTGGCCCGAGCGCCGCAGCGCTCGGGAGAGGCCGAGCGCCTGGCCTTGCACGCCCCCGGGACGTGAGAGGTCGTACGGGCAGACCATGGCGACGCGGAGCACAGGCCCCCCTTCAGCCGTCACGGTCGCTCGGCCAGTTCGGCTGGTGGAGGTGCCACTGCTCGGGAGCGCGGCGCACCATCCACTCGAAGCGGTACGCGAGCTCCTGGGTGAGCCGCGCGACGTCACTGCGCAGGGGCCCGGTGCGGCGGGTGTCGAGCGGCGCTGTGACCACCGCGAAGTGGGCCTCGCAGGGTCCGCTGTAGACCGCCGCGGGGAGGAGCAACGCCTCGGTTCGCAAGGCGAGCGTCGCAGGGCCGGCGGGGAGGGTCGTCTCCTCGCCGAAGAGCTCGACCTTCACGCCGTTGCCGGAGAGGTCCCGGTCGCAGACGAGCCCGACGAGCCCACCACGGCGCAGCTCGGTGAGCAGCGCGCGTCCAGACCCCTCGCCGAGGGGCACGATCCGGAGGCCCATGGCTTCGCGCTCGCTGAGAAACCACCGGAACAGCGCGGGCGGCTCGATGCGCTCCACCACGCTCGTCATCGGATGGCCCTCGAGCGCCAGGAACTTCCCGCCCCACTCCCAGCTGCCGATGTGCGGGAGGGCGAGCACCACGCCGCGCCCGGACGTGAACGCCTCCTCCAGGTGCTCGTACCCCCAGTCGAGGATCAACCGCTCCCGAACCACCTCGGCACGGGTAGAAGGCAGGCGTGCGCCCTCGACCCAGTACCTCGCGTAGCTCCGGTACGAGCGCAGCGCCCATCGGCGCACCACCGCGGGGTCTGGCGCGGCGGCCGGTGACGTGGACGCGAGCACCCGGGCGACGTGGCGCTCGCGCATCGCGAGGTCACCGTGCGGACGGCGAGCGAGCGCGCTCCCGACCAGGGCGGCCGCGCCCGAGGCCATCGGCTCGGGCAGGACCGCCAACCCGGCTCCCGAGACCCTGTATGCGAGGTAGGTGGCGCAGGCTCGGAGCCGCTCAAGTCCCACGGTCGTGAGGGCCGGAGCCGAGACCGTCGTGCTGCGCGCGGCGCTCGCCGGCGCCGTGCTGCGTTCGTACGGTCCGCGCGGACCGCGCCGCCCGTGCGGTCCGAGCGGACCGCGCCGCTTCGATGCGCTCTCGGCGCGCCCGAGCACGGGCCGTACGGCTCTCGAGCGCCTCTCGCCGGCGAGCGCGCCACCGCGCGGCGATCTCGCCGCTCTGGCCCGGTCCGAAGGATCCGTCGCGTCGGGTGCGCCAGCGTGAGGCCGACGCCTCTCGGCCAGATCCCCATGGCACCCCGAGCGACGCCGATCTCGCAGCACCGGCGGTCTCCGAGCGGCGCGCCGGTCCCTCCGCTGCACGCCACGCGGTGACGAAACGTGCGGCGGCGGTGAGCATCGTGAGGCCGAGCAGCGCCCAGAGGACGGGGACGAGGAGCCATGGCTCGAGGAAACCGACCCCGAGCAGGATCATGCGCTCCGCGCGCTCCATGAGGCCGCTGAAGATCCCCCCGTGCGTCATCGGGAGGCCGAGAGACTCGGCCTTCGCGCGGACGTAGGACACCAGCGAGGCCGCACCGAGCACGCCCAAGGGCAAGAGCGCGAGCTCTCCCTCGCGCACCGAGACGAGGTACCACGAGACGCCAACCATGAGGACGGCGTCCGCCACCCGGTCCATGACCGAGTCGAACAGCGCGCCTCGCACAGACGCGGTCCCGGCGGCCTTCGCCACGGGGCCGTCGAAGAGGTCGTGGAAGCCCGTGATGACGAGGAGCGGGATGCCGAGCAGGAGATGGCCCGTGGCGACAGCCACCGCCGTCGCGGCGGCGAACACGAGCCCGGAGGCGGTCAGGACGTCTGCGGTCACTCCCAGCCGCACGAGCTTCCGGCCCACGGGCCCCGTGAACCGGTCGACCCCCCGTCGCCATCGGCCGTCGAACACTCGTTGGATCCTACCCCGACGGTCGCTCGGCACGCCGACCGCACGAGAAGCCGGAGGTCTGCGCCCAGCTCGCCTCCCGCTCGCGTCCGGCGGCACCCGGCGGAGGCCCTCGATTCTCAGCCTGGTCGTTTGACATCCTTCAGGATCGGACTCCTAGGGTGGCCGTACGCGACGATTCCAGCGAACTCCGACTCCATGGCGTCGGCGCCCCCGTCCGGCCGCCAGCGCGCTGGTGGCCGTCGCCTGCGTCGCCGTGCTCTCGGCGTGGGGGGGCCCGGCCGCGAGCGCGCACGGCACCGGCTCGGCGCACGGCACCGGCTCGGCGCACGGCACCGGCTCGGCGCACGGCACCCGGACCAGCGCGCACCGAACGCGCACGCACGCCCACACCCACCGCACCCTGCCCTTCTCCGCTCCAGCCGGCTTCCGGACAACCGCGCACCTGCGACCAGGCCCGAACCTCGCGCCTGGATCCCAGCCGTCGGCGCTGCCCACCGACGTGCTCATCGCGGACCGCAACAACAACCGGCTCATCATCGTCAACCCGCAGGGCAACATCGTCTGGAGGTTCCCGAAGCCCGGCGACCTGTTGCCAGGGCAGACCTTCGTCACACCTGACGACGCGTTCTTCACCCCGAACGGCAAGGACATCATCGTCACGCAGGAGGACAACTCCGTCGTCTCGGAGATCTCTGTCGCCACCGGGCACATCCTCTGGCGCTACGGTCACCCAGGGACGCCGGGCTCGGCTCCCGACTACCTCGACAACCCTGACGACGCGATGATGCTGCCCAACGGGGACGTCGTGCTCGCCGACATCAAGAACTGCCGCCTCCTCGTCCTGCACCCTCCGAGCCACTCGCCTCTCGAGGTGATCGGCCAGACGACCAACTCCTGCGCCCACCAGCCGCCGACACGCTGGGGAAGCCCCAACGGCGTCTTCCCGCTCTCCGACGGCAACTGGATCGTGACGGAGATCAACGGCGACTGGGTGGACGGCTTCGATCTCCAGACGGGCACGGTGCTGTGGTCGACGCACCCGCCGGGTATCACATACCCCTCGGACACCAACCAGGTCCATGGCAACGTCTTCGTCACGGCCGACTACGCCAACCCGGGCCAGGTGGTCGAATTCACCTCGAGTGGTCAGCTCGTCTGGCGCTATGCCCCGACGGGGGCGCAAGCCCTCGACAGGCCGTCCCTCGCGCTCGCGCTCCCCAACGGGGACCTCCTCGTGAACGACGACTGGAACCATCGCGTGATCGTCATCGACCCGCGCACGAACAAGGTGGTCTGGCAGTACGGCCACACCGGCATCCCCGGCGCGGGGCCCGGCTACCTCGACAAGCCCGACGGGGTCGACCTGGTCCCGCCCTACTCCCTCACCATCGTGCACCGCCACGCCATGCTCGGGCCGCAGAGCCCGGCCAGCGGTGGTGGTTAACTGACGGTCGGGCACAACGCCGGCGGGGGGCTGCCGGCCATCCTGGAAGGAGGTCGTCGTCGTGGCACCGCTCGCGCCGTCGGACATCCGCAACGTGGCCCTCGTCGGCCACCACGCGGCAGGAAAGACCACCCTGGCCGAAGCGCTCCTCCTCTCTGCGGGAGCGCTCAGCCGTCAGGGATCCGTCGAGAAGGGCACGACGGTCTGCGACTTCGACCCCGAGGAGATCGCCCGGCAGCTGTCGGTCTCCTTGGCCATCGCGCCGTGCAACGTCGACGGCGTGAAGGTGAACCTGCTCGACACGCCGGGCTACGCCGACTTCGCCACCGACATGCAGGACGCGCTCAGCGTCGCGGACCTCGCAGTCATCGTGGTGAGCGCGACCGACGGCGTGCAGGCGCAGACCGAGGACGCCTGGAGGACGGCGGCCGCCCTCGGGATCCCGCGCCTCATCGTGATCGACAAGCTCGACAGAGAGCGCGCCGACTTCGACCGCACGCTGAGCGAGATCCGTGCCGCCTTCGGCGCGGGCGTCGCGCCCGTGGAGCTCCCCATCGGCTCGGAGAGCCAATTCCGAGGCGTCATCGACCTGCTCGACGACCGGGCCACCCTCTACGACACGAGCGCCGGCCCGCCCCTGCGCGGCGCGGACGGTCCCATTCCCGACGACCTCGCCGTGACCGAGCACGCCGTCCACGAGCAGCTCGTGGAAGGGATCGTCGTCGGCGACGACGACCTCATGGCCCGCTACCTCGACGGCGAGCAGATCGCTCGAGCCGAGCTGCAGGCGAGCCTCGCCTCGGGAGTCGCGGCAGGAGCGGTGTTCCCGGTACTGTGCTGCTCGGGGGCGACCGGCGTGGGCGTCGACCGTCTCGCACGTCTGGTCGTCGAGCTGTGCCCCTCGCCCGATCGGGGCCGCCCGGCCCAGGTCAGCGCGGGCGGCGTCACGACCGAGGTGCCCGCCGACCTGTCCGCCCCTCCCCTCCTCGTCGTCGTGAAGACGCTCTCCGACCAGCACGCCGGGCGGCTTTCCTTGTGCAAGGTCCTCTCGGGGACGCTCGAGCCCGACACCGTCCTCACGAACCCCCGGACCCACGCCGACGAGCGGCTGCACGTGCTCTCGCAGCTCCGCGGCCACGAGACCACCCCCGTCGACGCGGTCGGCGCCGGAGACTTCGTCGCGATCCCCCGCCTTGCAGCCACGCTCACCGGCGACACCCTCGCGCCGAAGGACAAGCCCGTCACCGTCGTGTTCCCCGAGCCCGAAGCTCCCGCTCTCGCCGTCGCCGTCGCGCCAGCGTCGCGCGCCGACGAGGACAAGCTCATGTCGGCCCTCCAGCGCCTGTGCGAGGAGGACCGCAGCCTCACGGTCAGCCGCAGCGACGAGGCGCACCAGACCGTCCTCGGCGTCTCCGGGGAGGTGCACCTCGCCGTCACGCTCGAGCGCCTGTCGCGCAAATTCGGGGTGACCGTCGAGCGCCAGGAGGTTGCGATCCCTTACCGCGAGACGATCTCCAAGCCTGCAGCAGCCGAAGGCAAGCACAAGAAGCAGTCCGGCGGCCACGGACAGTTCGGGGTCTGCCACCTGCGCGTCGAGCCGCTCGAGCGCGGCGGTGGCTTCGAGTTCCACGACGAGGTGGTCGGCGGGGCCATCCCCCGCCAGTACATCCCCGCGGTCGAAAAAGGGGTCGTCGAAGCCATGGCCCGGGGTGGCGCCTACGGGTACCCGGTGGTCGACGTCTCGGTCACGGTCGACGACGGCAAGTTCCACCCGGTCGACTCCTCCGAGCTCAGCTTCAAGACCGCAGCGATGCTCGCCTTCCGCGAAGCCGTTGCCCACGCCGGACCGATCCTGCTCGAGCCGGTGTCCAAGGTCGTCGTGACCGTCCCGGCCGACCTCCAAGGCGACGTCCTCGGCGACCTCAACTCCAGGCGCGGGAGGATCGTGGGCACGGAGGCCACCGTCGACTCCATGCAGCAGGTCACCGCGATGGTCCCGACCGCCGAGCTCGCCCGCTACGCCGTCGACCTGCGCGCCCTGACCGGCGGCCGCGGCCGCTTCCGCGCGGAGCACGACCACTACGACCCCGTTCCCGAGCACCTCGTCGCCGGGCTCGCGAGGAGCCTCCCCTCCGAATAGGCGACCGGGCTGGCTGCCGCCTCGCGTCTCGGACGCCCACCCGGGCGATCCTGACCTCAGACCCTGTCGCCGGAGCCCCTGTCGCCGGAGCCCCTGTCGGCGGGCCAGGCAGCGTGCAGCTTCTCCCAAGCGCCGGCGAGGGTCTCGGGGATCACCCGGACGCCCGCGATCGACGTCATGAAGTTCGTGTCACCCGACCACCGCGGCAGCACGTGGAGGTGCAGGTGGCGCGGGATCCCTGCGCCCGCAGCGCGCCCCAGATTGGCCCCGAGGTTGACACCGTCGGGCACGTACGCCGCGCTGACGGCGCGCACCGCGGCGCGCGTCGTGGTCCACAGCGCCGCCGACTCCTCGGCGCTGAGCTCGTCGAGCTCCGAGAGGTGGCGGAGCGGAAGGACGAGCAAGTGGCCGCTCGCGTAGGGATACGCGTTCAGGACGGCGAAGGTGAGCTCCCCGCGCCAGACCATCCCGTTGTCGGGTGCGGGAGGCCCGCTCCCCGCGATCGCACAGAAGACGCAGTCCCCGTCGGGCCCTTCGCGCGCCGCCTTGGTCGCGTCGCGAACGTATGCGTCGCGCCACCCGGCCCACAGCTGGTCCAGGGGCATCGCTACGCGCTCGGGGAGGTGCGCCGCTCCGCCACGTCGTCTCGCACCGATGCGATCGCCTGGTCGACCGGGACCCCCCGCTGCGGACGATCGTCGCCCCTTCGGTTCACCCCGACCGTAGAAGCGGCGATGTCGTCGTCACCGACGACGAGCACGTAGGGGATCCTCTCGAGCTTCGCGCTCCGGATCCGCGTGCCCAAGGGCTCGCTCGCGTCCACCATCTGCGCGCGCAGCCCCTCCGACCCGAAGCGCGCGGTCGTCGCGAGCGCGTACTCCACGTGGTCGTCACGGACCGGGAGGACGCGCACCTGCTCCGGGGAGAGCCAGGTGGGGAGGTTCCCCGCGTAGTGCTCGAGCAGCATGCCGAAGAACCGCTCGACCGAGCCGAAGAGCGCCCGGTGGATCATGACCGGGTGGTGCTTGGCGTTGTCCGCGCCCGTGTACTCGAGGCCGAAGCGCTGCGGCAGCTGGAAGTCGAGCTGCACCGTGGAGATCTGCCAGTTCCGCCCGATCGCGTCGCGCGCCTGCACGGAGATCTTGGGCCCGTAGAAGGCGCCGCCGCCCTCGTCGAGCGACAGCTCGAGGCCCCGTCCCTCCGCCACCTCGCGCAGCGTCGCGGTCGCCTCATCCCAGTCCTGGTCGGACCCGACCGCCTTCTCCTGGGGCTTCGTGGAGAGCTCCAACCAGAAGTCGTCGAGCCCGAAGTCGCCGAGGAGGTCGAGCACGAATGTCAGCGCCCTGCTCAGCTCGTCTGCGAGCTGCTCTCGGGTGCAGAAGATGTGCGCGTCGTCCTGCGTCATCCCTCGCACGCGGGTGAGGCCGTGCACCACGCCCGACTTCTCGTAACGGTAGACGGAGCCGAATTCGAAGAGCCGCATCGGGAGCTCGCGGTAGGAGCGCTGCCGGCTCCGGTACACGAGGATGTGGAAAGGGCAGTTCATCGGCTTGACGTAGTAGGTCGAGCCGTCGTCGAGCTCCATCGGCGGGTACATCGAGTCCGCGTACCAGTCGACGTGGCCTGACACCTCGAAGAGCGAGGCCTTCGTGATGTGGGGGGAGTAGACGAACTCGTAGCCGGCGTCCGCGTGGCGCCGGCGCGAGTAGTCCTCCATCTCTCGTCGGACGATGCCGCCTTTCGGATGGAACACCGGCAGACCCGACCCGATCTCCTCGGGGAAGGAGAAGAGGTCGAGCTCGTGGCCGATCCGGCGGTGGTCCCGCCGCTCCGCCTCCTCGAGGCGGTGCAAGTAGCCGGCGAGCGCGTCCTCCGACTCCCATGCCGTCCCGTAGATCCGCTGGAGCTGCTGGCGATGCTCGTCCCCCCGCCAGTACGCGCCCGCGACCCGGGTGAGCCGGAAGTGGCCGAGCCGACCGGTCGAAGGGACGTGCGGACCGCGACAGAGGTCCACGAACGCCTCGGAGTTCCGGTACGCCGAGACCGCTACACGGGCGTCCGCGCTGCGTGCGGCGTCGACTTCCTCCCCGCCAGCGGCGACCGCCTCGATGATCTCCTGCTTGTAGGGCTGGCCGTCGAAGAGCGCGAGCCCTTCGTCGATCGAGAGCTCCTCGCGGACGAACGGCTGGTCCTCTTCGATGATGTCGCGCATCGCGGCCTCCACGCGGCCGAGGTCGTCCTCGGAGAAGCGCGCACCGCCGGGCAGCTCGAAGTCGTAGTAGAAGCCGTCTGCGATCACCGGGCCGATCGCGAGGCGCGCGCCCGGCCATAAGCGCAGGACCGCCTGTGCCATCACGTGCGCGGTCGAATGCCGGATCACGTCCCGGCCGGCGTCGGACCCGGCGGGCACGACGGACAGCGACGCGCCGTCGGGAAGAGCGCCCGACAGATCCACCAGCCGGCCGTCCACCTCGACGGCCACCGCCGACTCCTCGACCTTTGGCCCCATCTTCGCGACAAGGTCTGCGCCCGTCGCGCCCTTCGGCAGCTCCCACTTCGAGTCGTCGGGCAGCTCGACCCTCACCGTGTCCGCCATCGGCCCATTCGTCCTCCCAGCAGCTGCTTCCCCGTCGCGGCCCGTCTCGAGCCGACGCACGCTACCGCCTCGCACCGCTCACTGATCCACCCCGAGCAGGGCTGCGCCCGGGGCTACCGGTACGCCGGCGTCCGCGAGCTCGTCGAGCGCCGCGAGCGCCCCCGGAGCGTCGAGGTCGTCGTCGAGCCGCTCACGCACGGCGTCGAGCGCGAGCGACGCGCGATCCGGCTCGGCTCGCAGCCCCGTCCCCGCCGCCCGCCACCGTTCGAGCCGGGCCGCGGCAACGTCGAGCTCCACCTCGTCCCATTGCCAGTCGGCTCGGTAGTGGTGCGCGAGAAGGACGAGCCGCACCACCGCCGACTCCCAGCTCTCGAGAAGGTCGCCGATGAACACCAGGTTGCCGAGCGACTTCGACATCTTCTGGCCGCCGAGCCCGACGAGCCCGACGTGCAGCCAGTGACGGACGAATTGGCGCCCCGTCACCGCCTCCGACTGCGCCGTCTCGCACTCGTGATGGGGAAAGACGAGGTCCCGCCCGCCGCCGTGGAGGTCGATCGTCGGGCCGAGCTCCCGCATCGCCAGGGCGGAGCACTCGACGTGCCATCCCGGCCGACCGGGTCCCCAGCGGGACTCCCACGACGGTTCGTCGGGAAGCGAGGGCTGCCAGAGGACGAAGTCGAGCGGGTGCCGCTTGGCGGGATCGCCGGGGTTACCGCCCTGCTCGGCGGCGAGGGCGAGCATCTCTGCCTCGGAGAGGTGGCTCACCTTGCCGAACCCCGGGAACGTGGTGACGTCGAAGTACACCGCGCCGCCCGAGCGGTACGCATGCCCGGTGTCGAGCGCAGCGCCCACGAGGGCCAAGATGTCGGGGATCGCCGACGTCGCCCGGGGCTCCGCCTCGGGGCAGAGCAGCCCGAGCGCCTTCATGTCGGAGTCGAAGCGAGCCATCTCCTCGGCGGCAAGGTCGAGGTAGTGGACCCCGAGCTCCCTCGCCTTGCGCAGGATGTCGTCGTCGACGTCGGTGACGTTGCGAACGCAGCGCACTCGGTGGCCCAGGTCCTCGAGCCGGCGGCGTAGCACGTCGAAGGTCAAGTAGACGGCCGCGTGCCCGAGGTGGGCCGAGTCGTAGGGCGTGATGCCGCACGTGTACACGGTCACGAGCGGTCCGACCTGGAACGGGACCACCTCTCGGCGCGCGGTGTCGTAGAGCTGCAATTCAGATCCCGGCAAGCTTCAACGTGCTGTGCGCGCGGTGACGGATGTTCAGCGTGACGCACACCGCCGTGAACGCCTCGATCGCCGCGGCCTGGCTCAGGCTGCCGGCGTCGAGCGGCCTCAGGCCCTCGATGCGCTCGACGAGCGACATGGTCTCCGCCGTCGCTTCCGGGTCGTCGGCGCACACCAGCACGTCGGCGACCAGCCCGGAGTCGAGATCCGCCATCTCGCGCGCAGGGAGGTGGTGGAACGCGGCGGCGACCTTCGCGCCCGGGACAGCAGCCTGCACCGCGGCGGCGACCGAGCCGCGCGGGTGGAAGAGCGGCACCATCTCCTGCCCCTCGCGCACGAGCGCGTTCGCCATCGAGACGAGAACCTTGCCGTCGAGGTGCTCAGCGAGCTCGGCCACGGTCCGCACCGCGGCGTCCCAGGGGGTCGCCAGGACCACCACCTTCCCGCTGGCGGCCTCCGCGTTCCCGACCCCGTGCAGCGAGCCTCCGAGGCGTCCGGTCCACCGCTCGACCATCTCCTCGACGACCCCCGCCGCGCGGGTGGGGTCCCGAGAGCCGATCGCGACCGACATGCCCGCCGCGGCCAGGCGCAGCCCCAGCCCTCGTCCGGCAGGTCCCGTTCCTCCGATGATTCCTATGTCCACGTTCCCACCTTCTCACATGCGTTCGTGTGCCTGACGTGCCCGTTGCCGGTGCGTCCGTTGCCTCGTGCGTCCGTTGCCTCGTACGTCCGTTGCCTCGTACGTCCGTTGCCTCCGCCGTCCCTGGCGGCTGGCGCCGGCGCCCTCGGGCGATAGCCTGCCTCGCCGTGGGCCTCTTGGAGGGTAAACGGATTCTCGTCACCGGCGTGCTGACCGACGACTCCCTCGCGTTCGCCGCCGCGCAGTCTGCGTTGGGACAAGGCGCGGAGATCGTGCTGTCCGGGTTCGGACGCGGGCTCTCGCTCACGCGTCGCACGGCGAGGAAGCTCCCCGTCGAGCCCGACGTCCTCGAGCTCGACGTCACGAGCCACGAGCAGCTCGCCGCCGCAGCGGCAGACCTCTCCGCGCGTTGGGGCCGCCTCGACGGCCTGCTCCATGCGATCGGCTTCGCCCCGCCGAGCTGCCTCGGCTCGGGGATGCTCGCCGCCGAGTGGGACGACGTCTCGGTGGCGCTCGAGGTGTCCGCATACTCCCTCAAGGCGCTCGTCGCCGCGTTCCTCCCCCTCCTCGAGGTCTCCGGCGCTGACGGCGGCGCCTCGGTCGTCTCCTTGGACTTCGACGCGACGGTCGCGTGGCCGGCCTACGACTGGATGGGTGTGGCCAAGGCCGCGCTCGAGTCGCTCACCCGCTACCTCGCCAAGGAGCTCGGTCCGAAAGGCATCCGGGTGAACCTGGTCGCCGCGGGCCCCGTCCGGACGATGGCCGCCAAGTCGATCCCGGGCTTCTCGGCGTTCGAGAGCTCGTGGGCAGGGCGCGCCCCGCTCGGCTGGGACGTCCACGACCCGACGCCGGTGGCCAGGGCCTGCGTCGCGCTGCTCTCGGACTGGCTTCCCAAGACGACCGGTGAGATGCTCCATGTCGACGGCGGCGCCCACGCCGTCGGCGCTTGACGCCCGGCGAGCGAGGCCGCGACCCCCGGGCGCCAGATGCGTGCCGGAGGTCTGCGAGAGGGGCGCCGGTAGGCTGGTCCCGACATGAGCACCTGCGACCGGCCGCCCGGCCACGGCTCCTAGGAACGCGCGATGCCCCCGATGATGGGGCGTGGCATGTCCGCGGGCTGGACGGGTATGCGCTCGTTCCGCCAGGACCGCTCGGTGCTCGAGCACCGGGTGAAGAAGGGCACGACGCGCCGGATGCTCCGCTTCGCGAAGCCCTACCGCAGGATCCTCCTCATCTTCGTCCCCGTGGTGATCCTCGGCGCCGTCGCGGGTGCGGTCAACCCGCTCATCCTGCGGGCGATCATCGACCGCGGGATCATCGGGAAGCACGCCGGGCTCGTGGTCGACCTCGCGCTCGTCGCCGCGGGCCTCGCGCTCGTCACAGCTGGGCTGTCGCTCTACCAGCGCCGGGTCGCGGCGATCGTCGGCGAGGGCCTCATCTTCGACATGCGGTCGCAGGTCTTCCGCCACGTCCAGCAGATGCCGCTCGCCTTCTTCACGCGGACCCAGACCGGGGCGATGGTGAGCAGGCTCAACAACGACGTGATCGGCGCCCAGCAGGCGTTCACGACACTGCTCTCCAACGTCGTGGGCAACCTGGTCACGGTCCTCATCGTGCTCGGGGCGATGCTCTACCTGTCGTGGCAGATCACCCTGATCGCGCTCGTGCTGCTGCCGGCGTTCCTCGTCTCCGCGCGCTTCGTCGGCCGCAAGATCGGGACGCTCACGAAAGAGAGCTACGACCTGAACGCGCAGATGAACATGGTGATGCAGGAGCGCTTCAACGTGTCGGGGGCCTTGCTCGTCAAGCTCTTCGGCCGCTCCGAGGCCGAGGCGCGCCACTTCGACAACAAGGCAGCCCGTGTCCGCGACATCGGCGTCGTCCAGGCGCTCTACGCCCGGATGTTCATGGTCTCGCTCGTGCTCACCGCGTCGCTCGCGACCGCGTTCGCCTACGGGTTCGGCGGCGTGGAAGCGGTCCACGGCGTGCTCGCCATCGGCACCATCGTCGCGCTCACCGCGTACCTGGCGCGCCTGTACGGCCCGCTCACCCAGCTCTCCAACCTGAACCTCGACGTGATGACGACGCTCGTCTCCTTCGAGCGGATCTTCGAGGTGCTCGACCTCGAGCCCATGATCAAGGAGCGCCCGGACGCCGTCGCGATCCCCAGGGGCCCGGCGAGCATCGAGCTCGAGCACGTGTCGTTCACCTACCCGGGAGCCGAGGAGGTCTCCCTGGCGTCCCTCGAAGCGGTCGCCACCCTCGAGCCGAGCACCCACCACCAGGTCCTCCACGACATCTCGTTCCGTGTCGAGCCGGGCCAGATGGTGGCGCTCGTCGGTCCGTCCGGGGCAGGGAAGACCACGATCAGCTCGCTCGTGCCGCGTCTGTACGACGCGACCGAAGGGACGGTCCGCGTGAGCGGGGTGGACGTGCGCGACGCGACGCTCGACTCGCTGCGCGACGTCGTCGGCGTGGTCACCCAGGACCCGCACCTCTTCCACGACACGCTGCGGGCCAACCTCCTCTACGCCCGGCCCGACGCGAGCGACGAGGAGCTCGTGGCGGCGCTCGAGCAGGCGCAGATCCTCCCGCTCGTCGCGTCCCTCCCAGACGGGCTCGACACGCTCGTCGGCGAGCGGGGCTACCGACTCTCGGGCGGCGAGAAGCAGCGGGTCGCCCTGGCACGCCTCATCCTGAAAGCCCCTGACGTCGTCGTGCTGGACGAGGCGACCGCGCATCTCGACTCCGAGTCGGAAGCCGCCGTCCACGACGCCCTGCGGCGCGCGCTCGCCGGGAGGACCTCCCTCGTCATCGCCCACCGCCTCTCCACCGTGCGAGACGCCGACCAGCTGCTCGTGGTGGACGGCGGCAGGATCGTAGAGCGCGGGACCCACCACGAGCTCCTGGCTGCAGGCGGGCTCTACACCCTCCTCTACCACACGCAGTTCGCCGACCAAGAGGTGCACGAGATCGCCACGAGGACCTTCGGCGCCACCGCGGGAGCCGCCGGAGCTGCGGAGCCCGAGACGGTCAGCTAAGAACTACGCGATGGCCACGACGCCCGCCAAACGCAAACGTCTGCGCAAGCTGCGAGACCTGCCCGCCCGTTTCATCGGCCGCACGCCCTGGTTGCGGCGCCGCTACGCGCGCCGGATCCTGAGGACGATCGACAAGTTCCAGGACAAGGGACGGCCGCTCCCCGAGAACTTGAGCCGTCTCGAGCGCCAGCTCCGACGCGTCCCGAAGCCCAAGCGCCAGCAGGTCGTCGAGCAGATGATGGAGATGGGGTCGGAGGAGGACGTCATCACGAACCGCGCGCTGCGGCGCGCGGCGGGCCGGCAGGAGCGCCAGAAGGGCCAGCGCCGTGGCGGGGTGCGCCCCGGCACGTTGCCCGGTCAGCCCCGCCAGCGCCCGCGCAACTAGCGCTGAGCGGTGCCCGAGCGACAGCCGCTCCGCTTCGACCCGATCGGCGAGGCGCGCCGTCAGTGGGGGCTCCACGGGTGGGACGACGTAGCGCCCGCGATGGCCGTCGTCACCTCGATCATGCGCGTCCAGCAGCTCCTGCTCGCCCGTGCCGATGCCGCGCTCCGACCCTTCGAGCTCACCTTCGCCCGCTACGAGGTCCTCATGCTCCTCTCGTTCTCCTCGCGCGGCGCGCTCCCGCTCGGCAAGATCGGTGAGCGCCTGCAGGTGAACCCTGCCAGCGTGACCAACGCGATCGACCGTCTCGAAGAGCAGGGGCTCGTTGCTCGCGTGCCGAACCCCGCCGACGGCCGCGGCACCCTCGCACGCCTGACCGACGAAGGGCGTGCCAGAGCCGCCGCGGCCACCGATGCCGTGAACTCGAACGTCTTCGTCGACCTCGGCCTCACGGCGGAGGGCATCGAGCGGCTCTTCGAGCTGCTCCGTGACGTCCGGCTCGCTGCTAGGGACTTCACCGACGCGAGATGACACGACATGATGGCTGGATGGACGATCCCTCGACGGCGCTCGAGCGCGGCGCGCTCGCGGGCTGTCTCGTCGCGGATTTCAGCCGCGTCCTCGCCGGGCCGCTCGCCACCATGATCCTCGGCGACCTCGGCGCCACCGTGGTGAAAGTGGAGCACCCGCACGGCGACGACACCCGTCAGTGGGGACCGCCGTTCAAGGGAACGGAGAGCACGTACTTCCTGAGCGTCAACAGGAACAAGCGCAGCGCCGTCCTCGACTTGGCCACGCCCGAGGGCGCGTCGGACGCACGACGCCTCGCCGAGCGGGCGACAGTGCTCGTCGAGAACTTCCGACCCGGCCGGCTCGCCCGGTTCGGGCTCGGCTACGACCAACTCGCGGCGACCAACCCCGGTCTCGTCTACTGCTCGATCTCGGGGTTCGGCGGTGCAGGCACGCCGGGAGCTGACCTCGCCGGCTACGACTTCGTCGTCCAGGCGATGGCTGGGCTCATGGACATCACCGGGCCCGAGGGAGGGCCGCCGACCAAGGTCGGAGTGGCGGTCGTCGACGTTCTGACCGGGCTGCACGCGGCCGTCGGCATCCTCGCGGCCCTGGGCGCGCGCCACACGTCCGGCCGCGGCCAGCTCGTCGAGGTGAGCCTCATGTCCGCCGCGCTGGCCTCGCTCGTGAACCAGGCTTCGGCGTACCTCAACACCGGGACGGCTCCTCGCGCGATGGGGAACCGCCATCCGAGCATCGCTCCCTACGAGACGCTCGCCACGATGGACGGCGTGCTCGCAGTCGCGGTCGGCAACGACGGGCAGTTCCGCCTCTTGTGCAAGGCGATCGGCGACGACGCCATTGCCGACGACGAGCGCTTCGTGACCAACCCTGCTCGTGTCGCTCATCGCGACGAGCTCGTAAGGCAGCTCGAGACTCGCCTCGGCGCGCGGCCGGCGGCGGAGTGGGTCGCGCTGCTGCGCGCCGTCGGCGTGCCGTGCGGCCCGGTCAACGACGTGGCCGCCGCCTTCGCCGATGCCCAGCGCCTCGGCCTCGAGCCCGTCGTCGAGCAACCGGGAGACGGCGACGGCGCCGGCGACGCCGCCGGCGCCGTGCGCAGCGTCGCGAGCCCCCTCAGGCTCTCGTGCGCTCCCGTCAGCTATCGCCGGCCGCCTCCGACGCTCGGCCGCGACACCGACGAGGTCGTCGCATGGCTCCGCACACCTGCCCCCGCTGCCCCGCTCGACCCGGCGTAGCATCCTCGCGGTGACCATGAGCCGCTCGCGCGGTGCCGCCCTCGTCGACGTGATCGCCGTCGCGCTCTTCGTCGTGATCGGGCGGGCGTCCCATCGGCACACCGAGACGGCCGCGGGCATCGCGTCGACCGCATGGCCGTTCGCTGCGGGCCTGGGCACCGGATGGGCGTTGGTCGCGGCGCTCGGTCGGCGAGGCGGCAAGCGGCTGGACCCGTCGAGTCTCTCGTCGGGAGCTGCGATCTGCGCCGCGACCGTGGCGGGCGGCATGGCCCTTCGGGTCGCCGCGGGCCAGGGCACCGCACCGTCGTTCGTCGGCGTGGCAACCGGCTTCCTCGGCGCGCTGATGCTCTCCGGGCGTGCCGCGCTCGGCGCTGCCAGGAGGCGCCGGCAAGACATGGCGCGGCACGAGAGTTGAGCGCGAGGGCTCAGCGCGGGCGCTGAGCGAGAGGCCTCATCCCTCCTCGATCGTCCGGATGCGCGCGGCGAGGAACCCCTCGGGGTCCTGGGCCCGTTCGACGAGGAGCTCGTGGAGCTCAGGGTGGGTGAGCACGAGGAAGCGGTCCTGGCGTATCGCGTCGACCACCATCTCGCCGACGGTCATCGGGTCGATCGGGGTCATGCCCTTGATCGGCGGCCGGATCCGGACCGGCGAACCCGAGAAGGCGACCTGCTGTCGAAGGTTGGTCGCGACCGGGCCTGGGCAAAGGCACGTGACCCCGACGTGCCGGGGATGCAGGTACAGCGCGAGCGCCTCGCTCAGGGCGATCACGGCCGCCTTGCTGACCGAGTACGGCATCCGCTCGTACGCGTACTGGAACAGGCCCGCCGCCGAGGCGGTGTTCACGATGTGGCCGCTCTCTTGCTCGAGGAGGAGCGGGACGAACGTGGCGTTGCTCCGCACGATCGAAAGGAGGTTCGTGCTCATGGTCCGTTCCCATTCGCGCAGCGGGATCTCCTCGGGCAGCCCGGCTGCCACGACACCCACGTTGTTCATGACGATGTCCACCCGCCCGAGTCGACGCAGGAGCATGTCGCGCGCGGTGTCGAATGCCGCCTGGTCGTTCACGTCCAGTGCCATCCCGAAGCACTCCGTGCCCCGCCAGGAGGCCTCGTCGGCAACCGCCATAGCCCGGTCCCGGTCGATGTCCGCCACCGCGACGTGGGCTCCTGCACCGGCCAGTGCGAGCGCTGCGCCCCGCCCGATCCCGCTCCCGCCGCCGGTGATCAGGGCAACTTTGCCCGAGAGGTCCTTCATGAACGGGCGCCGGAGGGGCGATGGGGGGCCATGGCCGCATCCTTGCAGGTCCGAGACACCACCGCGACGCGACGCTTCTCGGCGAGCACCTCGACGTTCCAGGTCAGCAGCTCCCTCAGCACCGGGACCTTCACCACTGAGCGGGCGAGCTCGGGCAGGTAGCGCGGTCGCGCGTCGACCACGCGAAGGTGCGGGTGCGCGGCGAGACGCCGGAGCGTCGGCCCGACGCGCAGGGCGAACAGCGACTGGCCGAACACGTTCTTCGGATCGTGGCCGGAGCGCGCCGCGTAGCGCCGACGCGCACGGTCGCCGCCGAGATAGTGCCACGGCGACGTCTCGTGCCCGCCCCACGGCCCGTACCAGCTGGTGAAGGACAGCCAGAGGTGCCCGCCGGGCCGCAGCACCCGCGCCATCTCGTCGACCAGCACGAACGGCTCTGGCACGTGCTCGAGCACGTTGGAGGAGACCACCAGATCCACTGCCTCCGACGGCACGGGAAGGGTGCCCCCGTCTGCCACGACCGACCCCGCCATCGGCGGCCCGCGCCATGCCAGCTCCTTCAGGTCCGCGTCGACCAGCACGCAGCGCGCCCCCGCAGCACGGAGCGCACGGGTGAGGTAGCCGGCGCCGCCGCCGACATCGAGCGTGAGCGCACCCGCGAGCGCCACCCTGCGGCCGAGAAGGGCCACTGCGTCTGCGGACACCACGTCGTAGAATCCGTCGGGGTCCTGTTGCTCGGCGCGAAACGCGCGCACGAGCCGAAGCGAGCGGGCAAGCGACCGCCCGGGCGCCTCGGCGGTCATGCTTCCCTCCGCCGTGCGCATCCGCCGCGACCCGCGACCGCGCGAGCGTGCCCGAACCCGCCGCCGCTCACCCGAGTGCGACGGACGCTCTGCCAGGACGGACCCCGATCGACGAGGCGACGAGGACCCGCTCGGTCTCGCCTTCGTCGAGGAGCCACACGGACCACTCGTCACCGTCGCGCTCCGCGGCGAGCACCGGATCGGTTCCGGGATCGATCGGCGCATGGTGCTCCACGAGCGCGACTGCAGCGTCCGAGGGGCCGATGTCGACGGCGTCCTCGACCGCCGCCCACGCGACGGCGTTGTTCACGTGTCCCCACGCGTCGACGTCGCTGCGACGAAGCGGCCACGGGCGAGCGCGCTGGCGGGCCCGCCAGCCGGGCCCCCCGAGCCCTAGCCGCGCAGAGGCGTGCCTCCCGCCGGCCGATGGCCCGTAGACCGCGAAGAACCGCTCGCCAAGGCGCGCCGGGGCGCCAGTCGTCGTGTCGACGGCGACCCAGATCGACACGGCAGTCAGCCCCGCGCCCTCGGAGCCGTGCGCGATCGTCGTCCGCTCTGCCCACCGGCTCGCGGTCGCCGAGCAGTACGTGCGCAGCACCAGGTCTTCCCCGAGCACGGGGAACTGGCCGATCTCCATGCGCGTCCGGCGAAGGACCCAGCCGATGTGCAAAGGCAATGTGGCCCCTGCGGCGTCGTCTTCGGCGACGTCGTGGAGGTAGCGGGCGAGGGCGTCGAGCCGGGCTCGGCGGTCCGCTCCGACGTCCGCCATCCGCACCTTGCGCCGACCCTCGACGACGCGGCCAACCGCGGGGGGCTCCCCCAGCGGCTCGTTGCCCGTGTCGGGCTCGTCGGCAGAGAGCAGCTCCTTGCCAGGGGGCGTCGAGAGTCCGTCCGCCGGCCCGTGAGGAGGCGTCGTCATCGAAGGGAATCGTGTCGGACCGCGACCCGGCGCGCAAGGCTGGCGCGCTGGGTGCGCCTTCACGCCCTCGGCTCGTCGAACCCCGAAGCGCTCAGGCAGCCGCCTCTGCCGATACGTCGTCCCGCACCACGGCGAGCAGCTCCGTCGCGTCGATCACCAGGTGGTCGACGCCGCCGACTCGGACCTCGGTGCCGGCGTAGGGAGGGTAGAGCACGCGATCCCCGGGCTTCACCTTGACCATCTCCTCGTCGTCTCCGACCGCCACGACGACGCCGCGCTGAGGCTTTTCCTTGGCCGTGTCGGGGATGACCAGGCCGCTCGAGGTGACGCTCTCGTCCTCGAGCACCCGTACCAGCACCCTTGCGCCGAGCGGTTCCACTCGTTCCGTCATCACTGCTCCTTCTCCTCGATCGAGCTCTCTCGTCTCTTCTTCTTCTCTTCTTCTTCGAAACGCTTCTTCGGAATCTCTTCCGACCAAGTTCGACCGGCTCCGGACCGATCGTCGGAGATCAGGCGCGCGGGCGAAGACCGAGCAGCCGGTCGATCTGTGCCTGGTCGAACCCGACCACTGGCCGCCCGTCGATCTCGATCACCGGCACGCCGATCCTGCCGGTGCGGCGGACGAGGTCGTCGGCCGCCTTCTGGTCCCGGGACACGTCGATCTCCTTGAAGGCCACCCCCTGGCTGCGCAGGTAGCCCTTCGCCCTCTGGCACCATGGGCACGTCGGCGTCGTGAACACCAGCACGCGGTGCCGGGTCTGGGTGGCGGGCATCAGAAGACCTCCTTGGTCACTGCCGGGTACTCCTCGCCGAGACCGCGCACCCCGGCGCGGCGGTCGGCGACGATCTGGTGGACGATGTCGCACGCCTCAGCGATCCGCGGCTCGATGAGCCTGTAGTGCACGGTCGTCCCTTCTCGCCGTGCCGCCACGAGCCCTGCGTGCCGCAGCACCGAGAGGTGCTGGCTCGCATTCGGCAGGCTCATGCCGATCTGCTGCGCCAGCTCGCCCACGCAGCGTTCCGCGTCACGCAGCGCGTCGATCAGCAGCAGGCGCTTCGGGTCGGTGAGGACCTTGCACAGCTCGGCGTGCAGCCGGAACGCCGTGTCGTCGCGGGGCTCGAGCGCGTTCGTCGCCGTCGATCGGTCCACGAGATCAGTGTAGCAGTACTTGCGTCTTTGCGCAGTCCAGCAATCAAAGGACCGCTCCGTGCGACGCGGCACGAAGTGCGTCCACGGGGACGAGGAGACGCTCGCTCAGAAGGCAGCGCTCACCGAGCGCACTGCCACGATGCCGCCTCGCAGCACGGAGCCGTCCACGGGCCAGACGACCCGTGCGAGCGGTCCACGGTGTCGCCGGAGGACTTTCCCGTGGCGCCGGATCCCAGGTCAGCTCGCGCAGGCGAACGGCGGAGGCACGAGGGCGGTCATGCCGTCTTCTCGAGGGAGTCGAAGCTCTCCTCGAGCAGCCGTTCCGCGCCGCGCACGACCGCGCGCAGGGGATCGTCGACCACGACCACCCCTACGCCAACCTCTTTCTCGACCCGCTGAGCAAGGCCGGGGAGGAGCGCACCGCCGCCGACGATCTGGATGCCCGAGTCCAGCACGTCCTTGGCGAGGTCGGGAGGCATCGCCACGACCAACTCCCTGGCGGCGTCGACGATCGCTGCCACCGGGCGCTCCAGCGCCTCCGCGACCACGTCGCCTTCGACCTCGAGCTCTTCGAGCCTCGAGGTCGTGAGGTCCATCCCCGCGACAGTGGCCGATCCCCGCTCTCCACCGGTCAGACCGAGCTCGATCTTCAGCCGCTCCGCGTCCTTGCGGCTGATCCGGAGCCCGAGCATCTGGCGCACCCCCCGGCGAACAGCCTCGTCCATGGCGTTGCCGCCGAGCCGCAACGAGCGGTACGCGACCATCCGCGCACCGACGACGACGGCTGCCTCCGTCGTCCCTCCCCCTACGTCGAGCGTGAAGACGCCCTCAGCCGAGCCCGGGTTGGCGCCTGCGCTCAGCGCGGCGGCAACCGGTTCGTCGACCAGGCGGGCGTCGAGGCGCCCGCGGCCGAACGCGGCCGCGGCGAGCAGTGCGTCACGCTCGATCCCCGTCGCGCCACTCGGGACGCAGAGGACCGCACGCGGGCGCAGCGCGCTGGCGTGGAAACGTGCGCGGTGCAGGAACGCCCGGAGCATGTCGGTGGCGGCGTCCAGGTCGGAGATCACCCCGTCGCGCAGCGGGCGCACGACCTCCACGCCGGCGGGCTCACGCCCCCCGAGCCCTTCGGCCTCCCGACCCACCCCCACGACCCTCCTCGACACCCGGTCGAGCGCGATCGCCGAGGGTTCTTCTACGACCAGGCCGTGACCGTGCACGTGCACGAGCGAGTTGACGGTGCCGAGGTCGACTGCGATTCCTGAGCGCACACCCATTGTCCGATCCTTCGCAGCGTCGCCCGTCGCGGGGCATCGCAACTCGCTCTTTTTGATCTCCAGCATTCCCGACGGGCGCCCTTATTCCCAGCCGCGCTATTTCCATTCCCAGGATTGCACGTCCCGAAACCAGCGTTGCTCCGTTCTGCCCTAGATCGTCGTCGCGCACGCGGCGAAAGGGAGACGTCGGCTGCAGGAGCGCCCAGGCTCGTCGACGTCATGTCACCGTCGACGACGGGTATGGTTCGAGACACACCCGTCTGGAGCGTCCGACCGGGACCATGTGCCGTTTGGGGCGCTTGGGGCCGCCCTATGCCCAGCGCGACCGCTCGGCACGTCCTGGGTGCCGGGAGTAGGAGCCTGGAGGCACTCGTGCGTCACAGCAGCAATGTCACAGACGGCTCAAGAGGAAGGGCGCGCGCGACGCACGAGCGCCACGTCCGGCACGTTCTCGTCTTCAGCGGCGCAGCCGTCCTCGTCGTAGTCGCCGCGCTCGGCGCGGGCTTCGCTGCCTCCATCTCGCGGACCGCATCCTCGCAGGACCGCGGTAGTTGCACCCGCAATGCCCGATGCGTCTCTATTGCGAGCAAGTCGGCTCCTCTCGCTCCTTTGTCCGTCGTCTCGACGACGCCTGCACCAGGCGCCGCGAACGTTCCCTCCGACACCGGCGTCACCGTCGACTTCTCGGCGCCGGTTCGGCAAGGAAGCCCGTCGCCGACGCTCTCCCCGGCGGTGGCGGGCAGCTGGGAGGTCAACGGGAGGACGATGGTGTTCTCGCCAGCAGCTCCGTTCGTCCCCTTCGTCACCTACACGCTCACCGTCCCCGGTGGCAACGGCGGCGTCGTCGCCACCGACGGCGAGCGGCTTGGCGCGACCGACGCCGTCACCTTCGCGATCGCCCCGGGGAGCGTCACCCGGCTCCAGCAGCTCCTCGCCCAGCTCGGCTACCTCCCGCTCTCCTACAGCGACCCGCTTCCCGCCCCGCCGCCGCCGG
>JAKBTL010000025.1 GCA_021844425.1 Actinomycetes bacterium | reverse complement strand
CGTGGGGACGGCTGGGGATACGGGCACCGGGAGGAGGTTCGGGCCTCCGGCCCGGGCGGCCCGAGTGGGGCTATCCCTCCCAGGGCTCGAGTCGTGGGCTTCTCGCCGCACACCCGTTCTCGATGACGAGCGACACAGTGCACGACCACCGGCGCGAAGACGACGACGATCCCCGATCACAGCGCACGGAGCAGGTGCGGATCGTCGGCGCCGAGCGTGCGGGTGACGCGGTCTCCCAGGAGCCCCCGGACGAAGCTCGGCACACCGCGTCGCTCGACCAGGCCGGTGAGCCCGACGAGGAGTGGGGGCCAGAGGACTGGGGCCTACCTGCCGAGCCGCAGCTGCCGCACTGGACCGAAGCGCCGACGGGCGAGATCCCCGCGGTGCTGTCTCGGGGGGAAGAAGGCGAGGAAGACGACCCTTGGGCTTCGTTGCCCGAACCGACGTGGCGTGAGGCGCACCACGACTGGGAGCATGCCGAGCCGCTCGGCCCAACGCTCTTCGCCGGAGCTGGGGACGACCCCTCCTTGATCTCGGAGGCGGACGAAGAGGAGCGCCAGCCGTGGAGCTTCGAGCTCGGTGTCGTCGGCGCGCGTGCGTCTTACGCTGAGGGCACAGACATCGAGACAGACATCGCGACAGAGACAGGGCCAGAGACGGAGGCAGCTGCGCAGACAGCTGCTGCAGGGACATCAGCACGGCACCGTGCGGCGTACCTCGGCGAATTCGCCGAGGTCGGCGAGACCGCCGAGGTCGCGGTCGAGGCCGAGCTCGAGACCGAGCTCGAGATCACCGGCGAGAAGACCACCGTGCTGCACCTGGACCGCTCCTCGTTCTCGGACCCCGGGCAGGGCGTCGCCGACGTCTCGAAGCGTGCCCGGGGAGGCGAAGGCGATGTGCCGCCCCGGGGCTTACGTCCCGACGATGCCGGGCTCCCGCCTTCCCGGCGACGTGCCGTGCCGAGCGCCCCGGGTGGCTCGGGCGGCCACGCGCGCCGGCGCCGCGACGTCGGAGGGGCGCGCGCCGCCGACGACGCGTTGTCGCAGCGAACCGGCCGCAACATCCCCGCAGCTCTCGTGAGCGGCGTCGTGATCGGCGGTGTCATGCTGCTCGCGTTCCACTTCGGGCCGGTGCCGTCGGTCGCCGTCGTCACCGTCGTCCTCACCGCTGCCGCGGTCGAGGCCTACGCAGCGTTCCGCCGCGCGTACCGCCCCGCGACCCTGCTCGGCATCGCGGCGGTCGCCGGGCTCGTCGTCGGCACCTACGACAGGCCCTTCGTCGCGCTCCCGGTCGTGGTGGTGCTCCTCGTCGCCGCCACGTTCCTTTGGCACCTCGTCGGTGTCGACCGCCGCGCGGACCCTGTGCGGAGCACCGCGGCCACCCTCCTCGTGTTCTCGTGGGTTGGCGTGTTCGGCTCGTACGGCGCCCTCCTGCTCGCGCCGTCGCTCTTCCCGCACCGGACCGGGATCGCCTACCTGCTCGGCGCGCTGATCGTGGCGGTGGCCTACGACGTGGGGGCGCTCGCCGTCGGAGCGTGGCTTGGCCGCCATCCGCTCAGCGCGGTGAGCCCGTCGAAGACCTGGGAGGGCTTGCTCGGCGGTACGGTCGCTGCGATCGTGCTCGCTGTCGCGGTCGTCCGCCTCGTCCACCCCTGGACGCTCGGGGAGGCCGCGGCGCTCGGCGTCGTCGTCGCGGTGGTGAGCCCGCTCGGCGATCTGTGCGAGTCCATGGTCAAGCGCCGCCTCGGGCTGAAGGACATGGGCCGCCTCCTCCCGGGCCACGGCGGTTTGCTCGACCGCCTCGACGGGCTCCTCTTCGTTCTCCCGGCCACCTACTACCTGGTCCGCGCCTTCGGCCACGGTTGACGCGGTTCATGCGGTTGACCCCGTCGACGCGCGTGGCAACGCGCGTCGCGCGCCTGTCGACAACGCGCGTCGTGCGCCTGTCGACAACGCGCGTCGTGCGCCTGTCGACGCTGCGCGCGGCTGTCAGGGAGCCGGCGGATGGCATGCTGGGTGGCCGATGAAGACCGTGAGCCTCGTGGGATCGACCGGGTCCATCGGTACCCAGGCCGTCGACGTCGTAGAGGCTGCTGCCGACCGCTACCGCGTCGTCGCCCTCGCCGCGCAGCGTTCGGTGGCCACGCTCGCCGACCAAGCGCGGCGGCTCCGGCCCGAGCTCGTCGCGGTCGGCGACCCCGAGGCGGCCGGAGAGCTCGAGCCGCTCTTGCCGCCGGGCACCGAGCTCGTCACGGGACCAGCCGGGCTCGTCGCAGCCGCGACGGCAGCCGACGTCGTGCTCAACGCGGTCGTGGGTTTCGCAGGCCTGCCGGTCACCCTCGCGGCGCTCGAATCCGGTCGTCGGCTCGCCCTTGCCAACAAGGAGTCGCTGATCGCCGGCGCACCTGTCGTCCAACGCGCGCGACGCACCCCCGGCGCGCAGATCGTCCCTGTCGACTCCGAGCACTGTGCGATCCACCAGTGCCTCTCGGCCGTCGAGCCGCGCCGCGCCCTTCCCGACGGCGAGGGATGGATCGGGCCCGGGGACCCGGAACCGTTCGCCTCAGATGAAGCTGGCGATGCGCCCGCGACGGCGCTCGACGGGGCTGCAGCGCCGGGCGCGGCCGAGCCGCCGTACCCGTCGGTCGCGCGCCTCCTCGTCACCGCGTCGGGCGGCCCGTTCCGCGGGAGGTCGCGCGCGGAGCTCCAGACCGTGCGCGTCGCCGACGCGCTCAGCCATCCCACGTGGAGCATGGGGCCGAAGATCACCATCGACTCCTCGACGCTCATGAACAAGGGCCTCGAGGTCATCGAGGCGCACGAGCTCTTCGGACTGCCCTACGACCGCATCGACGTGGTCGTCCACCCCCAGTCGGTGGTCCACTCGATGGTGGAGCTGGTCGACGGCTCGACGATCGCGCAGCTCTCCCAGCCCGACATGCGGCTGCCGATCGGGTATGCGCTCGGCTGGCCGGCGCGTCTGGAGCACGCCTTCGGTGCGGTCGACTGGGCCGCGCCCCTGTCCCTCACGTTCGAGCCGCCTGATCGGGCGGTGTTCGGGTGCCTCGACCTCGCGTATGCCGCGGGTCGGGCAGGCGGCGCCGCGCCGGCGTGGTTGAACGCCGCCAACGAGGTCGCGGTCGCCGCGTTCCTGGACGGGCGTCTCGAATGGCTCGGCATCGCGGAGGTCGTGGCTGGCGTCCTCGACCGCTGCGACGGCGCCACGCTGGGCACCGTCGACGACGTGCTCGAGGCAGACCGGCGCGCTCGGGCGCTCGCGTCCTTGGCTGTGGACCGCCGCCTGGCGGCCGTGTGACCCCGGTGTCGCCTCCTCCGGCACGACCTGGGGGGCCCGCGGGCGCGACGGACCGACCCACCAGCCCGCCGGCCGCCCCGGACGGGTCGCCGGCCGCCCCGGACAGGTCGGCGCGCTGGGCGCTCGTGCGCTTTGGCGTGGCCGTCGGGGTGATCGTCGCGGGGCTTCTCGCGGCTGGGCTCGGGGACCTCCTCGTCTTCATCGCCGCGCTCGTCGCGATCGTGGTCCTCCACGAGCTCGGTCACTACCTCACCGCCAAGTGGAGCCACATGAAGGTGACCGAGTTCTTCATCGGCTTCGGGCCTCGGCTCTGGTCGATCCGCAAGGGCGAGACCGACTACGGCGTCAAGCCGATCTTGGCCGGCGCCTACGTGAAGATCCCCGGGATGACCAATCTCGAGGAGGTCGACCCTGCCGACGAGCCTCGCACCTACCGCCAGCAGCCGTTCCACCGCCGGATCCTGGTCGCGAGCGCCGGCTCGATCATGCACTACGTCGTCGCACTCGTCCTCGCGCTCGGCCTCGCGCTCTTCGTCGGGGTCCCGACCGGCTCCCAGGTGACCGTGACAGGGTTCACGAAATGGCCGGGGCACCGCTTGACGGCGGCTCAGCTCGCCGGAATGAAGCCGGGCGACCGGATCGTCTCGGTGGACGGCGAGCGCGTGAGCTCGACCACACAGCTGTCCGAGGCCATTCAGGCCAAGAAGGGACGCCCGGTCTCGATCGTCGTCGAGCGCTCCGGACGGCGTTCGACCCTCACGGTCCAGCCGCAGGCCGGGCACGTCGTCACGAAGGGGAGCGCACGGGGCGAGGAGGTCCTCGGAAAAGGACCGAGGTCGAAGTGGCTCGTCGGCATCCAGACGGGTCTCGCGCCGGTCTTCAGCGCGCAGAACCCGTGGCAGGCCGTCGTCTGGGCGGGCAACGACATCGGCAACGTCACGCGGCTCACGGTGATCGGGCTCGGGCATGTCTTCTCTCCCGGCGGCCTGACGTCGCTCTTCCACCAGGTGACCAGCCCCCAGGCGGCCAAGAAGGCCGCGGCGAACCCGGTCAAGTCGAACCGGATCCTGACGGTGATCGAGACGGCGCGGCTCGCCACCCAGGCCGAAGCCAAGGGCGCCTACTACTTCGTGTCGATCCTCATCGCGTTGAGCATCGCACTCGGGCTCTTGAACATGCTGCCGATGCTGCCGCTCGACGGCGGGCACGTGGCGATCGCCCTCTACGAGAGGATCCGTACGCGGCGCGGCCGCCCCTACTACCACGCCGACGTGGCCAAGCTCATGCCCGTCGCCTACGCGTTCATGGCCGTGCTGCTCGTCATCGTGGGCTCGGCGATGTTCCTCGACATCGCCCATCCGCTCGCCAACCCCTTCGGCTGACCCTGGGCCCTCCGGGGGGCGCACCGCGATCGCGCCGCCAGGTGCACGCGGCCGGCGCGGCCGCGGCAGAATGGAGGGCGATGGAGCTCTCTTCCAATCTGCTCATGCCGCGTCGCACGACCCGCCAGATCCATCTCGGCGACGTCGCGATCGGGGGCGGCGCCCCGATCTCGGTGCAGTCGATGACCACGACGAAGACCGCAGACGTGGAAGGTACGCTCGCCCAGATCTACGCGCTGGCCGCGGCGGGGGCGGACATCGTTCGCTGCACGTGCAACGAGGCGGCGGCGGCCGAAGGGCTGGCACGGATCGTCCCGCGATCGCCTGTACCGATCGTCGCGGACATCCACTTCCACTACGAGATGGCGCTCGCGGCCCTCGAAGCGGGCGTCCACGGCCTCCGCCTGAACCCGGGCAACCTTCGCAAGGAGTCCGAGATCAAGCTGGTCGCCTCCGAGGCGAAGGACCGCGGGGTGCCGATCCGCGTCGGGGTGAACGCGGGCTCGCTCCATCCGGACCTCTACAAGAAGTACGGCGGTGCCACCCCTGAGGCGTTGGTGGAGTCGGCGAAGATGGAGCTCGCCTACTTCGAGGAAGTGGGCTTCACCGACGTCAAGATCTCCGTAAAGGCGTCCTCGGTCGCCTTGATGATCGCTGCGTACCGTCTCGCGTCCGAGACGTTCGACCACCCTCTCCACCTCGGTGTCACCGAAGCGGGACCGCCCCCTGGTGGGCTCGTGAAGGGCACTGCCGGGATCGGCACCCTCCTCGCGGAGGGCATCGGCGACACGATCCGCTACTCGCTCACCGCGGATCCGGTCGAGGAGGCTCGCGCCGGGCGCCAGCTCCTCGAAGCGCTCGGCTTGCGCGAGCGCAAGGGCCTCGACCTGATCGCCTGCCCGTCGTGCGGGCGCGCGCAGGTCGACGTCATCGCGGTGGCCAAGGAGGCCCAGGCCGCGCTCGAGGATCGGAACCTGCCGATCCAGGTCGCCGTGATGGGCTGCGTGGTCAACGGGCCGGGCGAAGCCCGCAGCGCCGATATCGGCATCGCGGCCGGCAAGCAGAAGGGGCACCTCTTCATCCAGGGCAAGATCGTCCGCGTCGTGCCCGAGTCCGAGATGGTCGCCGCGCTCGTCGCGGAGGCAGAGCGGCTGGTGGCCGAGGGAGTCGATGCCCGGCTCGCCGCCGCGGACGCCTCGGCCGAGGCGGAGGCGGAGGCCGACCGCCGCGCGCTCCTCGACGAGAAGGGCGCGGACCCGAACGCCTCGGAGGTGCGGGTGGACCGCATCCGGCGGCGTGTGGGCGGCACCGACGGCACGGAGCAGCCGAGGGGCGCGACGCAAGAGGAGTAGCGGCGTCGCGGTCGAGGGGCGCACGGGCGGTGCACGGGCGGAAGATCCCGCCCCGAGCGCGACGCCAGTGCGTCTACGCTCGCCTCCCATGACCGACGCGGACGCGACCTCTGACGGCACGCGGGCAGCGGCGCGCCCGGCGGCGCGCCCGGCGGCGAAGGGTGCGCTCACCTCCCGTGCCGAGGATTTCCCCCGCTGGTACCAAGAAGTGGTCGCACTCGCCGAGCTGGCCGAGAACGGGCCGGTGCGCGGCACCATGGTGATCCGGCCGTGGGGCTACGAGATCTGGGAGCGGCTGCAGGCGGCCGTTGACGAGCGCATCAAGGCTGCGGGCGCGCACAACGCGTACTTCCCCTTGTTCATCCCCGAGGCGTTCATGCGCCTCGAGGCCGAGCACGTCGAAGGCTTCGACCCGGAGCTGTGGGTCGTGACGCACGGCGGCGGGCGGCAGCTCGAAGAGCCTGTTGTCGTGCGCCCGACGAGCGAGACCGTGATCAACCACTTCTTCGCGAAGTGGATCCAGAGCCACCGGGACCTTCCGCTGCTCGTCAACCAGTGGTGCAACGTCGTGCGCTGGGAGTTGCGGCCCCGGCTGTTCCTGCGCACGACCGAGTTCCTCTGGCAGGAGGGCCACACTGCTCATGCGGACGAGGCCGACGCGCGTGCGTACGCGTTGCGGATCCTTACCGACGTCTACCGCGACGCGATCGAGGAGGTCGCGGCCGTTCCCGTGCTCGTCGGCCACAAGACCGCGCGCGAGCGTTTCGCAGGGGCAATGCGCACGTGGACGTGCGAGGCGATGATGGGCGACGGCAAGGCGCTGCAGATGGGGACGAGCCACGAGCTGGGCCAGAACTTCGCCAAGGCCTTCGGCATCCAGTACTCGGACGCCACCGGCGCACTGCGCTACGTGTGGCAGACGTCGTGGGGTGTGTCCACCCGGCTCGTTGGGGCGTTGATCATGGCGCACGGCGACGACTTCGGGCTCCGGCTTCCTCCGGCGCTGGCTCCCGTCGAAGTGGTCGTGCTGTGCGTCCGCGAGGACGAGGCCGTCTGCAGGGCCGCGTCGGCGCTCACCGACGAGCTGCGGCGCGCGGGCCGGCGGGTCCACCTCGACGCCCGGACGGACACCGGCTTCGGCCGGCGCACCGTCGATTGGGAGCTGAAGGGGGTGCCGGTACGTGTGGAGGTGGGTCCACGCGACCTCGCCGAGGGCAAGGTCACCGTGGTGACGCGCCACCTTCGGACCAAGGAGGCCGTGGCGCTCGCAGGAGTTGCTGGCGCAGTCGAGCGGATCTGCGCCAGCGCGGGCAGGGAGCTGCGCGACGAGGCGCTTGCCTTCCGCGAGACGCGCACCGCCACCGTCGGCTCGCTGGCCGAGGCCGCGGAGGTGGGGGCGGCGGGCTTTGCCCGGGTCCCCTGGCGCGAGGTCGGCGAGACAGGGGAGCTGCAGCTCGCAGCTCAGGCGTTGACGGTTCGCTGCCTGCAGCGAAGTGACGGCGGCCTTGCGGCAGCGGGCGATGCCGACGACGCCCTCGTCGCGGTGGTGGGTCGCTCGTACTGACCGTGCGCGGCGGGCGCCGGGCAGCGGGCGCAGGCGATCGCGGCGGGCGCCGGGCGGCGGTTGGTATACTCGCTGCGCTGTCCGGTCTCATTGCAGGACCTGTTGAAAGCGTGGGCCGCCGCCCACGCTTTCGTGCTGATGGGGACCGGTAGCGGCGGCCGGGTTCCCCAGGCCTGGTCGAGGGAGGTGCAGCGCAGCGCAGGGTCGAGTGGCGAAAGGAGGTGCCGGCCGATGGCTGAAGGGGACGCGGAGATGCTGTACGGCGAGCTGACGCCGGTCGTCGACGCGCTCGGCCTCGAGCTTGTCGACGTCGAGCTGTCCGCCGCCACGGTCCGTGTGACCGTCGATCGCGACAGCGGAGTGGACCTCGACACCCTCGCCGCGGCGAACCGTGCGGTGTCGGGCGCGCTGGACCGGATCGATCCGATGCCCGGCAGCTACACGCTCGAGGTGTCGAGCCCAGGTCTGGAGCGGCGGCTGCGCCGGCCGGCGCACTTCGCGCGCGCGCTCGGCGAGACGGTCTCGGTGCGGCTCCTGGCCGGGACCGGCGACGTCCGCCGACTGCGGGGGCGCCTCGCCGAGGTCGACGAGCACGGTGTGCGGGTGGAAGGCCCTGAGGTGCCTGGCGGTTCGGCGCGCGTCGCGTACGACAGGATCGAGCGTGCCCGCACGGTGTTCGAGTGGGGCGCCACGCCGGCGCCGTCCCCGAGCCGGGCCAGGGCGCCGAAGGGCAAAGAGAGGGCGACGACGTCATGAGCAAGACCAATTTCGAATTTCTCGACGCGTTGAGCCAGATCGCGCGTGACAAGGGCATCTCCGTCGAGACCCTGCTCGACGCGCTCGCCAACGCCCTCGTGGCTGCGTACAAGCGACGCCCAGACGCCGCCGAGGAGGCTGTGGTCACCATCGACCCCGAGTCTGGCGAGATCCGTGTCTACGGCCAGGAGCTCGACGAGGACGGCAACGTCGTGAACGAGTGGGACGACACGCCGGAGGACTTCGGCAGGATCGCCGCGCAGACGGCGAAGCAGGTCATCCTCCAGAGGATCCGCGAGGTCGAGCGGGACATGAAGTACGAGGAGTACGCGGGGCGCGAAGGCGACATCGTGACCGGCATCGTCCAGCAGACCGACAACCGCTACACCCTGCTCGACCTCGGCAAGGTCGAGGCGCTGCTACCCCAGGCCGAGCAGGTGCCCTTCGAGCGCTACGAGCACGGCACGCGGCTCAAGGCCTACATCGTCGAGGTGCGCAAGACGACCAAAGGCCCGCAGATCGTGGTGAGCCGCACGCATCCCGGGCTCGTCAAGCGGCTCTTCGAGCTGGAGGTTCCCGAGATCTCCTCGGGAGTCGTCGAGATCAAGGCGGCGGCACGTGAGCCTGGACATCGCACGAAGATCGCCGTGTGGTCCAACGACCCCAATGTCGACCCCGTCGGCGCGTGCGTCGGAGCGCGCGGGTCACGGGTGCGCATGGTGACGAACGAGCTGCGCGGCGAGCGGGTCGACGTCGTGCCCTTCTCCGACGACCCCGTCGAGTTCATCCAGAATGCGCTCGCGCCTGCACGCGTCCGAGAGGTGCGGCTCGACGAGGAGACCGGGACCGCTACGGTGATCGTGAGCGATTACCAGCTCTCACTGGCAATCGGCAAGGAAGGGCAGAACGCCCGCTTGGCCGCGCGGCTCACGGGCTGGCGAATCGACATCAAGAGCGAGAGCCAGCTCGAAGAAGAGGAGTCCGGGTACGCCGGGCAGGAGTGGGCCGAGGGCGAGTGGATCGAGAACGAGACGGGCGAGATGGTCTGGAAACCCGCCGAGGGCGGGGAGGCGATCTCGGCGACCGAGTGGACCCATGCCGCCGACTCCGTCGAGGACCGCCCGGCGGCGGACGGCTCGCCTGCGAGCGCCCCTGGCACGGAGGGGCCGGCTGTGCCGCCGGCGACAAGCGCTGCGGCAGCCCACGAGGAGGCGGGCGCATAGCGCCCGAGCGGACGTGCGTCGGGTGCCGCCGGCGTGCCCCGCAGAGCGAGCTGGTCCGGCTGGTCTGCCTGTCCGACGGCTCGCTCGCCGTCGGGCGTGCCCTGCCCGGGCGCGGGGCGTGGCTTTGCGAGGGGTCACGGTCCTGTCTCGAGCAGGCCACCCGCCGGGGTGCGCTGGAGCGGGCGTTGCGCTCCCAGCTCGCCCCCGGGGCAGTCGATGCGCTCGTCCGGCAGATCGACGGCACTGACGATGTGGGAGGATGGAAGGACACTCTGGCGGCCCGAAGGGACGCCTGAGACCGCGAAGGACATCGAGGAACCTTGCCGAAGAAGATCCGCGTTTACGAGCTCGCCCGTGAGCTGGGCCTGACGAACAAAGAGGCGCTCGACCTCGCCCTGTCCCTCGGGATCGGGGTGAAGAGCCACTCGTCCTCCATCGAGGAGGCCCAGGCGGACCGCGTCCGGCGCAAGGCGGACGCCGAGGGGCTGCGCCGCCCTGTCCAGCCCGAGGAGGCGCCTGCATCGGCGAAGAAGGCGCCGCCCGGCCGCCCGGCCGCCGAGAGCACGCCCTCCCTCGAGGGATCTGAGGGAGGAGCCCAGCGCCCGCGTCTCGTGACCAGCCGCGGGGCGGGCGTGCCTGCCCGCCCGGCCGCGCCTGCCCCCGCGGCCAGCGGGCCCCTCTCGCCAGCGGCCCCAGCTCCCGCAGCCCCTGCCGTGGCTGCCCCCGCCGCCGAAGGGACCGTCGCGCCCCCGGCACCAGCCCCTGCTGCTCCCCCGGCCCCCGCCGCTGCCGGCGTCCCACCCGCCGCTCCTGGTGCGCCCGCGGTGCCTGGTGCGCCCGCCGCGCCTGGTGCGCCCGCCGCGCCTGGTGCGCCCGCCGCGCCTGCCCCCGCCGCCGCTGCACCGGCGCCGTCAACACGCTCGGGCTCCGCCGCCGAACCTGCTGCTCCCTCGGCCCCCGCCCCTCCCGGCGTTCCATTCGCCGCTCCTGGTGTGCCCGCGGTACCTGGGGCACCTGCCGCGCCTGCCCCCGCCGCCTCGGGGCCGGTCGCGCCCGCGGCCCCAGCCGCTGCTGCTCCCTCGGCCCCCGCCGCTGCCGGAGCCCCGTCCGCCGCCGGACCAGCCAGCGGCGCCCGCCCGTCGGCGCCGCGCCCGCCAGCGGCCGGCGGCGTGCCGTCATCTCGCCCGTCGGGCGCGCCGCGCCCGCCGGCATCTTCGCCGTCGATCGGCCAGCGACCGCCGCAGCCATCCGGCTCGGCCCCGCGCGCCGGTGCGCCGGGTGCGCCGGGTGGGTCACGCCCTGCGCGGCAACCACTCAGCCCTTCGGGCAAGCCGGTCCCCCCTCCTCCTGGCCGGCCGCCGCTCGGCCCGAGCGGGCGACCCATCCCGCCACCGCCCGGCATGGGAGGGCGCCGCCCTTCTCCGTCTCCCGCGGGCAGGACGGGCTATCCCCCGCGTACCGGGGGACGTCCACCGGGCGCCGGGGCCGCGGGCCGTCCGAGCGGCGGCGGGAGCTTCCCGTCCCGAGGCGGTGGCTTCGGGCGACCGAGCGCGCCCGGCGCACCTCCCAGTGGCCGAGGCGGTTTGGCCGGACGGCGCCTGCCCCAGCGCAGGGCGCGCAGGCGTCGGAGGAACCTCGAAGAGCTCGAGCCGACCCAGCTCACGACGTACACGCCGTCGACTGCACCGGTGCCCGAGGGCGAGATCATCGTGGAGCGCGGCTCGACCGCTCGTGACCTCGGGCCGAAGCTGAACCGCTCGGCGGGGGACGTCGTGCGCTTCCTCCTCCTCCAAGGTGAGATGGTCACCGCGACGCAGTCGCTCACCGACGACATGATCGAGCTGTTCGCAGCCGAGCTCGGTGCCCACGTCCGCCTCGTCGACCCTGGCGAAGAGCGCGAGGCGGAGTTGCTCGCGAAGTACTTCGAAGGCGACGAGGAAGAGGAGGAGCGCGAGGAGGATCTTCGCCCGCGCCCACCCGTCGTCACGGTCATGGGTCACGTGGACCACGGCAAGACGCTTCTTCTCGACCGGGTCCGTCGGACCAACGTCGTCGCCGGAGAGGCGGGAGGCATCACCCAGCACATCGGCGCCTACCAGGTCACATGGCACGGCCACCTGCTCACCTTCATCGATACGCCGGGCCACGAGGCCTTCACCGCGATGCGCGCCCGCGGCGCCGAGGTGACCGACATCGTCGTCCTGGTCGTGGCGGCGGACGACGGCGTGATGCCGCAGACCGTCGAAGCCATCGACCACGCGAGGGCGGCGGATGTGCCGATCGTGGCCGCCATCAACAAGATGGACAGGCTGGACGCGAACCCCGACCGCGTGCTGCAGCAGCTGGCCGAGCGCGGCCTCGTGCCCGAGGCGTGGGGCGGCGACACCATCGTCGTGCCTGTCTCGGCGCTCGAGGGCACCGGCATCGACGAGCTGCTCGAGCAGATCACGCTCGTGGCGGAGGTCGAGGAGCTCCGGGCGAGCCCGGAAGGCAGGGCACGCGGGACGGTGCTCGAGGCGAACCTCGAGGCGGGTCGCGGGCCCGTCGCCACCGTCATCGTCGAGTCGGGGACCCTGCGGATCGGCGACCCCGTCGTCGCAGGTGCAGCGTGGGGTCGGGTGAAGGCGCTGGTCGACGACCGAGGCGACCACGTGAAAGAGGCGCTGCCGTCGATGCCCGTCCAGGTGCTCGGCTTCTCGGAGCCTCCTCAGGCGGGCGACGAGCTGCGCGTCGCGAAAGACCTGGCCACCGCCCGGACGCTCGGCGAGGCACGCGCTCAGCGTTTCCGCCTTTCCGGGCATCTCCCCGCGCCCTCCGCAGCGATGGGCGCCCGCTTGGAAGACCTTTTCGAGCAGATCCAGCGCGGCGAGACCGCGACGCTGAACCTGGTCGTGAAGGCGGACGTTCAGGGATCGCTGGAGGCGGTCACCGAGAGCCTGCGCAAGCTCGAGCGTGACGACGTGAAGCTCTCCTTCGTCCATCGAGGCGTTGGCGGCATCACGGAGAACGACGTGCAGCTCGCACGTGCGTCGAACGCCACGATCATCGGCTTCAACGTCCGCCCCGACCGCCGCGCCCGCGAGCTCGCGGCGCTCAGCGACGTCGAGATCCGAACGTACGAGATCATCTACAAGCTGCTCGAGGACATCGAGGCAGCGATGCTCGGCATGCTCGTGCCTGAGACCGAAGAGGTCGTCACGGGCGAGGCCGAGGTCCGCCAGGTCTTCCGGATCCCGAGGGTCGGGGCCATCGCCGGGTGCTACGTCAGGGACGGCACCATCACGCGTGGGTCGAAGGTGCGGTTCTTGCGCGAGGGGGTCGTGATCTGGCGCGGCACGATCACCTCGCTGCGCCGCTTCAAGGAGGACGTCCGAGAGGTCCAGGCCGGATACGAGTGCGGCATCGGCCTCTCCGACTACCAGGACGTGAAGGAGGGCGACGTGATCGAGACCTTCGAGGAGCGCGAGATCGCGCGGACTTGAGGCTCGGATGCCCGCCAGCCGCGACTACCCGCGCGCGCGGCGCGTCAACGAGGTGCTGCGCCAGGTCATCGGCGAAGAGCTCGAACGGCTTGCCGACGCCGACGAGCGCCTTCGCTTCCTGACCGTGACCTCGGTGGAGGTCTGCGCGGATCTCCGCGCTGCGACGGTGTACCTGGCACGCATGGACGAGGACAGCGAGGTTGCGCTCGGCGAGCGTCGCGGGCAGCTCCAGCGGGTCGTCGGTCGCCAGGTCCGGATGAAGCGGACGCCGCGCCTGCAGTTCGTGGTCGACCCCGCGCTGCGCGAGGGCGCGCGCGTCGAGGAGATCCTCCGCCGCCTGGGGGCCGAGCGCGCCGGGCAGGCCGAGCGCGCCGGGCAGGTCGAGCGCGCCGGGCACGTCGAGCAGGCCGGGCACGACGAGCAGGCCGGGCACGACGCGGTGCCGGGCCGCCCGCCGGGAGCCTCCTCGAGCGGAGGCCGCCGGTGACCACCGCGCTTTCTTCAGCTCCGACCGGGCTCCTCGTGGTGGACAAGGAGCCAGGCTGGACGTCGCACGACGTCGTCGCACGCGTCCGGACCCTCTTCGGTCAGCGTCGGGCCGGGCATGCAGGAACGCTCGATCCGGACGCGACGGGGGTGCTCCTCGTGGGGCTCGGTCGCGTGACGCGGGTGCTGCGGTACCTGACCGTGCTGGGAAAGGAGTACACCGCGGAGATCGTCCTCGGCGTCGCGACCGACACCCTCGACGCGTCGGGGGCGGTCGTCGGCGAATGGGACATGTCGGGCGTCACGTTGGAGGAGGCTCGGGCCGCAGCCGCCGGGCTCACCGGCCTCGTCCAGCAGGTCCCGCCGATGGTGTCGGCCGTGAAGGTGGGGGGCACGAGGCTCCACGAGCTGGCTCGACGCGGCGTCGAGGTCGAACGTCCGGTCCGCACCGTGCGCGTCGAGCGCTTCGACCTGGAGGCGACCGGCGCACCCGGGGTCCTCCGGGCCACCGTCGCGTGCTCCTCGGGCACCTACGTGCGCACCCTCGCTGCCGATCTCGGTGCCTCCCTCGGGGGTGGGGCGCACGTCCGCCGGCTCAGGCGCACCCGAGTCGGGTCGTTCACCGCAGAGGAAGCCCAGACGGTGGGCACGCTCGACGCGTCGTCGCTCCGCTCGCCTGCCGAGGCATTGCGCGACCTCGACCGAGTCGCCGTCGGCCACGACATCGCACGGGTCGTCGCGCGCGGCCGGCCTCTCGACAAGGTGCCGATCGGCGCGGCAGGCGACGGCCCATGGGCGCTCGTCGACGAGACCGGGAGGCTGCTCGCGGTGTACGAGCAGACAGCTGGCCACCGCATCCGCCCCGCGGTCGTCCTGGCGTCGCGCTGAGCGCGTCCGTCTATCCTCGGTCGTCGTGCAGGTCGTGTCCGTAGAGGAGCTGTCGGGTGCAGCGCTGGGATCGGCGGTCACCATCGGCGCGTACGACGGGGTCCACGTCGGCCATCGCCAACTGCTCGACCTCCTGCGCGAGCAGGCCGACGCTCTCGGGGTCCCGGCGGCGGTCGTGACCTTCGACCGGCATCCTGCGACGGTGATCCGGCCCGAGTCGGCGCCGCTGCTCCTCACGGACAACGAACAGAAGCTCGAGCTTCTGGCCTCTTGCGGCGTCGACCTCACCGTCGTCGTCCGTTTCGACGCCGCCCGCGCCAACGAGACCGCGGAGGATTTCGTCGACGAGGTGCTTTGCGGCGCGCTCGGAGCGAAGGCGGTCGTCGTCGGCGAGGACTTCCACTTCGGCCACGGGCGCTCGGGCGACGTCGAGCTCTTGCGCAGGCTCGGCGCGCTGAAGGGGTTCAGCGTCGTCGGCGTGGCCCTCAGCGCGATGGGCTCCGAGGGAAGAGGCGAGACCGCAGCCGCGCGCGTCGACGTCGTCTCCTCGACGCGGATCCGCGCCCTCCTCGCCGTCGGCGACGTCGCAGGAGCCGCGCACCTCCTCGGCCGCGCCCACGAGGTCCGCGGTGAGGTGGTCCGCGGCGACGGGCGTGGCGGGTCGCAGCTCGGGATGCCGACCGCCAATGTCGCGGTTCCCCCTGCCATCGCGGTCCCGGCTCTGGGCATCTACGCAGGCTGGTGCCGCCGCGCGGACCAGACGCTGCACCCCGCGGCGATCTCCGTAGGGGTTCGGCCGACCTTCGCCAGAGTGGGCAATCCGGCACCTGCGCCCCTGGTGGAGGCTCACCTCATCGACTTCGAGGGCGACCTCTACGGCGAGCGGGTCGGAGTCACCTTCACCGAGCGCCTGCGCGACGAGCGGCGATTCGATCGGGTGGAGGACCTGGTCGAGCAGATGTGGGCAGACGTCGAAGCTGCCCGGCGAGCGCTCGCGGCCGCCGGGGTCTGAGCCGCGTCAGCAGCCCAGGGCGCGCCGGCCACCGCCGGACCGGTTGGCCTGCTAACGTCCAGGTCAGGTCGCGGCCCTTCCGCGCCTTGGCTCAGAGGAACTACCGAGGTCTCACCGTCCATGCCCGAGAAGCAGGTCATCATCGCCGAGCATCGCCTCCACGAGTCCGACACCGGCTCGCCCGAGGTCCAGATCGCCCTTTTGACCGACCGTATCGCGCACCTGACCGAGCACCTGAGGGTCCACAAGGGCGACCACCACACCCGAAGGGGCCTGATGAAGCTGATCGGGCGCCGCAGGCGGCTCCTCGACTACGTCCGGGGCAACGACGTCGAGCGGTACCGATCGATCATCGGCCGACTCGGGATCCGCCGCTAGCAGAACGAACCGCCCGGCCGTCCGGTCGGGCGTTCGCACATTGAGAACGGGCACGCCGCGCCGTCGGCTGCCAGTTGCCGATCACCTGGAGCTCCAGGTGGTCGACCACTGGGAACCGGCCACGGAGGTGCCCTCTGGAAAACCAAGGAGCATCGTTGGCCGAGGCCATTTCCGTGTCGGCGCCGATCAGCGGCACCGACCGATCCATGTCGTTCGAGGCGGGGAAGCTCGCCCAGCAGGCTGATGGGGCCGTCGTGGGCCGCATCGGCGACACCGTCGTGCTCGCGACCGTCGTCGCCGCGAGGTCGGTACGCGAGGGGACCGACTTCTTCCCTCTCACGGTCGACATCGAAGAGCGCGCGTACGCAGCCGGGAAGATCCCCGGCTCCTTCTTCCGGCGCGAGGGCAAGGCGTCGGACCAGGCGATCCTCACCTGCCGTCTCATCGACCGTCCGCTCAGGCCCTCGTTCCCGAAGGGGTTCAGGAACGAGGTCCACGTCGTCGGGACCGTGTTCGGCGCCGACCAGGTGAACCCGCACGACGTGCTCGCGATCAACGCGGCGTCGGCCGCGCTCATGATCTCGGGCATCCCGTTCGACGGCCCGATCGGAGCGGTGCGGATCGCGTACTCGACCGACGGCACCTGGATCCCGCACCCGAGCTTCCAGGAGGGCGACGCGTCGACCTTCGAGCTGGTCGTCGCAGGGCGCGCCCTGTCCGAGGCTCCCGACGCCGAGGTGGCGATCATGATGGTCGAGGCCGGCGGCACCGAGCACTCCTGGCAGTTCTACGAGACAGGCGCTCCGAAGGTCACCGAGGAGGTGTTGGCCGACGGGCTCGAGGCGGCGAAGAGGTGGATCCGCGAGTCCGTCAACCTCCAGCGCGAGCTCGTCGCCCGCTTCGCCGAGGCACGCGGCGCGATCGAGCCGATCCCGTTCCAGACGTTCGTCGAGTACGGCGACGACGTGTGGGAGCGCGTGCAGGCGACGGCCACGGAGCGGGTCGCAAAGATCGTCACGATCGCCGACAAGGCCGCGCGCAACCTCGAGACCGAGAACGCCACGGCCTCGGTCCTCGCCGAGCTTGCCGACGAGCTCCCCGGGCGGGAGCGGGAGATCGCCGCCGCGGTGCGGGCGCTCAACAAGAAGCTCGTTCGCAAGCGCATCGTCGAAGAGGGCATGCGGATCGACGGGCGCACCACCTCCGAGATCCGGCCGCTGTCAGCGGAGATCGACCTCTTGCCGACCGCGCACGGGTCTTCGCTGTTCCAGCGCGGCGAGACCCAGGTGATGAACGTCTGCACCCTCGGAATGCCGCGCATGGACCAGCTGCTCGACACGATCACCCCGGACGAGTCGAAGCGCTACATGCACCACTACAACTTCCCGCCGTACTCGACCGGCGAGACCGGCTTCATGCGGGGTCCCAAGCGCAGGGAGATCGGCCACGGCCTGCTCGCTGAGCGCGCGCTCCTCCCCGTCATCCCGCCGAAGGAGGATTTCCCCTACGCGTTGCGTCTCGTGTCCGACGTGCTGTCGTCGAACGGTTCCACCTCGATGGCGTCGGTGTGCGCGTCCACCCTCTCGCTCATGGCAGCGGGGGTGCCGATCAAAGCGCCGGTGGCAGGCATCGCGATGGGCCTCGTGCACGAAGAGGGCCGCTACGTCACCCTGACCGACATCCTTGGCGCCGAGGACGCGTTCGGCGACATGGACTTCAAGGTGGCGGGCACCGCAGACGCGGTGACCGCGCTCCAGCTGGACACGAAGATCGACGGGCTTCCCGCCGACGTCCTGACCCAGGCGCTGCGACAGGCGAGGGAGGCGCGCCTCACGATCCTCGACGTGATGCACCGTTGCATCGCCGAGCCGCGCGAGCATGTGGCGGCAAGCGCGCCGAAGATCGTGTCTATGGAGATCCCGATCGACAAGATCGGCGAGGTGATCGGCCCCAAGGGCAAGATCATCAACACGCTGCAGCAGGAGACCGGTGCCGACATCTCCGTGGACGATGACGGCGTCGTCGGCACCGTCACCATCGGCGCCAAGGACGGCAAAGCCGTCGAAGAGGCGCGCCGGCGCATCTCGCTCATCCTCACACCGCCGAGTGCCGAAGTGGGTGCGGTGTACGCAGGCAAGGTGGTGAACCTGACGAAGTTCGGTGCCTTCGTGAACATCCTCCCCGGGCGAGACGGCCTCCTCCACATCTCGAAGCTGTCCCCTCTCGCCGGTGGCAAGAGGGTCCAGCAGGCTGAGGACGTCCTGACGCTCGGCCAGCCCGTCGAGGTCCGCGTCGACGACATCGACCCGCAGGGCAAGGTGTCGCTCTCCCTCGTCGCAGAGGCCGGCGAGCCCGCCGGCGGCGCGGACCACGAGGGCGGATCCCGCGGCACAGGCCAGGGGCCCGCACGCGTGTCGTTCGAGGACGCGTTCGAGGCCGAGCTTCTCGCGGACCTGGGCGATCTGGGCCCTGCGGCGCCAGCGGCGCCACGAGGTGGGGACGCGGGGCGGGGCGGCGACCGCCGAGGGGGCGGACGCCGCCAGCGGCGCCGGTGAGCGCACCGACCAGCGCGATCCGAAGCGAGCGCCTCACGTCGGGGGCTCGCCTCGCGACCGAGACGATGCCCGGCGTGCGGTCGGTCGCGATCGGCTTTTGGGTCGGGACGGGCTCGCGCGACGAGCCGGACCGGCTGGCCGGGGCATCCCACTTCCTCGAGCATCTCTTGTTCAAGGGCACGCCGGCGCGCTCGGCTGCTGCGATCGCCGAGGCGCTCGACGAGGTCGGCGGCGATTGCAACGCGTTCACCACCAAGGAGTACACGGCCTTCTACGTGCGGCTGCTCTCCGAGCATCTCCACCTCGGGCTCGACGTCCTCGGAGACATCATGGACGACCCGTCGCTCGCCGAGCACGACGTCGACGCCGAGCGGACCGTGATCCTCGACGAGATCCTGATGCACGCCGACGAGCCCTCGGATCTGGCCGGCGAGATGGCGATGTCGGCGCTCTTCCCTGGCCACCCGCTCGGCCGTGACACGCTCGGCACCCCCGAGAGCGTCGGCGCGACGACCGCGTCGCAGATCCGGGGCTTCTTCGAGGAGCACTACCGGCCTGGCAACGTCGTCGTCGCGGTCGCGGGCGACTGCCGCCACGAGGAGGTGGCGGCGGCTCTCGAGGCGCGGTTCGCCGCGCGTCCCGGCGGCGGCGCGCCGAGCCGCGCGCCGGTCACCCACGATGTCGACCCTCTCGTCGTGGTGCGTCGTCAGACCGAGCAGGCGCACCTCGTGCTCGGGATGCGGTCGGTCTCCCGCTTCGACGAGGCGCGCTGGCCGCTGGCGGTGCTCAACGTCGTGCTCGGCGGGGGTCTGTCGAGCAGGCTCTTCCAGAAGGTGCGAGAGCAACGGGGGCTCGCCTACTCGATCTGGTCCGAGCGGAGCGGCTTCTACGACACCGGGTGCACCACCGTGTCGGTAGGCACGGCGCCCGAGTACGTCGACGAGGTGCTGAAGATCGTGACGGGTGAGATCGAGGATCTCGCTGCGAACGGCATCACGGCGCGTGAGCTCGACGTCGCGAAGGGCAATCTCCGCTCCGAGACGCTTCTGTCGTGCGAGGACTCCGGAGCGAGGATGAGCCGGCTCGGCACGTCGGTCCTGCTCTACGACCGCGCGTGGACGATCGACGAAGCTCTCGCGCGCATCGACGCGGTGGACCTCGAAGCGGTGCAGGAAGTGGCGCGCTCGCTGGCGGCGGCGCCCCGCACCTTGGCAGCGGTGGGACCCTTCGACGCCGACGCGTTCGACGGCATCGCGCTGAGGCCGGCGGGCCGAGCCGCCTGAGCACGACGGCGGGCAGGCGTCGCGGCGTGCCTGGTGGCGTGCCTGAAGGCGTGCCGCCTTCTCGGTCGAGCTCGGCACGGCGGTCGGGCGCCGACGCGGCTCGGCGGACCAGCCGCAACCGCGTGTCCGCGGGGCGGGCGTCCAGGGGCCCCGGGCGCGAGGGGGTCGCCGCGGGCGGGCCGGGATCGCGGGTCGCGCCGGAACCACGCGTGCCGACGGCCGGCTCGAGCGGCACCCGCGCCCTGTCCACCCGCGCCCTGTCCGCCAGGGTGGGGGAGTGGCTCGGCTCTCCCGACGGGCGGGCGATCGCGGTGCTCGTGGTCCTCCCGGTGCTCTTCTTCGCATTGCCCGCGGCGCTGGGTCACCCAGCGATCAACGGCGACAACCTGATCCAGAACTTCCCGCTGCGCGTCTTGACGGGCCGCCAGCTCCGCCAGGGACACCTCCCGCTGTGGAACCCCCTCATCTGGTCCGGGACGCCGTTGCTCGGCGGGCTGAACTCGGGCTCCTTCTACCCGTTCACGTTCTTCTTCGCGGTGCTGGCGCCGGTCGCCGCCTTCGTCGTGAACCTGCTCGGCGTCTACTGGGCGGGCGGCCTCGGCATGTACGCGTTGTGCCGGCAGTACCGCCTGGCGCCCCTCGCGAGCGTCCTCGGAGCGCTCACCTTCGCCTTCTCGGGTGCCATGTCGGGCCAGCTCGTGCACATCGCTCTGATCCAGGGAATGAGCTGGATGCCGCTCCTCGTCCTCGCCGAGCTCAAGCTGTCGTGGGCGGTCCTCGGCACCGGACCGGCACCGGCACCGTACGAGGACACGTCGGGCGTGTCGCAGCGCGCCGAGCCCACGCGCCGGCCCTCTCCATGGCCCTGGGTCGCGCTGCTCGCCCTCATGGTCGGGCTCGAGGCCCTCACCGGGGAGCCCCGCGCCATAGTCGAGACCGAAGTAGTCGGTGCCGTGGTGACGGCCTGGGTCGTCCTGCGCCGCTACGGCCCATGGGTGGTGCCAGTCGCCGCGCGCGTGCGCTTCCTCGGCTACGCAGTGCTCGCCGGCGTGTGGGGAGTCGCGCTCGCTGCCGCCGAGCTGGGTCCCGGCTGGACGTTCATCAAGGCGTCCCAGCGAGCGGTCGAGACGTACCACTACTTCGGCTCCGGCTCGCTGCACCCGTCGTGGTCGCTGCTCCTCCTCGTCCCCGACCTCTTCGGCGGTGCGGGCCACTTCGGGTCCGTGAGCTACTTCAACAGCTACAACCTGCCCGAGGTCACCGGGTACGTCGGGATGCTGCCGCTCGGCGCGGTGCTCGCCCTTCTCGCTCGGTCGTTCGGTCGCCGCCGTGCCGTCCGCTCCAGCGACTGGGGCCTGTGGCTCGCGCTCGGTGCCCTCGGACTATTGCTCACGTGGGGGTCGTTCACCCCGCTCGGCCATCTCTGGGCAGCGGTCCCGCTTCTCGGAAAGACGCGCCTGCAGAGTCGCAACGTCGAGATCGTCGACCTCTCGCTCGCTGTGCTCTTCGCCTTCTGGGCAGACCACGCGCTCGCCGAGCGGACCGCGCCTAGCTCCGCTCCCGACGCCCGTGCCGCCCGTGCCGCTCCCGACGCCCGTGCCGCCCGTGCCGGACAGCGCCTCGGCATCGTGCGCAGGGCGCGGGAGTGGGAGGCCTGGCTGCCCGCCATCCCCGCAGCTGCAGCGATCGTCGTGTGCGCGATCACGCTTGGCGCGCCGCGTCCCGTCGAGGAGTGGCTGCACGCGACGGCCGCCGGAGCGGCGCTCGCCAGGGGCCTCTGGCCCTGGTTCCTCGTCCAGGCGGTCGTCGCCGGCGCGGTGGTCGTGCTCGTCGCCCGATGGCGCCGGCTCGGCGCGGCCACGCGACGCCGTGCGCTCGTGGCGGTGGTGGTCGCCGATCTCGCGTTCTTCGCCCTCGCGACGTCGACAGCGATCGCGCCACCTGCAGTGACACTCGAGCCCTCCCACGCTGCAGCCGCTTCGGTGCTCGGGACGAGCGGCCGCTTCGCGATCGTCGACACGACAGTGTCGCATATCGACACATTGAGCTCGGTCGGGCAGCCCGACCTGAACGTGTTCACGGGGCTCTCGAGCGTCCAGGGGTACGGGTCGATCGTCTCCAACAGCTACGGCGCCCCGACCGGCTCGCACCGTCTCGACACCGTGAGCCCCTGCGCGCTCGAGACGGGGACGTTCGGGCCGCTGCGCCTCTCGACCATGCTCGTGTCGGCGGGCGACCTCGCTCCCGGCACGAGGGCGGTCGGGCCGGTGACGCCAACGCCTCCGGCGCCGTGCCCTGGCGCTCCTGCCCCTGGGAGCGCGCACCGGCGCACCTTCTACCTCGGCCGTCCGGTCGCCCTGGGCTCAGCGACACTCGCCGTCACCGAGGGCACGGCGCCTGCCGGGACGCCGAGCGTCGGCGTCGTGACCCCCGCCGGCTCGACGCGCTGGCCGGCTGAGAGCGTGCGTCCGACTCCGACGGGCTGGACGGTGGACTTCCGCCGTCCGCAGACCGCGGCGGGCATCGTGGTGGAAGGGCCCGCACGCGAGATCGCCGACACGTCGACGTTGCAAGGCGCCCGCGGGGGACGATGGGTGCTGGACGGGCTGGTCCAGGACGCGCTGGACACCTCCACGTGGCGGTTTGCCGGCACGCTGGACGGCGGATTGGGGATCTTCCGTCGCACGAGGCCGGTGCGCCCCCCGGTCTGGCTCGCCGCGCCGGCCCCGGGCTCCTCGGTGCGACAGGTCGCAGCCCCCGACTGGGGCGGGGCGGTCGTGCACGTCGTCGCGACCAGGCCCGTCACGGTCGTCTGGAGCGAGGCGTACCTCGCGGGCTGGCACGCGACGCTCACGCCGGTCTCTGGCGGGCACGCCCGCGCGCGAGGTGCGCAGCGGGCGGGCGTCCGGTCCGTGCCGCTCACCGTGCGCCCGCACGGCCTGATCCAGTCCGTCCGGGTGCCTGCCGGCAGGTGGGTGCTCACGTTCCACTTCCGTCCGAAACTGCTCACGCTCGGGATCGCAGGGTCCTGCGCTGCCGTCGCGGGATTTCTCGCGCTCTTGGCCATGGCGGTCGTGAATTTCCGGCGCAGGGGGCGAGCTCCTCTCGCGGGTGCGGCGCATGGAGCGTCTGCCTCGGGGGACGGCCGGCTCCCTGGCATGCGCGACCGGAGCCGGTAGGGTGGCCGCGGTGATCCGCGTGGGGGTCGTCGGCGGTGCCGGTCGGATGGGACGCGAGGTGTGCCGGGCAGTAGAGGGGGCGCCGGACCTGACGCTCGCTGCGATCGTCGACCCGACCGTGGAGGGGCGCAGCCTGCCGGCTGACTGGGCGCCCGGCATCGGCACCTCGGCTGTGGTCTCGAGCAGCATCGAGGGGCTCGCCGACGCGGGTGTCGAAGTGGCGGTGGACTTCACGGTCGCCGACGCCGCCCGTCGCACCCTCCCGTGGCTCGCCGAGCACGGTGTCCACGCCGTCGTCGGCACGACCGGGCTCGGTCACGAGGACTTCGCGTGGCTCGGGCGGGTGTTCGGCGAGGGGCGCGCCAATGCGGTGGTCTCGCCGAACTTCGCGATCGGAGCCGTCCTTCTCATGCGGTTCTGCGAGCTCGCTGCCCCCTTCATGGACGGCGCCGAGGTCGTCGAGCTCCACCATGACGCGAAGCGCGACGCGCCGTCGGGGACGGCGATGCGCACTGCCGCTCGCATCGGCGCGGCGCGCGAGGTTGCGGGCGCGGCGGCGTTCCGCGACCCGACGACCGAGCTGGTCCTCGACGGGGCGCGCGGGGGATCGGGACCCGGCGGCATCCGGGTCCACTCGGTCCGCCTTCCCGGGCTCGTCGCGCACGAAGAAGTGATCTTCGGCGCACTCGGCCAGTCGCTCACGTTGCGTCACGACTCCTACGACCGCAGTTCGTTCATGCCAGGTGTCCTGCTCGCGGTGCGGCGGGTGGGGGACCTCCCCGGACTCACCCTGGGGCTCGACGCGCTGCTCGGCATCTGAGCCCGGCATCTGAGCCCGGCACCTGAGCGCGGCACCTGAGCCCGGCACCTGAGCCCGGCACCTGAGCCCGGCGCGGGCAGCGAGGGCTCGAGCCGGTTCGAAGGGGCGTGGCCCGATCCAGCGCTGGTAGGTTGAGGACGTGCGCGTTGCCCGCTTCGGTGCCGTGATCACCGCGATGGTGACGCCCTTCGGCCCTGACGGATCGCTCGACGTCGACGCCGCGGTCGATCTCGCGCGCTGGCTGACCGAGCACTCGAGCGAGGGTCTGGTGCTCGCCGGGACCACGGGCGAAGGCCCGGTGCTCTCCGACGGCGAGATGATCGAGCTGTGGCGAGCGGTCGCCGACGCCGTCACGGTCCCGGTGCTGGCCGCCACCGGCACCAACGACACGAGGCATTCGATCGAGCTCACGAAGAAGGCGGCGGAGTGCGGCGTCGACGGTGTCCTCGTGGTGACCCCCTACTACAGCCGGCCCTCCCAGGAAGGCCTGCTCGCGCACTTCTCCGCGGTGGCCGCGGCCACCGAGCTGCCCGTCGTCCTCTACGACATCCCGGTCCGGGCGGGGCGGCGGATCGCACAGGCGACGATGCTGCGGCTCGCCCACGAGGTTCCCAACGTGGTGGGCGTGAAGGATGCGACGGGGGACCCTGCGGCCGCCGCCCGGCTGCTCGCCCACGCGCCGCGCTCCTTCGAGCTCTACAGCGGCGACGACTCGCTCACGCTTCCGCTCATCGCGCTCGGCGGTGTGGGTGTGATCTCGGTGTGCGCGCACTGGGCGGGCCCGGAGATGCATCGAATGGTCCACGCGGCGCGGGACGGCAACCTGGAGCGAGCGAGGGCGGAGAACGCGAGGCTCGTCGAGTCCTACGACTTCGAGTCCACCGAGCAGTTCCCCAACCCGCTCCCTGCCAAGGCTGCCTGTCGGGCGCTCGGCCTGCGGGTCGGGCAGTGCCGCCCTCCGCTCGGCGAGGGCCCCCCGGAGCTGGAGGGAGAGGCGCTGCGCATCCTCACTCGTCTCGGCTCGGCGCCTTTGCACGCGGCGTCTTGACGAGGGTGTCGCAGACCCTGGCCACCGAGCGCGCGCCGGTCCGGGTCGTCTTCCTCGGCGGGCTCGGCGAGATCGGGCGGAACTGCGCGTGCCTCGAGGTCGACGGGCGCATCGTCGTCGTCGACTGTGGCGTGATGTTCCCCGAGCCCGACATGCCCGGCGTCGACCTCGTGTTGCCCGATTTCACCTACCTCGTCGAGCATGCAGGCCAGGTGGAGGCCGTCGTCCTCACCCACGGGCACGAGGACCACACCGGGGGCCTCGCGTACCTGCTGCGGGAGCTCGAGGTCCCGATCTACGGCTCGGAGATCTCCCTCGGGCTCGCGCGCAACCGGATCGACGAGTCAGGTCTGGCCGCGCGCGCCCGGTTCGTGGAGGTGGACGACGGCGAGCGGCGCACGATCGGGCCCTTCGAGGTGGAGTTCATCCCGGTGACCCACTCCGTGCCGCGCGGGTTCGCGCTCGCGTTCTCCACTCCTCAGGGGGTGGTTCTCCACACCGGCGACTTCAAGATCGACTTGGAGCCCGTCGACGGGCGGCGCACCGACCTTGCCCGGATCGGGGCCATTGCCTCGGGCGAGGGCATCGCGCTGCTCCTCTCGGACTCGACGAACGCGGAAGAGCCTGGCTTCACCCTGTCCGAGAGCACCGTCGGCGCGGCGATGGCGCGGGTGTTCGCCGCCAGTGCGGGCCGCAGGATCGTGGTCGCGTGCTTCGCCAGTCACATCCACCGCTTGCAGCAGGTGGTCGACGCAGCGGTCGCCACGGGACGCAAGGTGGCGACCCTCGGGCGCTCCATGGCGAAGAACGTCGACCTCGCGCAGCGCCTCGGGCTCCTCAGGGTCCCGCCGGGGGCGCTCGTGGAGATCGAGGACGTCGATCGCCTGGCACCCGGCAACGTGTGCGTGATCTCGACGGGATCGCAGGGCGAGCCCATGTCGGCTCTCTCGCTGATGGCGACCGGGGACAACAAGTGGTTCCAGGTCGCCGATGGGGACGTGGTGGTGATCAGCGCGCACCCGATCCCGGGCAACGAGTGGTCGGTCGGTCGGGTGATCGACGAGCTCCACCGCCGGGGCGCGCAGGTCGTCCACACCGGCACTGAAGCCGTGCACGTGAGCGGCCACGGCCGCGAGGGGGAGCTGCGGACGATGCTTGCGGTGGCGAACCCTCGGGCCTTCGTTCCCGTCCATGGCGAGTACCGCCACCTGGTGCACCACGCACAGCTCGCCCGCTCGATGGGCGTGCCCGAGGACCAGGTCCTCTTGTGCGAGGACGGCGACGTCGTGCGGCTCGACGAGACGGGGATCCATCGCGACGGCACCGTGCCGGCCGGCTATCTCTACGTCGACGGCACGGTCGGCGACGTAGGGCACGGGGTGCTGCGCGACCGCCGCCAGCTGGCCGAGGAGGGCGTGGTGATGGTGGTCGCGACCGTCGACCTCCAGCGCAGGGTGCTCACGGCGGCTCCGCAGATCGCGACCAAAGGGTGGGTGCACGCGCCCGAGGCGGAGGAGCTGCTCGAGGACGCTTCGACCGCGGTCGCAGAGGCGCTGGCAGAGGCGATGCAGGAGGGCGCGCACGACGTCGAGGTCCTCACGCGCCACGCTCGCCGTGCGCTCGGGCGGCTCGTGAACGAGCGGACGCGCCGCCGTCCGATGATCGTGCCCGTCGTCATGGCCGTCTGACTCTCGGCCGTCCGAGGTCATGGCCCGCTGAGTCTCGGCCGTCCGAGTCTCGGCCGTCCGGGGTCATGGCCCGCTGAGTGTTCCCTGGTCGCCGCCCGGCATCGTCCGTCGATCGGGGCGGCGACGGCAGTAGCCTCGTTGGCACTGTGGCGACCACGAAGCGTGCAACGGCACCGAGCCGCACCCGCGCCCGGCCCGAACGCGACGGGGAGGGCGGGCGACGCGCCGCCGGGTCCAAGAAGGCGGAGCACGCGGCGTCGCGCGGCGGGCGGGCGCGGGGCGCCGGGGGCTCGCGGACGGGGCCCGCTGGAGGTGGGGTGCTGAGCGACCACGGCGCTGACCTCTGGGCGATCGGGCTCGTCACCGCCGGCGTGCTGCTCGCGCTCGCCGTGTACGGCGATGCCGCAGGTGGCGTCGGGCGCGCAGTCGACGTCGCGCTCGGGGTGGCCGCGGGGTGGGCACGGTTCCTCCTGCCGCCGGCGTTGGTCGCAGCAGGGGTGGGAGTGGTGATCGGCCGACGTGGCCTCTCGAGCGGCCGGGCCGGTGCGGGGGCGGCGATCTCGCTCGTCGCCGTCTGCGGGCTGGCCGAGCTCGCCGGGGGGATGCCTACGCTCTCGTCCCCGAGCGCTGCCCTTGCTGGTGCAGGCGGAGCCCTCGGGGTCCTCGCCGGGCGCCCGCTCGCGCACGGGCTGGGCACCGCGGGCGCCGTCGTCTTGCTGCTCGCGATCGGCGCAGTCGGAGCGGTCCTCGCCACGGGCATCCGGCTGCGCAGCCTTGGACGGCCATTCGTCGCGGCAGGTGCCCTCGTCGGCCGCGCGCTCGACCGTCCGGTCGAGGTTCGCGACCTCGGGTCCGACGCCACGGCAGAGCCCCGGGGACACCGCGCGGGCGTTGCCTCGGCTTCACCCGTGCTCGAGGACCCGGCGTTCGACAGGGGCGCAGCGGAGGCGTTCGTCGGCACGGGCGAGGCCGATGGGGCCTCCGAGGTACCGGCGTCCGAACCGGCATCCGGCCCGTCGGGCGCCGGGGCGGCGGCGCGCGTCGACGAGCTCGAGGCGCCGGGCAGCGCCGAGGGGCGGGACGAGGCGGCAGGACGGGACACAGGTGCCGGCATCACGCGGCGTGCGGTCGGCCCAGGCGGCCGGGTCGGCCCAGGCAGCCGGGTCGGTCCTGCAGTCGGGGAGTGGCGGCTTCCGCCGCTGCGGCTCCTCGCTCGCTCGACCGCGCAGCGGCTCGACGAGCGGCTGCTCGACAAGGCAGGCGAGGCGCTCGTCGCTGCGCTTGCGGCCCACGGCGTCGAGACGCGGCTCGCCGGCAGGACGGTGGGCCCGACCGTCACCAGGTACGAGCTCGAGCTGGGCGCAGGTGTGAAGGTCGCACGGGTGACGAGCCTCAGCCGTGACATCGCGTACGCCATGGCCTCGCCGGACGTCCGGATCCTCGCGCCGATCCCGGGGAAGTCGGCCATCGGCGTCGAGGTGCCGAACCGGCAGCGCCAGCTCGTGGCGCTCGGCGACATTCTCGGATCTTCCGAAGCGGCTCGCTCTCGCCACCCGCTCGAGGTCGCGCTCGGCCGGGACATCGCGGGGCGCCCCGTCATGGTGAACCTCACCGAGATGCCGCACGTCCTCATCTCGGGCGCCACGGGGGCGGGGAAGTCCTCGTGCATCAACTCGCTCATCACCTCGGTGCTGATGCGGGCCACCCCTGACGAGGTCCGCCTCATCCTCGTCGACCCCAAACGCGTCGAGCTCGGCCAGTACAACGGGCTTCCGCACCTTCTCACTCCGGTCGTCGTCGACCCGAAGAAGGCCGCGAACGCGCTGTCGTGGGCGGTGAAGGAGATGGAGCGTCGCTATGACCTGCTCGCCGAGCACGGGATGCGAGACATCGCCGGCTACCACGACGCGCTGGCACGCGGCGAGCTGCAGCCGCCGGGCGGACCGTCGCTCGCCGCAGAGCTGGCGGCGGTGGCGGCGCGGGCCCGCGCGGCAGCGCTGGGTGCTGATGCGCGTTCCGGCGGGCTCTCCGACGAGCACCCAGGCCGACCGTCGGGGGACCGCACCGAGGCAGGAGACGCGCACGACTGGGCGCACGCGGGCGAGGACGGTGCAGGTGTCGAGGACGGGGTGGGCGTCGAGCAGGCCGTGGGCGCCGAGGATGGCACTTTGGACGCGCCGGGTCCCGAGCGGCTCCCCTTCGTCCTCGTCGTCGTCGACGAGCTGAACGACCTCATGATGGTCGCTGCTCGAGACGT